>NZ_JAFLRJ010000173.1 GCF_017315755.1 Streptomyces beijiangensis
CATCGCTGAGCCGCGGTGGCGCGGTGTGGGATCTCGCCACCGGGGCTCAGCGATGGGCCCCCGAACCCAACTCCGAGAACTGCGCGGACCGCGGGTACGGCGGCGGCAAGGCGCTGGTGGCGATCCGTGGTTGTGGCGACTACTCCAGCCCGCAGCTGACCGTCCAGCCCCTGAATCCGGTGACCGGCAAGGCAGTTTCCTCGTACGCGCTGCCGCGTGGAGTCCAGTACGCGCACATCGTCTCGACCGACCCGTTGGTGGTCGCGGCGGAGGTCGGCTCCGGCGCAGGTGCGGGAAGCGGCGTCTCCGACTACTTCTCGATCGACGCCAAGACGGGAAAGCTACGGTCCAGGATCGCCGCCGATGCCAATAAGTACGGCGGCAAGTGCGACAGCACCAATGTCGAGGGCTGCAGGTACATGGTGGTCGGCAACGACCGCCTCTACCTGCCGACCGAGGAACACGACGGGGGCGGCGACACCGGCAGGGTCAACGAGATCCTCTCCTTCGACCTGGCCACCGGCAAGCAGACCAGCGACAAAGCGGATTCCGGTACCCGCTACGCGATCTACCCGCTCCGGATGGACGGCGGAAACCTCGTCGCCTACAAGCGGCCCCCCTACGACAAGGGCGGACAGGTCGTATCCATCGACGGCGGCACCTTCAAGCAGACAGTGCTCCTGGAGAACCCGAGCGACAAGTCGGTCCGCGACGTGGAGACCAGTTTCTCCCTGGACGGTGCGGAACTCCGTTTCCAGAACGGTCGGCTGTATATCGCCGACACCATTCTGAGTGCGGAGTCCTCGTACAGCGGTGACGAAAAACGCTATCTGGTGGCCGGTTTCACCACGGGCTGACCAAGGCCCGGGCCCCGGCCGCCGGGTCCCCGCCGTGAGACGGCGGGGACCCAGCGGGGTGCGTCAATGCACCACGTACGGATTTGCCATCGGTTTGGAGGGGTTGCACTTCAGTTTGACGTTTCCCTCCATCTGGCAGATCTCGATCCAGGCGTACGAGATGATGGAACTCGAACCCAGATCGGCATACGTCAACCACTCCCCGTAGGTTCCGGCGCCGGTGGCGACCCGGTGCAGGGGCCAGTCATGGGGCGCTCCCTGGGTGACCAGACGGACCGTGACGCTGTGACCGTCGGCGAGGTTGTCCTTGACGTACAGGTAGACGTGGGTGAGCTTGGCCGTGCCTCCCCATTCGACCTTGCTGCGACCCGACGCGTAGTTCATGGAGATATCGCTGTAAGCGATCTTCGGCGGTGCTGCGGACGCGGGTGTCGTACCCATCGGGATGAGAAGTGTCGCGACAGCCGAAGCCGCGACGAAGAGCAGGCGCTTGAGGCGCACGTGTCCCCCTGTGATGTGACCGGTCATTAGCGACGAGCAGACCACAACGGCGTTCAACCAGCCAAGAGGGACCTCAAATAGCCCTGAATAGAAGGAATTTCAGCAATCAGGGGGGCTTCTGGCTGGTAAGGGGCGCGCGACGTCGAACAAGCGTGTAGCTTGCCGGGTCAGGAGGGCCGGGGGGCCTGCTCCGTGGGGTCACACTGTGGGGGGTAGCTCTATGGGCGTGCGGCTCATGGTGGTGGACGACCACCGATTGCTCGCCGAGGCACTTGCCTCTGCGCTGAAACTCCGCGGCCATCGCGTGCTCGCCGCGGCCGCGCCCACCGGCGGCTCGGCCGAGCTGGTGATCGGCCGGGCGCCGGAGGTCTGTCTCTTCGGTACGGCGTCACCCGCCGAACCAGGGGCCTTCGATCCCATCGTGCGGATCAAGAATGAGCGCCCCCAGGTCGCCGTCGTGGTGCTCGGCCCGGTGCCGAGCCCGCGCGGCATCGCGGCCGCCTTCGCCGCGGGCGCATCGGGTTACGTACGCCATGACGAGCGCATAGAGGGCGTCGAGCGCGCCATGGTCAAGGCGCGGGCGGGCGAGGCGGCGGTGGCGCCGCAGCTGCTGCAGGGTGCCTTCGCCGAGCTGCTGAACCCGGCCGCCCAGCCCGACGACGAGGGGCAGCGGCTGCTGCAGATGCTGACCCCGCGCGAGGTCGAGGTGCTGGTACGGGTGGCCGACGGCGAGGACACCCGGCTGATCGCGGCCGGGATGGGCATCGCGCCGAGCACCGCCCGCACCCACGTCCAGCGGGTCCTGATGAAGCTGGGCGTCGGCTCGCGCCTGGAGGCGGCGGCGCTCGCGGCACGCACCGGGCTGCTCGACCGGGCGACGGTGAGCGCGGCCCTGCGGCTGGGTACGGAGAAGGGGCCGGACCTCAGCGAGTGAAGTCCGGCCCCTTCTGCGGCAGTTGCCCCGTTACTCCGCCGGGGTCGGCGGGGTCGGCGGGACGACCGGGCGCAGTTTCAGCCAGATGAGGAAGAAGAGCCCCAGGGCGAGCATCGCCAGCCCTGTCCAGAGGTTGATGTTGATCCCCTGGGCCTTCTTGAGGTCCGCGTCCGATGCCATGATCCCGGCGATCGTCACGATGATCCCGTAGACCACGAACAGTCCGCCGATGATCCGCCGGATGTCGAAGAGACGGGCGGCGGTGGCCGACTTGGCCTCCAGCGCGGAGACTTCCTTGTGCAGCTCAGACATGGTGGTTGCCTCCGATCAGATCGAGTACGGGATGTAGCAGAGCGCGGCGAGCACGATCGCTCCCCAGCCGAGGAGAGCCGGCTTGCGGTACCAGGCGTCGTCGCCCTCGGCGGGCTCCTCCTCCAGGTCCGCGGACTCGGTGCCGTACACCAGACCGGCGAGCTCGGCCTCGGGCTTGGGCGCGGTGAAGAGCGTGACCACGACCATGACCACCGCACCGGCGACGAAGCCGACGATCGCGGAGACGAAGTTGGCGCCCTGGTCCGTGGGGATCGAGATGACGCCCTGCTTGTAGATCCAGAAGTAGTTGAGCATCGCGGCCGAGGTGCCCGCGACCAGGCCCCACACACCCGACTTCATGGACGCGCGCTTCCAGAACATTCCGATGATGAAGACCACGAACATCGGGACGTTGAAGAACGAGAACAGGGTCTGGAGGTAGGCCATGATGTTGGAGAACGACGAGGCGATGAACGCCGTGCCGATCGAGGCCAGCACGCCGACGGCCGTGATGAGGCGGCCGAAGCGCAGGTAGTACGCGTCCGGCTTGTCCTTCTTCACGTACCGCGCCCAGATGTCCGTCGTGAACACGGTGTTGAAGGACGAGACGTTGGCCGCCATGCCCGCCATGAAGGCGGCGAGCAGACCGGTGACCGCGATGCCGAGGACACCGTTGGGGAGCAGGTCCTGCATCAGCAGCGGGATCGCGTCGTTGTACTGGAGTCCCGAGCCGGCCAGGCCGATCTTCGGGGCGACGACGGCGGCGACCAGGCCCGGGATCATCACCAGGAAGACGATGAAGATCTTCGGGAACGCGGCGATCAGCGGGGTGCGCTGGGCGGCGGAGAGGTTCTTGGCGGAGAGCGCGCGCTGCACCTCGGCGAAGTTGGTCGTCCAGTAGCCGAAGGAGAGGACGAAGCCGAGGCCGAGGATGATCGTCAGCCAGTTCGCGCCGAGCGGGTTGGCCTGGCCGATGGCCGTGCCGTCCCAGGCGGACAGGAAGTTGTGGCCGTGGCTCTTCTCCAGCGAGTCGCTCAGACCGTCCCAGCCGCCGACCTTCTTCAGGCCGAGGATGGTGAGCGGGATCAGCGCGGCGAGGATCACGAAGAACTGCAGGACCTCGTTGTAGATCGCCGAGGAGAGTCCGCCGATGGTGATGTACAGAAGGACGAAGAGGCCCGCGACCACGATCGCGACCCACTGCGGCCAGCCGAGGAGCGCCTCCACGACGATCGACAGGGCGTAGAGGTTCACGCCCGCGATCAGGATTGCCGCGAAGGCGAAAAGTATGGAGCTCAGCAGGTGGGCCGACTTGTCGAAGCGCTGGAGCAGGAACTCGGGTACGGAGCGGACCTTCGACTTGTAGTAGAAGGGCATCATCACCAGGCCGAGGAAGACCATGGCCGGGATGGCGCCGATCCAGTACCAGTGGACGACCGCGACGCCGTACTGCGCGCCGGTCGCCGCCATGCCCAGGATCTCTGTCGCGCCGAGGTTGGCCGCGACGAACGCGAGGCCGGTGACCCAGGCCGGCAGTGACCGGCCCGAGAGGAAGAAGTCGAGGCTGGTCTTGACGCTGGCTCTGGCTGCGAATCCGATGCCGAGAACCACGACGAAGTAGATCGCCATGATCGCGTAATCGAGCCCGTTGGTGGGGAGCCGGAGCCCTGCGGCGAGTGTGTGCATGGGGGTACCCGCTTCGTTGCGTGAACTGAACAGGACCGGAACTTACGCCTCCGAGTTCAGGAAGTGAACAGTTTTGATGACGTTGTTTGTTGGATTGTGATCGGGGAGGTTGTTTTGTCCGGATGAAAGCGCTTGCCCATTTGAAGCTCCCGGCCCATTGACTGTGCTGTTGGCTTGTGGTTTGTTATGTTCGGTTCTGTTTGGTGTGTGTGAGTGTGTTGCAGTGTGCGAGGAGCGCCAGCGTGAAGAAGACATCGACCCGGCTCGCCGACGGTCGTGAGCTGCTCTACTACGACTCCCGGGACGATGTCGTACGCGACGAGGCGGACCTGCGCCCCCTCGACCCGGTATCCACCGCCTCCGAGGTCCGCCACGACCCGCTCCTCGGTGACGCGGTCGCCGTCGCCTCGCACCGCCAGGGCCGCATCTACCACCCGCCGGCCGACGAGTGCCCGCTCTGCCCCTCCCGCGACGGACGGTTCAGCGAGATCCCGGCGCCCCAGTACGACGTCGCCGTCTTCGAGAACCGTTTCCCCTCGCTCGCCGGTGACTCCGGCCGCTGCGAGGTCGTCTGCTTCACCTCCGACCACGACGCCTCCTTCGCGGACCTCACCGAGGAGCAGGCGGCCCTGGTCCTGGAGGCGTGGACCGACAGGACCGCCGAACTGGCCGAACTCCCGCAGGTCAAGCAGGTGTTCTGCTTCGAGAATCGCGGCGCCGAGATCGGTGTCACCCTCGGCCACCCGCACGGACAGATCTACGGCTACCCCTTCGTCACTCCTCGAACCGACCTGATGCTGCGCTCGGCCGACGCCTTCGCCGAGAGCAGCGGCGGCCGTAACGTCTTCGACGAGGTCGTCGCCCGCGAACTGGCCGAGGGGACCCGGGTGGTCATGGAGGGCGAGCACTGGGTGGCCTTCGTCCCGTACGCCGCCCACTGGCCGTACGAGGTGCACCTCTATCCGAAGAAGCGCGTCCCGGACCTGCGCTTCCTCGACGAGGAGGCCCGCACAGAGTTCCCACAGATGTATCTGGAACTGTTGAGGCGCTTCGACCGGATTTTCGGCGAGGGCGAGCCGCCGACGCCGTACATCTCGGCGTGGCACCAGGCGCCGTTCGGCGAGCTGGACGGATACCGCGTCAACCGGGACGAATTCGCCCTGCATCTGGAGCTTTTCACCATTCGCCGCACTTCCGGCAAGCTGAAGTTCCTCGCGGGTTCCGAATCCGGCATGAACGTCTTCATCAATGACGTGCCGCCGGAGTCCGCGGCAGAGCGACTGCGAGAGGTAGCGAGCAAGTGAGCAACAAATACCTGGTTACGGGCGGCGCAGGCTATGTGGGCAGCGTCGTAGCAGCTCACCTCATCGAGGCGGGCCACGAGGTGACCGTCCTCGACGACCTCTCCACCGGCTTCCGCGAAGGGGTCCCCGCCGGGGCGCACTTCATCGAGGGCCGCATCCACGACGCGGCCAAGTGGCTCGACTCCTCGTACGACGGAGTGCTGCACTTCGCCGCCTCGTCCCAGGTCGGCGAGTCCGTCGTCAACCCGGAGAAGTACTGGCTGAACAATGTCGGCGGTACGACGGCCCTGCTGGCCGCGATGCGCTCGGCGGGCGTCCGCACCCTGGTCTTCTCCTCCACGGCCGCCACCTACGGCGAGCCGGAGTCGGTCCCGATCCGCGAGTCGGCCCGCACCTCACCGACCAACCCCTACGGCGCGACCAAGCTCGCCGTCGACCACATGATCACGGGGGAGTGCGCGGCCCACGGCCTGGCGGCCACCTCGCTGCGCTACTTCAACGTGGCGGGCGCGTACGGCACCTTCGGTGAGCGCCACGACCCCGAGTCGCACCTCATCCCCCTGGTCCTCCAGGTCGCCCAGGGCAGGCGCGAAGCCATCTCCGTGTACGGGGACGACTACCCGACCCCCGACGGCACCTGCGTCCGCGACTACATCCATGTCGCCGACCTCGCCGAGGCCCACCTCCTCGCGCTGGGTGCCGCCACCCCCGGCGAACACCTGATCTGCAACCTCGGCAACGGCACCGGCTTCTCGGTCCGCGAGGTCATCGACACGGTCCGCAAGGTCACCGGGCACCCGATCCCCGAGATCACCGAGGCGCGGCGCGCCGGCGACCCGGCCGCCCTCGTCGCCTCCGCAGACACCGCACGCGAGCGGCTGGGCTGGCAGCCCAGCCGCTCCGACCTGGCCGGCATCGTCTCCGATGCGTGGACATTCGCTCGGACCGCCCCGCAGAACACAGGAGTTGCTGAGGCATGAGTTTCCAGGAGCTGTACGGAACCGCCCCCGAGGGGGTCTGGGCCGCACCCGGCCGGGTCAACCTGATCGGCGAGTACACGGACTTCAACGAGGGCTTCGTGATGCCCCTCGCGCTGCCGCACACGGCGGTCGCCGAGGTGTCGCGCCGTACGGACGGAATCATCCGCCTGTACTCGGCCGACATCGAGGGCGGCATCGTCCAGCTCCACGTAGACGAACTCGAACCCCTCACCAACACCAGCTGGGCCGCCTACCCGGCGGGTGTGGTCTGGGCGCTGCGCGAGGCCGGTCATGCCGTCACCGGCGCGGACATCCACCTCACCTCCACCGTCCCGACGGGTGCGGGCCTCTCCTCGTCCGCCGCCCTGGAGATCGTCACCGCGCTCGCGCTCAACGATCTCTACGAACTGGGCCTTTCAGCCCAGGAGCTGGCGGTCATCGCCCAGCGCGCGGAGAACGCCTTCGTCGGCGTCCCGTGCGGGATCATGGACCAGACGGCCTCCGCCTGCTGTACCGAGGGCCACGCCCTCTACCTGGACTGCCGCGACCTCACCACCCGCCAGGTCCCCTTCGACCTCGCGGCCCAGGGCCTGCAGCTCCTGGTCGTCGACACGCGCGTCAAGCACGCGCTCGGCGACGGGGCGTACGCGGAACGGCGCGAAGGGTGCGAGGAGGGCGCGCGGCAGCTGGGCGTGACCCATCTGCGGGACGTCGCCTTCGAACAACTCCCCGAGGCGCTCGACCGGTTGGACGACGAGAAGGTCCGCCGCTACGTCCGCCACATCGTCTCCGACGACCACCGGGTCGAGCAGACCATCGCGCTCCTGGACGCCGGGGACATCCGGGCCATTGGCCCGGTGCTCATCGCCGGCCATGCCTCGCTCCGCGACGACCTGCGCATCTCCTGCGAGGAACTGGACCTGGTAGTCGAGACGGCGGTCGCCGCCGGTGCGATCGGAGCCAGGATGACGGGCGGCGGCTTCGGCGGCTCGGCGATCGTGCTCCTTGAGGCGACGGACGCGGAGGCGGTCACCAAGGCGGTCGAGGAGGCATTCGCGGCGGCGGGCTTCGCGGCCCCCCGGGTCTTCGAGGCCACCCCCTCGGCGGGCGCCCACCGACTGGCCTGAGCCCCACCGGCTGACTTAAGCCCCTCCGGCGATTGAGGAGCGGGGTCCGGGGCAGAGCCCCGGGGAGGAGTTCGCGCCTCCGCGCCCCGCTCCGCCGGCCCCATTCCGTGCCGGAATATGCCACCGTCCCGAGCGACTTCTGTCGCAAAGCAACACAACTGGCACACAGCCCACAACCCGTCGGTCAATCCTGCAAATTACCTTCCGTTGTGGGCCGGTGGCCCTACGCTGAACCACAGCACCGGTGGGGGCCGGTGTTGATCAGGGGGCGAGACAGTCGGGTACGACGCCCGGGGCGGGGTAGGAATCGATGCACGGCGGCGGCCGTGCGAGATGGCACGCACCTCGCACCGGGCGCCGTATCCGCGCCGGTCCGCCCCCCGACGCATGGGGGTTTCAGTGGTACGTATCCGGGTTCTCGTGGTCGACGACCACCGCATCTTCGCCGAGTCGCTCGCAGCCGCGCTCGCGGCCGAGCCCGACGTCGATGTCGCCGCGGCAGGCAGTGGCCCCGCAGCGCTGCGCTGCCTGGACCGGGCAGCCGCCGAGGGGCGCAGATTCGATGTGATGCTGGTCGACGCCGACCTCGGCACGACCGCCGCCGCCTCGCTCGGCGTGCGTGCGGTCGCGGTCCCTGACGGCGCGGACAACGGTCTCGTCGACGGCATCTCGCTGGTCGTGGGCGTCCGTTCGGGTCAGCCATCGGTCCGTACCGTGGTGCTCGCCGAGAAGGACGACTCGCGCAGGGCCGCGCTCGCGCTCCAGGCGGGGGCGTCCGGCTGGGTCGCCAAGGACTGTTCGCTGCAGCGGCTGCTGGCTGTCATCCGGGGTGTGCTGCGGGACGAGACGCATCTGCCGCCCGCCCTTCTCACCGGCGTACTGCGGGAGTTGACGGCGGCCCGCAAGCACCGCACCGAGAGCGAACGGCTCGTCGAGTCGCTCACCCCGCGCGAACGCGAGGTGCTGCGCTGCATGGTGGCCGGTCTGGGCAGGAAGGCAGTGGCCGAGCGCCTCTTCCTCTCCCCGCACACCGTCCGTACGCATATGCAGAACGTGCTGGGGAAGCTTGGCGTCCACTCCACGCTCGCCGCGGTCGCCCTCGCCCGCCGTGCGGGTGTGGGACCGGCCGACCTAGCCCGGGACGTTGTCGAACGGGGCGGTCAACTGGCGTAGCAGATCGGCGAGTTCACCCCGCTGCGAGCGGGAGAGCTCACCCAGGATGGCCCGTTCCTGCGCGAGCAGCCCGGCCAGTGCCTGGTCGGCGCGGTCGCGGCCCTCGGGGGTGAGCCGCACGAGCACGCCGCGCCGGTCGGTGGGGTCGGGCAGCCGCTCGACGAGGCCCTTCGTGGCGAGCCGGTCGATGCGGTTGGTCATGGTCCCGGAGGTGACGAGCGTCTGGGTGAGGAGTTGTCCGGGGGAGAGCTGGTACGGATCTCCGGCGCGCCGCAGCGAGGTGAGCACGTCGAATTCCCACGGCTCCAGCGAATGCTCGGCGAAGGCGAGCCTGCGCGCGCGGTCCAGATGGCGGGCCAGCCTGGAGACACGGCTGAGCACCTCGAGTGGTTCCACGTCGAGGTCGGGGCGCTCTCGGCGCCATGCAGCGACCAGCCGGTCGACCTCGTCCTCCATGGCGATCAGTGTAGGGGGTCCCTCGACATGAAGTCTCTTGAATTCAACTATCTTGACATCAAGACACTTTTCTCGGGAGGCTGTACGCCATGACGACGACTTCACCGATCTGGGACCCGCAGCAGTACCTGAACCACGCGGACCACCGCACCCGCCCCTTCCACGACCTGCTGGCCCGCATCCCCGACATCAGGAGCGACGGGCCCGCCCGCATCGCGGACCTGGGCTGCGGGGCGGGAAACGTCACCGCGGTGCTGGCCGGGCGCTGGCCCGAGGCGCGTATCACCGGCTACGACAACTCCCCGCAGATGCTGGAGACGGCCCGGAAGTACGCCACCCCCACCCTCGACTTCGCCCTCGCCGACGCCGCCACCTGGGCGCCCTCCGAGACGTACGACCTGATCGTCTCCAACGCCCTCCTCCAGTGGGTCCCCGGCCACGCGGACCTCTTCCCCGCCCACCTGGACGCCCTCGCGCCCGGCGGCACCCTCGCCTTCCAGGTCCCGGGGAACTTCACCGCGCCCAGCCACACGATCCTCGCCGAGCTCCGCGAATCGCCCCGCTGGCGCTCGCGCCTGCACGGCGTCGGCGACCGTACGGCGGCCGTCCTGGAGCCCGCGGAGTACTTCACGCTCCTCGCGGACCTGGGCTGCGAGCCCGACGTCTGGGAGACGACGTACGTCCAGCTCCTGACCGGTGAGGACCCGGTGCTCGACTGGGTGAAGGGCACGGCGCTGCGCCCGGTGCTCACCGCGCTCGCTGACGACCCCGAGGCCACCGCCGCCTTCGTCGCGGAGTACGGCGCCGCGCTCCGCGCGGCCTACCCGGCCACCGCGCGCGGCACGGTCTTCCCCTTCCGCCGGATCTTCGCCGTGGCCCGCAAGGAGGCCTGACACCGATGCTCACCGCAGTCGACCACGTCCAGCTGGCGGCCCCTCCCGGCACCGAGGACGCGCTCCGTACGTACTACACCGGCGCCCTCGGCATGACCGAGATCCCCAAGCCGCCGGTCCTCGCGGCCCGCGGCGGCTGCTGGTTCCAGGCGGGCGCCGTCCAGCTGCACCTGGGCATCGAGGAGGCCCCCGCCGGAGGCGGAAAATGTCACTGTCGGCCGTCCGCCAAGGCCCATCCCGGGCTGCGGGTCACCGCCATCGAGGCGTACGCGCAGCGCCTGACCGCCCATGGCGCCCGGGTGGAGTGGGACGGCGACCTCCCCGGCCACCGCCGCTTCTACTCCTGGGATCCCGTCGGCAACCGGCTGGAATTCCTGGAGCCGGTGCCGGCGGCGCTGCCCGAGAGCGGCTGACGGTATTCGCCCGGCGTCGTACCGAAAGCGCTGCGGAAAGCCTGGATGAAGGCGCTGGGGCCGCTGTAGCCGCAGGCGGCGGCGGTCCCGGTGACCGATCCGCCCGCGGCGAGCAGGGTGAGCGCGTGGTGCAGGCGGAACTGGGTGCGCCACTGCGGGAAGGTCATCCCGGTCCCTTCGCGGAAGAGCCTGCTCAGGGTGCGCTCGGAGGCGCCCACCGCGGTGCCGAGACCGGCGAGCGTACGGCCGTCGGCCGGATCCTCCTTCAGGAGCGCGGCGACGTCCCGCAGCCGGCCGTCGGCGAGCGCGGGCAGATGCACTTCAAGCGCCTCGACGCGGCGCAGCTGGTCGAGGGCGACGCGTTCCAGATTGCGGCGCGGTCCGGCGGCCGGGGCGTCCTCGTCCGTCAGTACGGCGATGATCTCGCGCAGCAGCGGGCTGACCGCGAGCACCGTCGGCCGGTCGAGCCGCAGCGGGTTGGCCGAGCGCGGGAAGGTCAGCGCCCGCACCTCGGTCGGTCCGTACGCCTGATGTGCGTGCGGGACGTGCGCGGGCAGCCAGACGGCGCGATGGGGTGGCACGACCCAGCTGCCCTGGGCCGTCGACACCTCCAGAACACCCCTGCCGGGACTGATGAGCTGGTGGTCCGCGTGGTCGTGCCAGTCGATGCGTTCCTGATGGGCCAGGGGGATACGGGCGGGCTTCTGACGGTGTTGGCAGATGAGCGACACAAGTAGGCAGATTACTGATAGCCCGCCACGGGGGGAATCCGTGACGCTCGACGCATGACCAACCCACCGCACACCGCACCGCCCCCGGACCTGACCGCTCCGCAGGCCCCGCACACCCCGACCCCGCTCCCGACCCCGCTCCCGTCCGCCTGGCGCCGGATGCGGATGTGGGCCGCCGCGCACGCCGTCGACGACCTCTACCAGGGCCTCGTCCCCGCCTGCGTCCCGTACTTCGTCCTCGACCGCGGCTACAGCTATGTGGCCGCCTCGGGCCTCACCCTCGCCGCCGCCCTCGGCAGCTCGGTCCCGCAGCCGCTGGTCGGCCTCGCCGTCGACCGCCGACCCCTGCGCAGGCTCGCGGCCGCGGGTGTCGCGCTTGCCGGGCTCGGCCTCGGACTCTCCGGTCTCTTCTCCTCGTACGCGGCCGTGTGGACCCTCATCCTGCTCTCCGGCCTGGGCGTCGCGATGTTCCACCCGGCGGCGGGAAAGGCGGCACGCGAGGCCGCCGGCGACTCCACGACCGCGATGAGCATCTTCGCCGCGGGCGGCAGCGTCGGCTTCTTCCTCGCCCCGGTCCTGGCCACACCCGTACTCGTCTCGATGGGCGTCGGCGCCACCGCGCTCTTCATCCCGCCGGCGCTGCTCACCGCGGTCGTCCTGCTCAGGCACCGGCCCCCGGCGGCGGCCTCGGCGAAGGCCGCGCGTGCCGGCACCGACCGCTGGAACCCGTTCCTGGTCCTCACCGGGGTGGAGATCGTCCGCTCGGTGGCCTTCTTCGGCGTACTGACCTTCATCGAGCTCTACTGGATCCGCCATCTGCATTCCGGCCGCGCCGTCGCGGGCACCGCACTGGCCTGCTTCCTGATCGGCGGGGTCGCGGGAACGCTCCTCGGCGGCCGGATCGCCGACCGCATCGGCATGGTCCGCACCGTCCAGCTGGGCAGCGCCCTGGCCGTGCCCGCCCTGCTGGCGCTGCGCGTGACTCCCGGCCCGTACGCGCCGCTGCTCCTCGCGGTACTGGCCGGGATCGCGCTCAACATCCCCTTCGCGGTCCTGATCAAGCTGGGGCAGGACTACCTGCCCACCCGTCCTGGCACCGCGGCCGGCGTCACGCTCGGCCTGGCCGTCTCCATCGGCGGGCTGATCGCCCCGGTGCTGGGCCTGGCGGCCGAGGCGTACGGCCCGCAGGGCGTTTTCGCGATCCTCTGCGGGGTCCCGGTCGCGGCGCTCGCGCTGGGCCTGTTCCTGAGCGAGCCGGACAGCCCCGAGCAGGACAGCCCCGCGCAGGACAGTGCCGAGCAGGACAGCTTCTAGCTCTTGCGGTGGCCTATCAGCCGGGGCTTCGCCTCAAGGTTCTCCAGACCGTGCCAGGCCAGATTCACCAGATGCGCCGCGACCTCGGCCTTCTTGGGCCTGCGGGCGTCCAGCCACCACTGACCGGTCAGCGCCACCATGCCGACGAGCGCCTGCGCGTACATCGGCGCCAGCTTCGAATCGAAGCCGCGGTTCTTGAACTCCATGCCGAGGATGTCCTCGACCTGGGTCGCGATGTCCGAGATGAGCGAGGCGAAGGTGCCCGTGGACTGGGCGACGGGCGAATCGCGCACCAGGATGCGGAACCCGTCCGTATACGTCTCGATGTAGTCGAGCAGCGCGAACGCGGCCTGTTCGAGCAGCTCGCGCGGGTGACCGGCGGTCAGTGCGCCGGTCACCATGTCGAGCAGCTGGCGCATCTCACGGTCGACCACCACCGCGTACAGGCCCTCCTTGCCGCCGAAGTGCTCGTACACGACGGGCTTGGAGACACCCGCCTTCGCGGCGATCTCCTCCACCGACGTGCCCTCGAAGCCCTTCTCGGCGAAGAGGATGCGGCCGACGTCCAGCAGTTGCTCGCGGCGTTCCTTGCCGGTCATCCGGACCCGGCGCGTGCGCCGCGCCGCAGCGGGCCTTTTCTGCTCGCTGCCGCTGGTACTGCTGTCGATCGCCACGTTGTCCATCATGCCGTTTCTGTGAGCTCGCTCTGCCGCCGGGCTTCGATGCGGTCGGCGGTCGGCCATCGCACGTCGTACGCCCAGCCCGCCTGCTCGAACCAGCGGATCAGCCGTGCGCTGGAGTCCACCTGGCCCCGCAGTACCCCGTGCCGTGCGGACGTCGGGTCCGCGTGGTGCAGGTTGTGCCACGACTCGCCACAGGACAGGACCGCGAGCCACCACACATTGCCTGAGCGGTCACGCGACTTGAACGGCCGCTTGCCGACGGCGTGGCAGATCGAGTTGATCGACCAGGTGACGTGGTGCAGCAGCGCGACCCGCACCAGGGAGCCCCAGAAGAAGGCCGTGAACGCGCCCCACCAGGACATCGTCACCAGACCGCCCACGATCGGCGGGATCGCCAGCGACAGCATCGTGAAGTAGATGAACTTGCGGGAGATCCAGCGGATCGCCGGGTCCGCGATCAGGTCCGGTGCGTACTTGTGCTGCGGTGTCTGCTCCTCGTCGAACATCCACGCCATGTGCGCCCACCACAGGCCCTTCAGCAGGGCGGGCAGGGTCTCCCCGTACCGCCACGGCGAGTGGGGGTCGCCCTCGGCGTCGGAGAACTTGTGGTGCTTGCGGTGGTCGGCCACCCAGCGCACCAGCGGGCCCTCGACCGCGAGGGAGCCCATCACGGCGAGCGCGATGCGCAGCGGACGCTTCGCCTTGAAGGAGCCGTGCGTGAAGTAGCGGTGGAAGCCGATCGTGATGCCGTGGCAGCCGATGTAGTACATCGCCACGAGCAGGCCGACATCCAGCCAGCTCACGCCCCAGCCCCAGACCAGCGGCACGGCCGCGAGCAGGGCCAGGAACGGCACCATGATGAAGGCGAGGAGGGTGATCTGTTCGATCGACCGTTTGCTGTCCCCGCCCATGGTGGCGTTGGGGAGCGGCGCCTCGGAGGCGTCAGTGATCAGCTCGGGGCTGATGGTCATGGAGGTCCCTGTGGGGTGAGGGGTACGGCTGATGCCTGGTTACGGTTCCGTAACCTACGGCTTCGTAAGTATGGCAGTGCGGAGGCCCGCGGCACGAGGCCTGTGGATAACACATCGGAAAGGACACCTATCCTGGGTGTCATTCGGACAGCGCGGTCCGCATCCCCTGCCAGTCGTGCCAAACACTGCAAGGAGCCGCACCTGTGAGCAGTGCCGACCTGACCCCCACCGCCAGCACCGAGCTGCGCGCCGACATCCGCCGCCTCGGCGATCTCCTGGGCGAGACGCTCGTACGGCAGGAAGGCCCCGAGCTCCTCGAGCTCGTCGAACGGGTCCGCGCCCTGACGCGCTCCGACGGTGAGGCCGCCGCAGAGCTCCTCGGCGAGACGGAGGTGGAGACCGCCGCGAAGCTCGTCCGCGCGTTCTCCACGTACTTCCACCTCGCCAACGTCACCGAGCAGGTCCACCGCGGCCGCGAGATGCGCGCCGTACGCGCCGCCGAGGGCGGGCTCCTCGCCCGCACCGCCGACCGCCTCAAGGATGCCGACCCCGAGCACCTGCGCGAGACCGTCAAGCACCTCAACGTCCGCCCGGTCTTCACCGCGCACCCCACCGAGGCCGCCCGCCGTTCGGTCCTCAACAAGCTCCGCCGTATCGGCCAGCTCCTGGAGACCCCGGTCATCGAGGCCGACCGCCGCCGCCACGACCTGCGCCTCGCGGAGAACATCGACCTCATCTGGCAGACCGACGAGCTCCGTGTCGTACGTCCCGAGCCGGCCGACGAAGCGCGCAACGCCATCTACTACCTCGACGAACTGCACGCGGGTGCGGTCGGCGACGTACTGGAGGACCTGGCCGCTGAGCTGGAGCGCGTCGGCGTCGAACTGCCCCCGGGTACGCGCCCGTTGAGCTTCGGCACCTGGATCGGCGGCGACCGCGACGGCAACCCCAACGTCACCCCCGAGGTGACCTGGGACGTCCTGATCCTGCAGCACGAGCACGGCATCACCGACGCCATCAAGCTCATCGACTTCCTGCGCGGACTGCTCTCCAACTCCATCCGCTACACCGGCGCCACCGAGGAGCTGCTCACCTCGCTCCAGTGCGACCTGGAGCGGCTCCCCGAGATCAGCCCCCGCTACAAGCGCCTCAACTCCGAAGAGCCCTACCGGCTCAAGGCGACGTGCATCCGCGAGAAGCTCGTCAACACCCGTGCGCGCCTCGCCAAGGGCACCCCGCACGAGGACGGCCGCGACTACCTCGGCACCGCCGAGCTCATCGCCGACCTCACCCTCATCCAGGTCTCCCTGCGCGAGCACCGCGGCGCGATCTTCGCCGACGGCCGGATGGACCGCACCATCCGCACGCTGGCCGCCTTCGGGCTCCAGCTCGCCACGATGGACGTACGCGAACACGCGGACGCCCACCACCACGCGCTCGGCCAGCTCTTCGACCGGCTCGGTGAGGAGTCCTGGCGGTACGCGGACATGCCGCGCGACTACCGGCAGAAGCTCCTCGCCAAGGAGCTCCGCTCGCGCCGCCCGCTCGCACCCAGGCCGGCCCCGCTGGACGCCGCGGGCGAGAAGACGCTCGGTGTCTTCCACACCATCAAGAAGGCCTTCGAGCGCTTCGGCCCCGAGGTCATCGAGTCGTACATCATCTCGATGTGCCAGGGAGCCGACGACGTCTTCGCGGCCGCCGTACTGGCGCGTGAGGCGGGCCTGTTGGACCTGCACGGCGGCTGGGCCAAGATCGGCATCGTGCCGCTCCTGGAGACGACGGACGAGCTGCGTGCGGCCGACGTCATCCTCGACGAGATGCTCGCCGACCCGTCGTACCGGCGTCTGGTCTCGCTGCGAGGCGACGTCCAGGAAGTCATGCTGGGCTACTCGGACTCCTCCAAGTTCGGCGGCATCACCACCTCCCAGTGGGAGATCCACCGCGCCCAGCGCCGGCTGCGCGACGTCGCGCACCGCT
>NZ_JAFLRJ010001635.1 GCF_017315755.1 Streptomyces beijiangensis
TCCCGGAGCAGCGAGAGCGCCAGCAGCGGCAGGACCGGCACCGTGCTCACCCACACCATGAAGTTCAGGGCGTCGGCGGGCGCGGCCCTGCGGGTCAGTACGTTCGACACGCCCCAGCAGGCGGCCGCGGCGATGACCAGGGCGAACGCTCCCAGGGGACCCGAGGCGCCCTCGTCGACGGCGGCGACGCCGATCCCGGCCAGGGCCACCGCCATGCCCACCAGCCGGATGCGCGCGGGCCGTTCGCCGAGGAGCAGGAACGCGAACAGGGCCGTGAACACGGCCTGGATCTGGAGTACCAGGGAGGACAGCCCGGCCGGCATGCCCGCGTCCATGCCGACGAACAGC
>NZ_JAFLRJ010001636.1 GCF_017315755.1 Streptomyces beijiangensis
GGCGACGGCCTGTCCGGCTCCAGCATCACCTACGGCGTCGGCGCCCACACCGACTGGGAGTGGATCGAGGCCGTCTGCGACGCTGTGACCCACGCGGTGCCCACCACCCTCCTGCTGCCCGGCATCGGGACCCTGCACGACCTGAAGCAGGCCCACTCCCTCGGCATCCGCTCGGTGCGCGTGGCCACTCACTGCACCGAGGCCGACATCTCCGCGCAGCACATCGCCGCCGCCCGCGAGCTGGGCATGGACGTGGCCGGATTCCTGATGATGTCCCACATGG
>NZ_JAFLRJ010001637.1 GCF_017315755.1 Streptomyces beijiangensis
TCTTTTGCCAGTACCCAAGGGGCTGTCTCGTCGATGTATTTATTCGTTCTGCTGACAAACTGCCACAATGATGAAAGCGCAACGGAAAACTCCATATTTTCGATCGCATGCTCGTACGCTTCAATTGTCTTTTGCGAGAATGATGACAACGGTTCGTCAAAAGCGGTAACCGGGCCGTCATACGACTGAATCCGGCCGTCAAAGTATTTGTTGACCATGGCGACCGTTCTGTTCAGCAGGTTGCCTAAATCATTCGCTAAATCATAGTTAATCCGCTCGACAAATC
>NZ_JAFLRJ010001638.1 GCF_017315755.1 Streptomyces beijiangensis
AGGATGACCTGTCGGATTCGGGCTGGCGAAGTTGCCCGGCCGCACGAGTGCGGCTTCACCCCAAGGGCTGCCCGGCGCGGAAATCGAACTCCCGTCCCGGCGACCCGTCTTGCTCGGGTCCTCCACTCCTGCCGATCCACTCCTGTCGACCGGTCATCCGGGCGGCGGCAGGACTCGGCGTCCGCCCGGATCGCCCCGCCGCGGCGGCGGGGTCTTGTCGTCAGTGAGCGATCTTGGCAACCGGCGGCCCGAAATCCCAATGGAACCGGGGGTTTGTGTTGTTACTCACCACTAATC
>NZ_JAFLRJ010001639.1 GCF_017315755.1 Streptomyces beijiangensis
GTCTGCGTCGTCCTGGCCGGCCGGACCGCGCACTGGCTGCGTGGGCGGCTCGGCGCCCGGGCACCCCTGGCCGCATGCATGACGCTGATGACGGCCGGAGCCGTGCTCACCGCGTTCTTCCACGGCTCCCCGACACAGCTCGCGCTGTGGTTCTGCCTGATCGGCCTCGGTGCGGGCTACGGGTACGCGGCGCTCGCCGATCTGGTCGCGGCCCTCGTGCCGCGCCGCGAGATCGCCGCGGGCAACGGGCTGAACACCGTCATCCGGACGGTCGGCAGCGCCGTGGGCAGCCAGCTCTCC
>NZ_JAFLRJ010001640.1 GCF_017315755.1 Streptomyces beijiangensis
ATCGATGTGAAAGAGGTTCAGGTAATCCCGCAAAGTGTTGGCACTGTTTACAATGAATTGCTGAACAACCAAGGCGAAATTAACCCAGAGAAAGAACACTACCTCGAAGAAGAGATTACAGTAGTTGATATTGGAGGCGGAACAATCCTCATTGATACTTTAAAAAACATGAATTTAGCTACCAAAACCCAGTTTACAACAGGTATTTACACGCTGTATGAC
>NZ_JAFLRJ010001641.1 GCF_017315755.1 Streptomyces beijiangensis
CTGCTGCACGGTCCCATCACCGGCATCGGCGTCCCCACCGGCGCGGTCTCCACCGTCGCCGTGGTCATCGGCATGCTGCTGGCCTCCGCCGTGCAGATGGTCATCGGCGAACTCGTGCCCAAGAACTGGGCGGTGTCCCGCCCCCTGCAGGTCGCGCGGTTCGTCGCCGGCCCGCAGCGGGCCTTCGCCCGCGTGTTCCGC
>NZ_JAFLRJ010001642.1 GCF_017315755.1 Streptomyces beijiangensis
CACCTCGCCGGTGGGCGCCACATCCACCCGGTCGATGATCCCGCGCAGCCTCAGCCCGGAATCCAGCCCGGCCTCCACGAACAGCTCCCGCTCGGCGGGCTCCAGCCGGCTCGGATCCTCCAGGCCGAACCAGCGCTCCACCAGCTGCTCCGCCTCCGCCAGCCAGCGGGCCAGCCGCTCACCCTCCGGATCCTCGGCGAACAGCTCCATGACCTCCGGCCGGGATTCCCGCAACCGGTCCCACTGCCCCGGTACCAGCGCCTTCGCCCGCGGCGCGGTGCGCTCGG
>NZ_JAFLRJ010001643.1 GCF_017315755.1 Streptomyces beijiangensis
CATCATGTACGGCCAGAAGTCGCCGTACGCGCGCGTACGCCACACCTCGCGGGTGAGATCCAGGAAGCCGTCCAGACGCCCCTGCTCCTCCCAGCCGCTGAGCGAGGAGTACGCGAACGAGGCGTCGGCGAGCTTGGAGACCCGGGAGACCTGGAGCCGGGAGGCCGAGGACAGGCTGCGGCCGCTGTAGGCGCCGTGGCCCTTCGCCGCCCACCAGCAGCGGC
>NZ_JAFLRJ010001644.1 GCF_017315755.1 Streptomyces beijiangensis
CTCCAGGAGAGCGAACTCCAGCCCAAGATCACGGTGGGCGAGGCTCTTGAGCTGTACAGCGCGTTCTACCCGAACCCCGCCGACTGGCGGTCGCAGGCAGAGCGGCTCGGCCTGCACACCAAGCTCACCACCCGGTTCGGCCAACTCTCCGGCGGTCAGAAGCAGCGGCTGTCCATCGCACTCGCACTCGTCGGCAACCCCCGGGTCGTGGTCCTCGACGAGCTGACC
>NZ_JAFLRJ010000174.1 GCF_017315755.1 Streptomyces beijiangensis
CGGGCCAGGCCGCCCAGCCCGTCGCGGGCGACGCCTCCGGCTGGTCGATGGACGAGCGGCTCTACAACCAGGTCTGGGGGATGTTCGAGGACCTGGCCCGCACCATGGCCGCGTACCGCAGCGCCGTCGACTTCGCCGAGTCCCGCCTGGAGCAGGAGCTCGACAAGGCACTCTCCGACCCCCGTAACCGCATCGGCAACGCCGGTACGAACGCCCGCGAACAGGCCCGCGCCAAGTGCGACGGGCTGATCGCCCAGGCCAGGGAGGTCCTGGAGCGCGACATCGCCCAGCTCACCGCCGAGTCCCAGGTCGTCGAGCCCGCCCTGCCGCTCGCCTACGCCCGCTGGGACAGCCCCCTCTGGACGGCGTACGAGCTGCCCATGGAGATCCCGATGGCACTGCGCGTCGGCGATCTGCACCTCCCCGAGCGTCCCGAACTGATCATCCCGATGCTCGTACGGCTGCCGCTGGAGCGCGGCATGTGGGTCGACAGCGGCCGCGCCGCCTCCGAGGCGGCCCTGCTGATGGACCAGGCGCAGCTGAAGCGGCTCGCCATGGACACCGCCGTCGCGCAGGCCGCGCGCCTCCTCGCCGTCTATCCGGCGGGCGAATTCACCGTCCATGTCATCGACCCGGCGGGCGCGGCGGCCTCCTCGCTCGCCCCCCTCGTCCAGTCGGGCGTCCTCGACGAACCGCCGGCGACCGGCGCCGGGGGAGTGGCCGCGGTCCTCGCCAAACTCACCCAGCGCGTCGACCTGGTGCAGATGGCGGTGCGCGGCGGAGCCGCCGACGCACTGCCGTCCGGAGTCGACACCGCCGAGCAGCTGCTGATCGTCAACGACTTCCCGCACGGCTTCGACGACCGCGCCCTCACCCAGCTGCGCTACCTCGCCGACGAGGGCCCGTCCGTCGGCGTACATCTGCTGATGGTGGCCGACCGCGAGGACGCGAGTGCGTACGGACCGCTCCTCGACCCGCTCTGGCGTTCGCTTCTGCGCATCACTCCGATCCCCGACGACCACCTCGCGGACCCCTGGGTCGGCCACGCCTGGACGTACGAACCGCTTCTGACGCCTCCCGGCAGCAGGCTCTTGGTGGACGTCCTCGGCCAGGTCGCCTCGGCTCGTCGTGCATGGCGTCACTGACCAGGCATTTTGTACTTCCCTTTGCCCATCCCTTTACCTCCTCTTGGTACTTCCTGTAGTCTCCTCGGTACGGAGGGGAGTACTCCCCTAGTGCGGCGTACCCGTCAATACGGACCAGTCCAGGTCCCGGGGCGTCGGCCCGGGAAGCCGGTTTGGTCCGGCTCGGGTGGAAGAGACCTCCGGCAGCGACGACGCTGATCAAGTAGCCGTAGCAATCGCCGGAGGCGTAGTAATGGAAGTTTCACTGACCCTGTGGGTGCTGACCATCCTTGGTCTGACCGCCCTCATCGCGGTCGACTTCTTCATCGGGCGCAAGCCCCATGACGTGTCGATCAAGGAAGCCGGCATCTGGACCGTGGTCTGGATCGTCCTGGCCGCGCTCTTCGGCATCGGACTGCTGATCTTCGGCACCAGTCAGGCGTCCGGCGAATTCTTCGCGGGCTTCATCACCGAGAAATCGCTGAGTGTCGACAACCTCTTCGTCTTCATCCTGATCATGGCGAAGTTCTCGGTGCCCAGCCAGCTCCAGCAGCGCGTACTGCTCTTCGGTGTGCTGATCGCCCTGGTCCTGCGCGCCATCTTCATCGCGGCCGGCGCAGCGGTCATCGCCAACTTCTCGTGGGTCTTCTACATCTTCGGCGCGTTCCTCATCTACACCGCCTGGAAGCTCATCCAGGAGGCGCGCTCCGGTGACGAGGAAGAGGAGTTCGAGGAGAACCGTCTCCTGAAGTCCGTCGAGAAGAAGTTCGGCGTCGCCGACCGCTACCACGGCACGAAGCTCTTCATCCGCGAGCACGGCAAGAAGATCATGACGCCGCTCCTGGTCGTGATGCTCGCCATCGGTATGACCGACATCCTGTTCGCGATGGACTCGATCCCCGCGATCTTCGGCCTCACCCAGGACCCGTACATCGTCTTCACCGCCAACGCCTTCGCCCTGATGGGTCTGCGCCAGCTGTACTTCCTGATCGGCGGCCTGCTCAAGAAGCTGGTCCACCTCAGTTACGGACTGTCGGTGATCCTCGGCTTCATCGGTGTGAAGCTGGTGCTGCACGCGCTCCACGAGAACGGGGTGCACGTCCCCGAGATCTCCATCCCGGTCTCCCTCGCGGTGATCTGCGGTGTCCTGATCATCACCACCATCACGAGCCTTGTCGCTGTGAAGAGGCAGGCCGCGGCCGAGGCGTCCTCGAAGGACAGCATCGACGCCTGACGCCGCTGACGGGCGTACGGCGTAGGGATGTTCAGCACCGGCCGGAGTGAGCGGAGCATTGCCGCCCGCTCCGGCCGGTGCTTGCTTTGTACGGTGAGCGCTCCCGGGCGGCGGGTGTGCCGCGAGCAGGGGAGGACCCCATGAAGTTCGCGCAGATCATCGACTTCGAGACCGAGCGCATCGACGAGATCCGCTCCGTGATCGAGCAGTTCGAGCAGCAGCACCAGGGCCAGCAGGGCCACCCCGTCCACCGCACCGTCCTGCAGGACCGCGCCAGGCCGAAGCGGTTCCTCGTGGTGGTCGAGTTCAACTCCTACGAAGACGCCATGCGCAACAGCCGGGACCCGGAGGTCGACAAGCTGTCGCAGAAACTCGCGTCGATGGCGACGAAGAAGCCCACCTTCACCGACTGCGACATCCGCGAACAGGCCGACATCAAGTAAGTCACGTCAGCACGCTCTCCGCCCCGGTGACTCCGAGCTCCGCGAGAAGCCGGGTGCGCAGCGCGGCGAATTCGGGAGAGGTACGCGACCGGCCGGCCGGCAGATCGACGGGCACGTCGAGCGAGAGCCGGCCACCGGTCAGCACCAGCGCCGGGTCCGCCAGTGTCAGCGCCTCGTCCACATCGTGCGTCACCAGCAGTACGGCGGCCGGTGGCGCACGCACAGCTGCCGCAGCAGTGCGTGCATCCGCAGCTCCGGCGAGCGCACCAGCGCCCTCGCCAGCGCGACCCGCTGCGCCTCCCCGCCGGACAGCGTCCCCGGCCAGGCGCGCCTTCTGCGCGAGCCCCACCTCGGCTCGGCATGAAGGCATCCTGGGCGGCGCGCCGGCTAGGGCCGGGCCCCCGCACCTTCCACGTCCCTCGCATCCCTCGCATCCCTCGGGTCCCCCGCGGCATCGTCACCCGGCGACGCCCGGCGCGTCCTGGCCGTTCGCAGCGCGAGGACGGTCGCGGCGGCCACGCCGAGCACCGCGATGGCACCGCCCGAAAGACGCAGTGCCCCGACCGCGCCGAGGGCCGCCACCAGCGGCCCGCCGAGGGCGGTTCCCAGGGGAACGGACAGCACGCGGACGGCGGAACTCGCGGCCAGCGCCTGCGGCAGCAGTGCGCTGGGCGTGGACCGCTGGAAGAGCGTGGTCGACAGTGTCGAGTACGGCGGCCAGAGCAGACCGGCGAAACCGAAGCAGACAACCGAGACGACCGTCGGCGCACCCAGGCCCAGCGGCAGCATCAGCGTCCCGAAGCCGATGATGATGCCGACAGTCGTGGGCCACAGCCGCCACGTGCTGAGGAAACCCGTGAGCAGCGAACCGAGTACGGCGCCGATACCGAAGGCCGTGTAGAACGCGGCCAGTACCCCGGCGGAGGCGCCGAGATCGTCCGACACGTGGAGCGGCAGAGCCACGTACACGGGTCCGAAGAAGAAGAAAAAGGCGAAGCTGAGCGCGAGCAGCCCCGACAGCGCGGGAATGCGCCGCACCACCGCGAAGCCGGCCGAACGCGTCATCCGGTCGTCCTCGGGGACGCTGCCCTTGGGGACGAAGAAGAGGAAGGTGAGCGCAAGCACCAGGAAGGTCGCGGCGTCCGCGGCGAGCACCGTCGCCGGGCCCCCGAAGATGATGAGGAGCGTGGCCAGCGGCGGCCCCGCCACCGTGGCGATCGACCCCACGCCGGAGAGTACGGCGTTCCCGGCCAGGTAGTCGCGTTCGGGCAGCACCCTGGCGATCAATGTGTAGACCCCCGCCTGCCCCCAGGAGTGCAGGAACGACGAGAGCGCGAGCAGGGCCACGTACCCCCGGACATCGAGGGCTCCGAAGGCGTACAGGATCGGGATCGACCCCAGCGCGACGGCCCGCAAGGACGCATCCCAGCCCGCCAGTTGGGCGGGCCCGCGGTGCCGTAGGAAACGGCCGAGCAACACTGCACCCGCCGCCCCGGAAAGGGTGTAGGCGGCGGCTGCCAGAGCCACCCAGATGCCGCGGTCGGCTGCCGGAGCCAGCTCGATGGCCAGCCAGCTCACCGCCAGCACGGCCATGCCGTCGCCCAGCGCGGAGACCGCGAATCCGGGGAGGACCCGCCGCAGGGTCTTATGACTCACCACCGGCCAGTACGGCGAAGAACGCGTCACACACCTCAGAACCAGGCCCACGGGTACCTCCATCAATCATGGAACCGACAGCACGACGCTTGCCCAGGGAACGGGACGCAAGCTGCGGCTTCACTTTCGGCATAACCTCCGGGAGGCTCGTGCACCCGGGAGGCACGTGAACTCGGCCTCGCGGTCGAACTCGTCGAGGAGCGTCAACTGCTGGAGGAGGACCGGGCTCCGCAGATCACTCGACCTGCCTACTTCGCGACTTCCTGCCGCGCCGCCTCGAAGCGGTGGTCCAACTCGCTGCTCACATCCAGCGGACCGGGCACCGCGCCCGCGTCGACGAGCAGATCGGCCACCTCCTGCTGGGCCTTGGCCGCCACGTCGTACGTGGGGAAACTCGATGTGCCGCCGGCCTTGTTGATCAGCGCACCGACCTTCGCCGGCAGCTTCCGGGCATCGACGAAGCAGGCCTTCACCCACTCCTGCGGATGCGCGTCGGCCCACTTCAGCGCCTTGGTCCACCGAGCCGACAGATCCCGCAGCGCCGCCGTCTTCGCCGGGTCGTCGACGGCCTTGCCCGGCGCGATCAACAGCTGCAGCCCGCTGGTCAAGTCCTGTGCGTCGTCCAGCAGATGTGCGCCTTTCCCGCCGCATAGGGCACCAGGTACTTGGACCGCAGCGGCTCGGTGAGGACCGCCGAGTCCACCTGCTTGGTCTGCGGTGCGGCAGGGATGTCCAGGATCTGAAGATTGACCGGCTGTACGTCGTCCTTTGCCGCATCGCCATCGGGGATGACGGCGAGAAGCGGTATTCGCGGTATGCGTTCATGGTGATCTGCCCGACCCACTACCAACTGGCCATCTACCGGTGCGAACTCGACCTGTTCTCCGGAGGTCTCCAGTCGGAGCAGACGCAGGCGTACCACTACCAGGACGTGGTGGCGGTGCGCACGGACTCGGTTCCGCTGTACCAAGGGGGCATCTCCGTGACGCCCAGGCCGTCGCAGACGTCCGCTGGACTTCCCGCAGGTGCTGGCCCGGGTCCGTGCGACGCTGCGGGAGAAGAAGGGCGGCACCTACCAGTGGGACCAGGACCTGACCTGATCGGATCTGACCTGATCTGATCTGATCAGGCACGGCCACGCGGGAGGGGCGGGGCGACCGCCCCTCCCCACCCGGTCAGTACGTGACGGTGATCCTGCGGCCGGGTCCGTCCACGCGGACCGTCCCGCCGTACGGGATCACCTGCTGCGGGTCGGTGTGCCCGAGCGCCACGTCGAAGACGGTGAGCATGTCCGGGGCGTACGCCGCCAGCGCACGCCCCACCGCCGCGCGCTGTCCGGCCGCGTACCGCGCACTGTCCTCGGGGGAGAGCGGCTGCTCGAAGGACCACGTCTTCGGGCGGCCCACCAGCAGCGCCGAGAACCGCTGGAGCAGTCCGCGCTCGCCCATGTTGCGCAGGATCCGGAAGACCTCCTCGCCGCTCGGCATCTCCTCCGAGGTCTCCAGGAAGAGCACCGCGCCGTCGTACGCCGACGGATCGCGGGCGATCTCCCGGTCCGCCATCAGCAGCCACGCGAGGATCTCCACGTTCCCGCCCCAGCTGCGTCCCTCGACGACCCGGTCGGCGTTCAGCCAGGACCAGCCGTCGGCGGGCAGGCTCTCGGGCTCGCGGGTGAAGGTCGCCGGGTTTTCCCAGCGTCCGCCGCCCGTCGTGAACCGCTCGGCAGGCCGCAGCTCGTACGGACCCGACGTGAACAGCGCGGCGCGCAGCGAGTCGGCGGTCAGCGGGTTCATGGCGACGGGCCGCCCGAGCTCCACCATCACCGAGCCGCCGTGGTAGCCCACGATCCCGGTGTTCCACAGATAGGCGAGCAGATTGGTGTTGTCGCTGTAGCCGAAGAACGGCTTCGGGTTCGCCCGTATCAGCTCCCGGTCGAGGAACGGCAGCACGGTGATCTGGTCGTCCCCGCCGATCGACGCGATGACCGCCTTGATCTCCGGGTCGGCGAAGGCGGCGTGGATGTCGTCGGCCCGCTCCCGCGGTGTGGACCCCATCTTCCGGGTCGACGCGTACTCGACCGGGACGAGCCCGAACTCCTTCTCCAGCCGCTCGAGACCGAGCTCGTACGGCAGCGGAAGAATCCCCGGCAGCCCGGCGCCTGGCGAGATGACGGCGACACGGTCACCGGGACGGGGTTTCGGCGGATATACGGGAAGGATCATGACGGGACCCTAGCCGCGCCCCCGCCCGACGGCACCCGCATTACCAGCCGCGCTCGCGCCACTCGGCGAGGTGCGGCCGCTCGTCGCCGAGCGTCGTGTCGTGCCCGTGTCCCGGGTAGACCCAGCTCTCGTCCGGCAGTACGGCGAAGAGCTTGGCCTCGACGTCGGCGAGCAGGCTCGCGAAGGCCGTCGGGTCCTTCCGGGTGTTGCCGAGGCCGCCGGGGAAGAGGCAGTCGCCGGTGAAGACGTGCGGGTGGCCGTGCGGGTCGTCGTAGACGAGGGCGATGGAGCCCGGGGTGTGGCCGACCAGATGCCGGGCGGTCAGCTCGACGCGTCCGACCCGGATCGTGTCGCCGTCCCCGACGAGCACATCGGTGGCGACGGGGATGCCCTCGGCGTCGTACCGCCCCGCGAAGGTCCGCGCGCCGGTCGCCGCGACCACGGCCTCCAGCGCCTGCCAGTGGTCGCCGTGCTGGTGGGTGGTGACGACGGACGCGATGCCGTCGTCACCGATCAGCTGGAGCAGGGTCTCCGCGTCGTTGGCCGCGTCGATCAGCAGCTGCTCGCCGGTGGCCCGGCAGCGCAGCAGATACGCGTTGTTGTTCATCGGCCCGACCGCGACCTTGGAGATCATCAGGTCCGTCAGCTCGTGCACATCCGCGCCGCCGCCGACCTTCACCGCTCCGCTGTACGTCATACGTGCCAGCCTATAGCGGGGGCAGTACGGGAAGCGGGCCCCCTTCGACGGCCAGTGCGCCCCCGTCGCGCCGCCCGGCGAGCCAGCCGAGCAGGTCGGCGGGGGACCCCGTCACCGAGACAGGACCGCCTTCGCCACCGCCCGTGGTCCACTCCCCGCCGCCCTCGGCGGCCAGCCCGGTCCGCGGAACGTCCGTGTGCCCGCTGAATCGCGACGCCAGGAAGTCGATCTCGCGCTCCACGAGCTCCGCCGGCAGATCCTCCAGCTCGTACCCGGTCCCCAGATCGACATGATGCAGTTCGACCTCGGCCCACCGCCGGAAGGGGATCTTGGCCGCGTCGTCGGTGACGCCGTTGCGGAGCTCCACGGTCCGCGACCAGTCCGCCGCGACCTGCCCCTGCGCCTGGAAGCGTTGAGCGCTCGTCCGCAGGTCGGCGAGTTGTACGTCGAGGGCCCTGCCCGCGTCCCGCGCGATGTCCGCGTCGCGCGCCTCGCCGCTCTCGTACATCGGCCGGCCGGCGAGGACGTTCACCAGGGCGTCCGCGTTTCGGGCGAGATGTGCGAGTACATGACCACGCGTCCACCCCGGAAGCCGTGACGGCAGGGCGAGTGCCGCGTTGTCCTGTTTGCCGACTTCGGCGAGGAGTCGGCCGGTCGCTTCACGTACTGAGGCCAGGTCGCGCGCATGATCCAACATGACGTCGACGATAGGCCCGCCACTCCTTCGGGTGAAGCTGTTTGGCGATGACAGGAAATCGAATGCGCGTGCTATAGGCTCGTGAGAGACATCCAACAAGGCTTCCCAAGACATCGCTGAGGCGCCCCCCATACCCTGGGACGGGGGCTCCGCCCCTGCTCCTCCTCTTCAGAAAGGTGCGGACCGGCGTGGCCGACCGTCTCATCGTTCGCGGCGCTCGCGAGCACAACCTCAAGAACGTCTCGATCGACCTCCCGCGCGACGCCCTGATCGTTTTCACCGGGCTGTCGGGATCGGGCAAGTCCTCTCTCGCGTTCGACACGATCTTCGCCGAGGGGCAGCGCCGGTACGTCGAGTCGCTCTCCTCCTACGCCCGGCAGTTCCTCGGCCAGATGGACAAGCCGGACGTCGACTTCATCGAGGGCCTCTCCCCGGCCGTCTCGATCGACCAGAAGTCGACCTCGCGCAACCCGCGCTCGACGGTCGGCACGATCACCGAGGTCTACGACTACCTCCGGCTGCTCTTCGCGCGCATCGGCAAGCCGCACTGCCCCGAGTGCGGCCGCCCCATCGCGCGCCAGTCGCCGCAGGCCATCGTCGACAAGGTCCTGGCGCTGCCCGAGGGCAGCCGCTTCCAGGTGCTGTCCCCGCTGGTGCGCGAGCGCAAGGGCGAGTTCGTCGACCTCTTCGCCGATCTCCAGACCAAGGGCTACAGCCGCGCCCGGGTCGACGGCGAGACGATCCAGCTCTCCGACCCGCCCAAGCTGAAGAAGCAGGAGAAGCACACCATCGAGGTGGTCATCGACCGCCTCACGGTGAAGGAGGGCGCCAAGCGGCGCCTCACCGACTCCGTCGAGACAGCGCTGGGGCTGGCCGGCGGCATGGTCGTGCTGGACTTCGTCGACCTGCCCGCGGACGACCCCGAGCGTGAGCGGATGTACTCCGAGCACCTCTACTGCGCGTACGACGACCTGTCCTTCGAGGAACTGGAGCCCCGCTCCTTCTCCTTCAACTCGCCGTTCGGCGCCTGCCCCGAGTGCACCGGTATCGGTACGCGCATGGAGGTCGACCCGGAGCTGATCATCCCCGACGAGGACAAGTCCCTCGCCGAGGGCGCGGTCTCGCCCTGGTCGCTCGGCCACACCAAGGAGTACTTCGCGCGGCTGGTGAACGCCCTGGCCGAAGAGCTCGGATTCCGTACGGACATCCCCTGGGCCGGGCTCCCGCAGCGTGCGAAGAAGGCCCTCCTCTACGGTCACAAGACCCAGATCGAGGTCCGCTACCGCAACCGCTACGGCCGCGAGCGCGCCTACACCACGTCCTTCGAAGGCGCGGTCCCCTTCGTCAAGCGCCGCCACTCGGAGTCCGAGAGCGACTCCAGCCGTGAGCGCTTCGAGGGCTATATGCGCGAGGTGCCCTGCCCGACCTGTGAGGGCACACGCCTCAAGCCGATCGTCCTCGCGGTCACGGTGATGGAGAAGTCCATCGCCCAGGTCGCCGCGATGTCCATCAGCGAGTGCGCGGACTTCCTGGGCGTGCTGAAGCTCAACGCACGCGACAAGAAGATCGCCGAGCGTGTGCTGAAGGAGGTCAACGAACGCCTGAAGTTCCTGGTGGACGTGGGCCTCGACTATCTCTCGCTCAACCGCGCCGCAGGCACCCTCTCCGGCGGCGAGGCCCAGCGCATCCGCCTCGCCACGCAGATCGGCTCCGGACTGGTCGGCGTGCTGTACGTACTGGACGAGCCCTCCATCGGCCTGCACCAGCGCGACAATCACCGGCTCATCGAGACCCTGGTGCGGCTGCGCGACATGGGCAACACGCTCATCGTCGTCGAGCACGACGAGGACACCATCAAGGTCGCCGACTGGGTGGTCGACATCGGCCCGGGCGCCGGTGAGCACGGCGGGAAGGTCGTGCACAGCGGCTCCCTCAAGGACCTGCTCACCAACAAGGAGTCGATCACCGGCCAGTACCTCTCCGGCAAGAGGGCCATCCCGACGCCTGACGTACGACGCCCGATCGATCCGGGGCGCCGGCTCACCGTCCACGGCGCGCGCGAGAACAACCTCCAGGACATCGACGTGTCCTTCCCGCTCGGCGTCCTCACGGCGGTCACGGGAGTCTCGGGATCCGGCAAGTCCACGCTGGTCAACGACATCCTCTACACCCACCTGGCACGCGAGCTGAACGGCGCACGCGCGGTCCCCGGCCGGCACACCCGCGTCGAGGGCGACGACCTGGTCGACAAGGTGGTCCACGTCGACCAGTCGCCCATCGGCCGCACGCCCCGGTCCAACCCGGCGACGTACACCGGAGTCTTCGACCACGTCCGCAAGCTCTTCGCGGAGACGATGGAGGCGAAGGTCCGCGGTTACCTGCCGGGACGTTTCTCCTTCAACGTCAAGGGCGGCCGCTGCGAGAACTGCTCGGGCGACGGCACCATCAAGATCGAGATGAACTTCCTGCCGGACGTGTACGTCCCCTGCGAGGTCTGCCACGGGGCGCGCTACAACCGGGAGACCCTGGAGGTCCACTACAAGGGCAAGTCCATCGCCGAGGTCCTGGACATGCCGATCGAGGAGGGCCTGGACTTCTTCGAGGCCGTCCCGACGATCGCCCGTCATCTGCGCACCCTCAATGAGGTCGGGCTCGGTTACGTACGCCTCGGACAGTCCGCGCCGACGCTCTCCGGCGGTGAGGCGCAGCGCGTGAAGCTCGCCTCCGAGCTCCAGAAGCGCTCGACGGGCCGCACGGTCTACGTACTGGACGAGCCGACGACCGGTCTGCACTTCGAGGACATCAGCAAGCTCATCAGGGTGCTCCAAGGGCTGGTCGACAAGGGCAACTCGGTGGTCGTCATCGAGCACAACCTGGACGTCATCAAGACGGCCGACTGGGTCATCGACATGGGACCCGAGGGCGGCAACGGCGGCGGTCTGGTCGTCGCGGAGGGCTCGCCCGAGCAGGTCGCGGGCGTCGCGGCCAGCCACACCGGCAAGTTCCTGCGGGAGATCCTCGACCCGGAGCGGATCAGCGACGCGGGTACGCCTGCGGCGCGCAAGCCGGCGAAGAAGGCGGTCGCCAGGAAGACGGCACCGGCCAAGACGGCACCGGCCAAAAAGGCGGCGGTGAAGAAGACGGTCGCCGCCACGTCCGCCCCTGCGAAGAAGACGGCCCGCGCCCGCAAGGCGTAGCCGCCGGCGGTACAGGTCACTCCGCCCGCCGTCGTTCCGGATCTGCCGGAACGGCGGCGGGCGCGTCAGATGCCGAACTCCGCTGCGGGGGCCGGACGTTCGTGCGTCAAACAGCTGTGGGACCGGTGGTCAACATGGCTGCCGCGACAGGCAATCGCACGCGGATGAACGTTTCCGCAGGCACACTGGCGCTGTGGACGAGAAGACAGTGACGACCGGCGACGGCGCAGAACTCTGGACCGCGCGGACCGGTGAGGGCCCGCCGGTGATCCTCTGTCACGGCGGCCCCGGCCTCTGGGACACCCTGGAGGACGTGGCCGCACTGCTCCCCGGTCACACCGTGTACCGCTGGGACCAGCGGGGCTGCGGACGCTCCGCACCCTCCGGAGGCCCCTACACGCTGGCCGCCTCGGTCGCGGACCTGGAGGCCGTACGCGCCCATTTCGGTCTGGAGCGGATCGCGCTGCTCGGCCACTCCTGGGGCGCCCAACTCGCCCTTGCGTACGCGCTGGAGCACCCGCGGCGGGTGAGCCGGATCGTGTACGTGTCGGGCATGGGCATCGACGCGGTCACCTCCTGGCATCCGCAGTACGCGAAGGCCTTCCGTCAGGCGCTCGGCAACGATCTGGAGCGCTGGCAGAAGGCGGAGGGACGCGAGCGCGCCGTACTGCAGTGGTCGGTGGAGTTCCAGGACCGGGGCCGCGCCCTGGAGCTGGCCGAGCG
>NZ_JAFLRJ010001645.1 GCF_017315755.1 Streptomyces beijiangensis
GTGGATGGCTTCGGTGATGGTCATTCCGACGGAATACGACAGCCACCGGCCCGGCCTTGTGAGCCAGTCGAGGAAGGCGTGGGTGCCTCCGGCGGAGTCGGTGCGGATCAAGGTCTGCCGGCCCCGCCGCAGGTGTTTCGGCAGTTGGGCCATGGCGAGTTGGGTGGTGGTGATGGAGTTGGGGACCAGTTGGGGACCACACGGTGTGCGCGACAGCGCACGACGGACCTTTGTGTGCACTGTCTGCACCCGGATTAAGTCTGCTATATCCAGAAAATACCCTTGACTCTTACTCCTGGGGGTCAAGGGG
>NZ_JAFLRJ010001646.1 GCF_017315755.1 Streptomyces beijiangensis
GTCCGGGGCGGAGCCCCGCGCAACCGAACCCGCACCAAGTTTGCCGGGGGCGCCTCGTGAAGGCTGTGCGCTTGTTGTTGGCTGATGACGAGCATCTGATCCGGGGGGCTCTCGCCGCGCTGCTGGGGCTCGAAGAGGATCTGGTCGTGGTCGCCGAGGCCGCCTCCGGGCCCGAGGCGCTCGCCATGGCGCGGGCCCACCGGCCCGATGTGGCCGTCCTCGATCTGCAGATGCCC
>NZ_JAFLRJ010001647.1 GCF_017315755.1 Streptomyces beijiangensis
GTGAAGGTCACCGTCAGCAGGCTGCGGCGCAAGCTCGGCGAACCGCCGCTGATCGAGACCGTCGCGCAGGCCGGATACCGGGTGTGAGGCCGATCCTGCGCGGGCCCCGGAGTGTCAGATGGCGCCTCACCCTGCTCTACAGCGGGCTGTTCGTGGCGGCCGCCTCGTCCCAGGCCCGCTCCAGGAGCTCCTCGGCGGAGACCACCGCCCCCCGGGCGGCGAGCAGCAGTTCCAGGACGGCGAACTCCTTCGGGCTGAGCGGGAGCTGGGCCCCGGCCCGGGTCGCGGCCCGTCGCGCCGGGTCCAGGCGCAGATCGCCGTGGACGAGGACCGGCGGCAGTGCGGGCTGCGTCCGGCGCGCCAGCGCCCGTATCCGCGCGACGAGTTCGGTGAACGCGAAGGGCTTGGGG
>NZ_JAFLRJ010001648.1 GCF_017315755.1 Streptomyces beijiangensis
GGTGCCTACCAGGCAGCCGGAAACAAGGACAGGATCGGCCGCGAATCCGCTCTCTTCCGGGTCTACTCCAGCGGCCTGAAGTCCGGGCGAGACGCTTGGGTGTACAACTTCAGCCAAGTAGAAGTTCGCAAGAACATGCAGTCGATGATTGACTGTTATAATCGACAGGTGGATGGATTTCGGGAGCGCTGTGTTGCGCAATCTATTGCGGTGCCGACTTTTACCGATGTTGATTCCTGGATCGACACCAGTCCCGAGAAAATCAGCTGGGATCGAGCGGACAAGGGTCGGGTGGCCCGAGGGGAGCGCTACCGCTATGACGAGGAGTGGATTGTGCCCTGCACCTACAGGCCGTTCACCAAGGAATGGGCATACTT
>NZ_JAFLRJ010001649.1 GCF_017315755.1 Streptomyces beijiangensis
CACCTACCGGTCCGTGACCACGGTGCGCTTCGACGTCTCGGCGGACGCGGACCGCACGGAGTCGTTCATCGACCTGGTGGCTCCCACCGTGCACGAGGTGACCCTCAACGGGGACGCCCTCGACCCCGCCGAGGTGTTCGCGGACTCCCGGATCGCCCTGCCCGGCCTGCTCCCGGGCCGCAACGTCCTGCGGGTGAGCGCCGACTGCGCGTACACCAACACCGGTGAGGGCCTGCACCGGTTCGTCGACCCCGTCGACGACCAGGCCTACCTCTACACCCAGTTCGAGGTGCCGGACGCCCGCCGGGTGTTCGCGAGTTTCGAGCAGCCCGACCTCAAGGCGACCTTCCGGTTCACCGTGAAGGCGCCGGACGGCTGGACCGTCGTCTCCAACTCCCCCACGC
>NZ_JAFLRJ010001650.1 GCF_017315755.1 Streptomyces beijiangensis
GGCCCTGAAGGCGTACGCGGCCATGGCCACCAGCGCCGACCGGGGCGCGGTCCGCGACATCAGCCGGCTCGGCTGACCACCGCGGCTCGCCGCAGCAACACCCGCGACCGGGGATAATCGACCCGTGAGCGAGAACCCCAGCACCACCCCCGGCGGGCCGCAGCCCGTATCCGTCCTTGTGGTCGACCCAGGTCGTGCCGAAGAAGCGGATGGACTCGGGCTGCGG
>NZ_JAFLRJ010001651.1 GCF_017315755.1 Streptomyces beijiangensis
ATCGTACCTATTATAAAAATATATGGGTATATGAAAAGAATAATGAAGTGGCCGGTTGTATTATCGCTTATGATGGTTCAAAAGAAATGGAGTATGAAGAACAATGGAACCAACTGCCTCTTGAAGAAGATATCAGATTAGTTGGAACACCTTTACCTATAAAAGAAGCTAAAAATGATGAGTGGTATATTGAAGCAGTGGTCACATCGCCTGATTATAGAGGACAAGGTATTGCGAC
>NZ_JAFLRJ010001652.1 GCF_017315755.1 Streptomyces beijiangensis
GCCGAGGAGCGGGTGTCGGCCTTGGCGAGCATCACCGCGAGCAGGCCCGGCAGGTCCGCGAGCGCAGCCAGGTCGCGATGGTGGTGCGGGCTGGTGACCGCGTTGACCCGGACGCAGGCTCGGCCGCCGGACGCAAGGTACGCCGCGACGGCTTCGCGGGCGCTGTCCCTGCGTTCCTCGGCGACGGCGTCCTCCAGGTC
>NZ_JAFLRJ010001653.1 GCF_017315755.1 Streptomyces beijiangensis
GCCTTGTGCGCGGTGAGGATCTTGGTGACCAGCGTGTCGCCGGACGCCTGCTTCTTCACTGTGACCTTGATCTGCTCCTTCTTGCCCGGACCCTCGTTCCACAGGTCCACGACCTTGTCCATGCCGGGGGCCCAGGTCCAGTACGTCAGTGAGACTGGGCCGGACCGGGCCCCGCTGTCGTCGTCCGACGACGAGCCGCACGCGGCCAGCGTGGTGGCGCCGAGCATGACCGCCATGGAAGAACTCACGAGGCGACGGTGCTT
>NZ_JAFLRJ010000175.1 GCF_017315755.1 Streptomyces beijiangensis
CGGGCCCGCGACCGGGATGCGGCGCGGGGCGGAGCCGTCCGTCGCGACGGCCCAGAGCGCGCCGCCCGCGGTGTACGCGGCCAGGTGTGCCTGGAGGTCGGTCGCGTACGACCCTGCCTCGGCGGCCAGCATGCGCTCCGTCCCGCTCTCGTACAGCCACAGTTGGCCGGAGCGCAGGAACAGCACGCGCTCGCCGTCCGCCGAGACGGTGAAGTCGCGCGGGGCGCCGAGCGTGAAGCGGCGGGTGCGGGCGAACTGGCGGGGGAATTCTTCGATGCTCATGGGCTCCATCGTTTTCTCTCAGGGGTGTGGCGGCCGGAAAACAAGTGATCGTCGGCCGCTGTCCCCGAAGTCACAGCGACCCGCTAGGTCACGCCCTTGCGTGAGGGAGGCTCGCTCTCGGGGATCGTCGAGGCCGACGATCTCGGTGCGTACGTCATGAAGTTGTCTGCCTGGTGGCGCTGACCTGCGGCGTTGTAGCCGATTCTCCCCACGGGCTCCCCAGAGTCGTCGATACTCCAAATCCTCCCCAGAGGTGCCTCTGGGGAGGATTTGGTGACGCGGGAGAACTGGTTCGGAGCGGCCGGAGCCCCGCTGTCGGTGGAGACAGGTGTGACGGGCGTGCCGTCTTGGAAGCTGCGCCAGAGGTGTGGGTCCGGGACACCGGGTGGGGGTCGGTTCCACATCGCACAGGTAGGCGAAACCGTCCAAGACGGTCCACGCAGCCAGGGACGGACGGCGAACCCTGCGCCCTGGTGGTCGTTCGCGAAACAGCTGTCGGACACCGTGACCATGTACGGCCTCGACGGCATCGACTTCGACGACGAGTATGCATAATACGGCAACAACGGCACCGGCCGGCCCAACGACGGTCGTTCATGCACCTGGTGACGGCGCTGCGCGGTGCGCTTCCGTATCACTTCAGAGGCAGTGCGGCCTTGAGATCCTCCGGCCTGCGCGGCCCCAGGATCCGCCGTTCCTCCGCCCGGATGGGTACGTCGTTGATGCTTGCCTCACGTCGCCGCATCAGGCCGTGCGCGTCGAACTCCCACAGTTCGTTGCCGTAGGAGCGCCAGTGCCCGCCGTCCGCGTCCCGCCACTCGTACTGGAAGCGGACCGCGATCCGGTTGTCCGTGTAGGACCACAGCTCCTTGCGCAGCGCGTAGTCGAGCTCCCTGTCCCACTTCCCGGCGAGGAAGGCGCGGATCTCCTCCCGCCCGGTCACGAAGGAGTCGCGGTTGCGCCACACCGAGTCCTCCGTGTAGGCGAGCGCGACCCGCTCGGGGTCGCGGGTGTTCCACGCGTCCTCGGCGGCCTGCACTTTGGCGCGCGCGTCGGCCTCGGTGAACGGCGGTACGGGAGCGCGGACCTGGGTGCTCATTCCGACCACTCCGAATTCTCGATGACGGTGACGAAGTCGGTGCGCACGAAGCCGGGAGAGAAGTGGGCGAGCACGTCGGCCTTGACGTTGCCGAACGCGGTGTCCGGGCGGTGCGCGATGCCCTCGGTGAACGCCGCGAGGATTCGCCGCTTGAAGTCCGGCCGCGGATGCGCGGCCACGACCGCCGCCCGCTGCGCGTCACCGATCTCGTCGAACCCGAGCCCGAGGACGTCGACCTCGACGCCCGCGGTGACCAGCGCGACCTCCGGCTCCATCCGGTACGGGATCTCCGGAGTGGTGTGGAGGGCGATCGCCGTCCAGGCGATCCGGGCCTGCTCGGGTTCGAGGCCGTGCCGCAGCAGGAAGTCCCGGGCGGCGTCCGCACCGTCGATCTCGAAGCGCTGCTCGGACGTGGCGTACTTCTGCGTAAGTCCCAGGTCGTGGAACAGGGCTGCCAGGTACAGGAGTTCGGGGTCGAAGACCAGGCTGCGTCGGCGGCCGCGCAGCGCTCCGAAGAGGAAGACGCGGCGCGAGTGGTCGTAGAGCAGCTCGCCCGCGGTGTCGCGGACCAGCTCGGTCGCCTCCTCGGCGAGTGCGCTGTCGGGGATCTCGATGTCGGCGATACGTGTGGTCACGGTCGGCTCCTCGTCGGGTGGGGCGGTCCGGTCGGCGTCGTTGTCGCGCTGCCCTCAGCCTGCCTCCCGCGCGCATTCGCGCACCATGTCTATTGGGACAGGTATCCCACACATATGGACATGCCGTGGCGCTAACCTGGGGACATGAGTACGCGTGAACGCCCCCTTCCACGCACCGTCGCCGTACTCGCGTTCGACGGCGTGCGTCTGCTCGATGTCACGGCTCCGCTGGAGGTGTTCAGTACGGCGGCCACCCTGGGTGCCCGCTACGAGGTGGCCCTGCTGTCCCCTGCCGGTGGCCCGGTCACCACCTCGGCCGGGACCCGGCTGCTCACGGACCCGGTCGACGAACAGACGGGGCGTGTCCACACGCTGATCGTGCCCGGGTCCCCCGGCCTCCCCAAGGAGGTGCCGGCCGGCCTCCTCGACGCTGTCCACACGCTGCACTCCGCGTCCTGGCGTACCGCATCCGTCTGCACCGGCGCCTTCGCGCTGGCCGAGGCGGGACTGCTGCACGGCCGCCGTGCCACCACGCACTGGCGGCACGTGACCACGCTCGCGCAACGCCATCCCGACATCGAGGTGGACGGCGACGCGATTTTCGTACGGGACGGGCGGATCTACACCTCGGCGGGAGTGAGCGCCGGACTCGACCTCTCCCTGGCCCTCGTCGAAGCCGACGAAGGCCCCGGCCTGGCCCGCGAAGTTGCCCGGGACCTTGTGGTCTTCCTCCAGCGCCCGGGCGGCCAGTCGCAGTTCTCCGTCGCGGCCCGCACCCCCACGCCACGTCACAGCACACTCACCGCGCTCCTGCGATCCATTGCCGCGGACCCGGCAGCGGACCAATCCCTGCCCGAACTCGCCCGCCGGGCCGGCCTCAGCGCCCGCCATCTCACCCGGCTCTTCAACGAGGAGGTCGGCGATACCCCGGGCGGATACGTTGAGTCGATGCGCCTGGAAGCCGCCCGGACCCTCCTCGACGCGGGCGAGACGGTCACGGCGACGGCCCACCTCAGCGGCCTGGGCAGCGACGAGACCCTGCGCCGGGTGTTCCTGCGCCACTTGGGGGTGACGCCCTCGACATACCGTGCGCGTTTCCGCACGACGGACCCGACCGGCCCCGGACGCGGGCCCCGCACGGCGTAGGTGGGGGGGCGGAGCCGACTGCGGCAACGACAGCTCGGCCCCGCGTACGGCCCGAGCGCCGCACCATCCAGGCTCCTCATCGACCGCGAGCGCATCCTCACCGGGCGAGGGGCCGGGCCCCGGCAGGGGACGACCTCGCCATGTGTCGCGCGGGCGAGAGGCCACGCACCTCGGGCACCTCTTTCTGAGTGGCTGATTCTCTTCTGGAAATCGACCCGCGACGCTGGTAAGCGATTTCGTCAATCATTCATTCTGCGTACCGGAAAAGCCGCAACGGTGAAGTGCACCCAAGTCGGCCGGGACCCCATTGACAACAGGCGCCACCTGCCGCTTCACTCCTCGGAGTGACCGTCCATAGCCACGGCGATACTCCTCAGGGCGTATCAATTGCTATGTGCAGTCGCTCTGTTGGGAGTCACCGGAACGCGAAGGAGAGAAATTCATGTCGAAGATCCTCACCGCTCTGCGGTTCGTCAAGAAGAGTGAGCCGAGCCTCAAGCAGAGCGCCTGGTATTTCTGGTACTAAACCGGTAACTCCAGCACCGGGCCCGTACCCGGCTGAGCCGAATTGACCCAATGGCCCCGCCGAGTTCGGGCCCTCTGCATTCCTCCGGAGCTCTCTTATGCCCGTCATTTCCCCTTCGTATTCACGTGCGCGGCGTACGACCGTATTCGCCCCACGCCTCCAGGCGCTCATCGACGACCATCTCGGCAAGGACCTCGTCCGGCTGGAACCCGACACCATCGGCATCGCGGGCGCGGAACTGTCCGACCGGATTCTCGCCGCACGGAAGGCCACCGAGACCGAGCGGCCGACGTTCAAACCGCTGCACGGGCGGTCCATCGCCAAGCCCGAGGCGTCATCGGTGATCCGGACCATCGGCAAGGACGTACGCGAGGCGCTGGAGCGGCCGCTGTCGCCGCCGGTGAAGGGGAAGGACCTGTCGGGGCCGTGGCCCATCACCGGGCACCTGTTCCTCCGCGACCTCGTCCTGCGCGACGATCCGTACCGGCTGCGCATCCTGATGTCCCGCAAGCTGGAGATCGACCCCAAGCTGACGTGGTCGACGATCGTCGCGGGCGCCGCCCTGCCGTTCCGGCCGGAACCGGGCCCGCAACTGACGCACATGGCCAACCTGTTCGCCGAGGCGCGTGGCTACCACGACCGGCGCTACGCGATGGGCATGTACCGGCGGGCCGCCGCCCCCGTGTGCTTCACCGTCTCCACCCTCGTCGCCAACGCCCTCTGGCTCGGCTCCCCCTTTGACGAGGGAGTCTCGAACCGGAACATCCTGTACGAGGCGATGCGGCTGCTGCCGCCGTCCTGGAACCTGCTGCGCAACCGCAGCCCCGAATACCCCGCGGTCGACTCCAGGATCGGGCCCGGTGACGACGTACTGATGCTGCCGCTGCTCACCCATCGCGACCCCGCGCTGTGGGACGCCCCGAACGAGTTCAGGCCTGAGCGGTGGGAGGGCCTCGATCCGGACAACACCCCTGGGTACATGCCGTTCGGGCACATCAGCGAGCGTTGCTGGGGACGGCACATGGTGCTGCCCCTGGCAGAGCTGCTCCTTGACCGCATTCGGCAGGACGGCCTGGTGGTGGCCCCCGGGCAGCGGACCGCCGAGGTGCCGCTCGTCGGTCTCCTCGGGGTGCGGACCGTCCACGTCGGCCGCCGGGAACGGATACGCCATGCCCAAGGCTGGTCCCGTAAATGATCTTTGGCTTCCTCGGGTAGCCGGTCGCCGACCGAAATTTCCCAGATTGTCCGTGGATCTCCAGGGAATCCGGCCGTATGGCCTGGCGAAATGCTGGCAGAAGTCACCGCGACCCGCTATGTCACGCCCCTGCGGGGGCGGCTCGCTGCCCGGGATCGTCGAGGCCGACGATCCCGGTACGTACGTCATGAAGTTTCCGTGCGGGAGCCGCTGACCTGGTCTTTTGGGCGCTTTCAGCTTTGTGCGGCTTGGTGTAGCCGGTTCTCCCCAGACGCTCCCCAGCGCGGTCTCAACTCCCCAGGTTCTCCCCAGCGATCCCCCGTGGGAAGTGTCAGAGAACTCGGTGCGCTGACGCCGTGAAGACCAGGGCGGAGAGTGCGGGAACATGGCTCTGGGTTTATCGCGGGAGCCGGCGCGTAGGTGCTTTGACCTCGACCGAGCTGTCGTGCTCGCGGCGTTGTGCAGTGGGCGGCAAGCCAGACCCGGATGGCCACGCCGTGACTGCCCATCGCCACCGTCTCCCCGCCGCTCTGTGCAGCCTCATCGACCACGCCGTCGAACCTGTCCATGGTTCTGTCGGTAGTTGGTGACGTCAGTTGTTCGTGAAAGCTGACGGCACCAGGTGATGGCCCAGGAAGATGTTCGCGAATTCTGACGTCACCATCGAGGTTGCGGTGTCAAGCTGGATGTGCTCAGTAAAGGAGCACCCCCGATGCCGCCTGGCCAGTCGAAGGTCGAGTTGTACGCCGCGCTGCGGCGCGACTCCCGCGATGGCATGTCGAACCGGGCGTTGCAGTGCAAGTACGGCGTCACCTGGAGCACGGTCAACAAGGCCCTGACCTCGGCTTGGCCGCAGCCACGCACGACAACCGCTCCGGCGCGGCCGTCGAAGCTGGATCCGTTCACGCTGCTGATCGACGAGATCCTGCTCATTGATCTGGACGCGACCAGGAAACAGCGCCACACCGTCACCCCGGATCTACCGCCGTCTGATCGACGAGCACTCCTCGTCCGAGGCGTTGCGCTGACCACTTGAACCCGCACCGATGAGAGGGCGCAAGCGTCCTGCGAGCAACCGCGCGGTCCGGCCAGGGACTGAGAGTCCGGTGTTTATACCTTGCTCGCGACCACCATGTAGTTCTCGGCCTCAAGATCGAACGTGCTCAGTTCCGTTTGGAGTCCGACCCGGTGCAGCTCGGCTTCGAGTTCCTCGTACCGGTAGGGCCAGCAGGACAGCAGTTCCGAGCGGACAAGAACCAACCCGGTCGCATCAACTTGCGCGATCGCAATCTCGATGTGGTGCTCCTCCTCCCAATGCGGCGCAATCTCCCAGCGGTAGACCACGACGGCATCGCGACCGTTCCGGCGGACGAGTCGGTCACTGATCTCCAGCCGGGAACCTCTGGCCCTCACGAGTTCCCAAGTGCGGGATGTGAGTACCAAGCGCCCGCCGGGGCGCAGAAGCCGTGACATCGACTCCAGAGCAGCACCCCTGCCTGTCGCGCCCCCGGCATGGTGAAGCGCGTTGCCAACGCAGAACACCATGTCGAATGTGTTGTCCTGGAAATGGTCGGGCAACTCTTCCCAGTTCGCCCGTACGGCCCGGACGGATGCCCCGAACTCCTCAGACAACTCTGCAGTCCGGCGAACCATCCCCTCGCTGGCGTCAGTTGCGACAACCTGCATGCCACGACCGGCGAGGCCAACCGCCAACTGGCCGGTCCCGCAAGCACAGTCGAGGACGTGAGCGTTCGACGGCAGGAGATTGAGGACGTCGTCGAACGACGCGGCGAACTCGGCTGGAGGCAACTTTGCATCCGAGATGAGCCATTCGTACACCTCGGCAAGCACGTCATAGCCTGTCACAACCACTACCTCCGTCACGCGGCAGACTCACGGTCGGACGTCAGTCCATCAGCGGAGCAAGCCGGGCACCAATGTTTTTCGCAAGGGCGGCCGATGAGGGTCGGTTCACCCCCGCCTGAGCGGGGGTGAACCGACCCCGGGCTCAACTCAACCCGACGCCAATCGGTGGTCCCCGCCCGAGCGGGGGTGAACCGGAACAGCGCGTCCATCTCGTCATGGGAGTCGGATGGTCCCCGCGGGAGTTCCGCTCCTCCGCCACCGCGTCATCCTCATGGCCCTGCTCCGAATCCGCTTCTCGTGACGGAGCGTCACGGGTGCACTGAGGCACACCCCAACTTCACGGTATTGCTGTCAGGGTCACATTCTCGAGTGCGCCGACACTTGCCGAAGCTTTGGACAGGGCGTTCCCCGTTATCCGTAGCTTCGACCGCACGGGGCCGTGTAGCGTCCAGACCAGCAGTCGTGGTTCCGAAGTACCGCCCGTGGACGCGAGTTCACGGGCAGCTTGCTGTTCAGCGTCTCTGAGGACCAGGACGACCACCTCCGGCTCCCGCAAGGTGCGGGAGGCGACTTCGAGTCCCCTTGGAGGACACATGGCCAGCGGAACCGTTAAGTGGTTCAACGCGGAAAAAGGCTTCGGCTTCATCGAGCAGGAGGGTGGCGGCCCGGATGTCTTCGCCCACTACTCGAACATCAACGCCTCCGGCTTCCGTGAGCTTCAGGAAGGCCAGAAGGTGAACTTCGATATCACCCAGGGCCAGAAGGGCCCGCAGGCGGAGAACATCACTCCCGCCTGAGCTCTCAGACTCCGTGATGCCCGCCTCGGTTTACCGATGCGGGCATCATGCGTCAGTGCGGTGCATGTCCACGCAGGCAGGCCGCCCGGCGTTCCGACGCCACCCGCGCCACGATCCTTGCTGCGGCCCGCGAGCGGTTCGTGGCGGACGGCTACGAGAAGTCGACCATCCGGGCCATCGCGCGCGACGCGAAGATCGACCCGTCGATGGTGATGCGCTACTACGGCAACAAGGCGGGCCTGTTCGCGGTGGCCGTCGCGATCGATCCCGGATTGCCGGGCCTGTCCCTCGAACCGCGCGAGGAGATCGGCCGTCCGCTGGTGCGCCACTTCCTCACCCTGTGGGAGGAGAACGCTGAGCTCACCGCGCTGATGCGGGTCGGCGCCACCGACCCGGCCGCCGCCGATCGCATGCAGAGCGTGCTGCGCGAGCAGATGATCCCGCTGGCCCGCCGGCTGGGCCACGAGCCGGAGCAGGCGCAGGCGCGGGCGGCACTGTGCGTCTCGACCGTGCTGGGGCTCGCGCTGACGCGCTACGTGCTGCGGTTCCCGGCGAGCATGGCGCTCGGCCGCGAGGAGATCGTGGACTGGCTTGGACCCACGGTCCAGCGGTATCTCACCGCACCCACGCCCTGAAGTAGGCGTCGAGGCGTCCGCCGCGACCTCGGTCACGGCGGATGCCCTCAAAGGGAGACCGACAGGATCAGCCCTGTTTCTGCGGCTTGCGGGACTTGCCGCATGCTGGTCGTACAGGGCCGCAGCGACGACGCATATCTGGAGACGCTGACCCACGCGATCGAGGCGGCAGTGAAAGCCGCCGTCCGCCCAGAGCCGTAAACGGGCCTTCAGCCGCTGTGGGCAGCCGGCTCAGGGCCGGCGTCGAGCGCGTCGAGGCCGACCCTCCGGGTCACGCAGTGGCCGAGACCTGTCGACGGGCTCGCCCCGTCCTCGTCAGCTCAGCTCCGAGCGCCGGCTGACTCGCCTTGCGGACTGCGCGGGCCGGACCCTGTGGCCCCGGTGGCCGCAAGATCCAGGTCGAGACGGCTGGTTATTTCCAATTCGCATCTTCCATACGGGTTCACGTGGGTCCAGAACAGCGGAGACAGCCCCCGCCGGTCCGCTTTGGTGAGCGTGCCCGCCCACTTCGGATCGCCCGAGCAAGTCGATCCGGGCCCCGCGGGCGGGCCCCGTGCTGTACTCGCGCGCTAGGGAATGACGTCTGCTCGTGCACTGTGCCCCGGAGAGGGACGGAAAGTCCTAAGCCGGTGGCTGGGGTCGAGTAAGGCCGAGGTCGTACGCGAGGATCACGGCCTGGATGCGGTCTCGGGCCCCGACCTTTGCCAGTACGCGTCCGACGTGTGTTTTCACGGTGGACTCGGCGAGCACCAGCCGCTCGGCGATTTCCCCGTTGCTCCAGCCCTGCCCGACAGCGACCAGGATCTCCCGCTCGCGGTCCGTGAGGGCCTGATACCGCGGGTCGTCCTCGGCCTGGCGGCCTCGGGGCCCGGTGAGGAGGTGGTCGGCATAGGTGTCCAGGAGACGTCGCGTCAGGGCCGGGGCGATGACCGCGTCTCCCTTGGCGACGGCGCGGATCCCGGCCAGCAACTCCTCTGGCCTGGCGTCCTTGAGCAGGAAGCCGCTGGCTCCCGCACGCAGTGCGGCGTGTGCGTATTCATCGAGGTCGAAAGTGGTGAGCACGAGGACTTTGGATCGCCCTCCACCGGCGACGATGCGGCGGGTGGCTTCGATGCCGTCCATCCCCGGCATGCGGATGTCCATGAGGACGACTTCGGGGCGCAGCGTGGCTGTGCGGCGTACGGCTTCCGCTCCGTGCGCGGCTTCGCCGATCACGTCGGTCTCGGGTGCGTTCTCGAGGAGCATCCGGAAGCCGAGGCGCTGCAGTGGATGGTCATCCACGATGAGGACACTGGTCATGTCGTGGTACCTGACGGGTCGGGGAGCGGCGTGAGATCGAGGACAGCCTCGACAGTCCATCCGGCGCCGGGGCCGGGTCCTGCGGTGAGGGTGCCTCCGTACAGGGCGGCACGTTCGGTCATTCCGGCCAGCCCGTGTCCCTCGGCCCGGGGTGGGCGCGGCCGGCCGGAACCTTCGGGAGGGCCTGAGTCCTGGACGCGGAGGTGTAGTTGGCCGGGATCGACGCGCAAGGTGACGTGTGCCCGTGCGCGGGGGCCGGCGTGCTTGAGCGTGTTGGTGAGCGCTTCCTGAACGATGCGGTACACCATCAACTGCAATCCCCGGTCCAGAGCATCCGACTCGCCGACGGAGTGGTACTCCACGCGGGGTCCGGCCGCACGGACACGGGTGAACAGCGCTTCGAGATCTCCGACACCGGGCTGTGGGGCGAGTTGCAGGCCATCCGTCCGCTCGCGAAGAGCGCCGAGCATGCGGCGAAGCTCTCCCAGAGCGGTGCGGCCGGTGTCACCGATCAGGACCAGGGCCTGCTTGCCGCGTTCGGGGGAGGCGTCGACTGCGTACGCTCCACCATCGGCCAGCGTGATGATGACGGACAGATTGTGGCCGACGATGTCGTGCATCTCCCGCGCGACACGGGCACGTTCGGTGATGGCAGCCAACCTGCTGCGCTGGTCGCGCTCGATCTCCAGACGAGCCGCGCGGTCGCGGAGGCCGGCCAGCTGTGCCCGGCGGATGCGTACGGCAAAGCCCAGAGCGACGGCGGCGACAGCTGCGCTGAAGAGGAAGAACAAGGCGTCGGGCGTGGACACCGCACCGGAAAATTGCAGGGCGACAAGACACAGGGCGACGGCAGTTGCCGCACAGGCCCAGGGGAGATGACGCAAGCGTCCGTGCAGCACCAGGCTGTAGAGGGCGACGAGCAGCGCTGCGTCGGCACGCAACCAGGCTCCCAGCGACCACTGGACCAGGAACACCGCAAGGATCACGGTGAATGCGGCGGTCGGGTTCCTGCGTCTGAAGAGCAGAGGGAGTACGAGGCCGGCCTGCAGTGCCAGAATGCCGGCCACCGGCAGGTGGGTGAATTGGATGCGGATCTCGTCCGGGCCTTTGCGATGGACGAGATCAGGCACGCAGAGCAACAGGAATGCGCAGACCACCACCGCCGTGTCCAGGCCCCACGGGTGCCTGCGGTCGGCTTGGCGCATTCGCTGACCGACTCGGGCGCCCCATGCGACCAGCGGATGGCCGGAGAGGAAGTCGGAATCCGCGTGCGGCAGATGGCCGGGTTCCGTGCCGTGAACGCTGTCGTCGTTCGTCACCATCGCCCTGTCCAGTGGGAGGAGGGTGCGACCGCGGGACGTGACCGTGAGGTCGGTCCCGCGGTGCAGCACCTCGGCACGACCGTCAGGCGTCCGTGCGTACGAGTCGCCATGCCGCACCGGCCAGGGCCAGCACGGTCCAGCCGAAGAAGACTGCCAGTCCTGCTCCGGGCGAGAGTACGTCGACGCCGTGGTGCAGGGTGAACATCGCCTCGCCCGCATTGCTCGGCAGATACGGGCTGATGTTGTCCTGCCAGGAGGTGGGCAGCAGGGACACCAGACCGGGAACAAGCATCAGCGTGGCGACGAGGACGGAGATCCCGCCGGCCACCGACCGGAGCCAGGCCCCGAGGGCGGTGCCGATCACAGCGACGAGGCCGAGGTAGAGACCGGCGCCCAGCAGCGCACGTACCACGCCCGAATCGGAAATGGTGAGCGCCGCGGGTGTGCCGTCGACGATGCCGCTGCCGATCAGGAACGTGATGAACGCTCCGACCGATGCGATGACCAGGGCGACGACGCCGAAGACCGCGGACTTCGCCCAGAGCACCGGAAGACGGCGCGGGACAGCGGCCAGCGTGGAGCGGATCATCCCGGTGGAGTACTCGCCCGCGGTCACCAGGACGCCCAGTACGCCGAGGGCGAGTTGAGCGAAGTTGGTGCCGAAGAGGGAGAGGCTCAATGCCGTGGACGAGGCGAAGTCCGGGTCCATGTGCCGGCCGGAGTCGATGCGTGACTTGTACTGGGCTGCGGCGATGAGTCCGAAGGCCACCAGGAACAGCAGTCCCAGGCCGAGGGTGATCCAGGTGGAGCGGAGTGTCCAGAGCTTGGCCCACTCCGAGCGCACGACCCGGGGGCCCGTGACCTTGTACGCAGGTCGGGTGGCCGGCGTGGCGGGCACCGTGGGGGTCTGGGTGGCAGTTGCTGCGGTCATCAGGCGGCGCTCCCGGGGAGGTCGATGCCGGTGGTGCCGTGATACTCGACGGCGTCCCGGGTGAGGTCCATGAACGCCTGCTCGAGCGAGACGGTGCGGTCGGTGAGCTCGAACAGCGCGATGCCGTGCTCGGCCGCCTTGTAGCCAATGGCCCGGGCGGTCAGGCCGATGACGTTCAGTTCTTCGGAACCTGCCTGGCCCGATATCTCGACACCGGGCCCGGCGAGGACCTCGCGCAGTCGGGCGGGATCGGCGGTGGCCACCCGTACGGAATCGCCGCCTGCTTCACGGACCAGGTCCTTGACGGTGGTGTCGGCCAGCAGGCGGCCGCGTCCCACGACGATGAGGTGATCGGCCACCAGGGCCATCTCGCTCATCAGGTGGGAGGAGACGAAGACCGTACGCCCTTCGGCGGCCAGGCCGGTGAGGAGATTGCGGATCCACAGGACGCCCTCGGGGTCGAGCCCGTTGACCGGCTCGTCGAGCATGACCGTGGCGGGATCGCCGAGCAGGGCGGCCGCAATTCCCAAACGCTGGCCCATGCCGAGGGAGAACGCGCCCGCGCGCCTCTTCGCCACCGACTGCAGCCCGGTCAGCTCGATCACCTTCTCCACCCGGCTGCGCGGAATGCCGTGTGACAGGGCGAGTGCGTTGAGGTGGTTGAAGGCGGAGCGCCCCGGATGGATGGACTTGGCCTCCAGCAGCGCACCGACCTCCTGCAACGGGGCGGAGTGCTGGGCGTACCGCTTTCCGTTGACGCTCACGCTGCCGCCCGTGGGGGCATCCAGACCCACGATCATGCGCATCGTGGTGGACTTGCCGGCACCGTTAGGACCGAGGAACCCAGTGACGGTTCCCGGCTGGACGCTGAACTCCAGCCCGTCGACCGCGGTCTTCTCCCCGTACCTTTTCGTCAGACCGTGTGCCTCGATCATCGCTCACCCTTACGTCCTGGCGGCCGAACCGTCCCGGCCCCTCGCACGAAACGCTACGGGCGCCGACGCCGCGACTCGTGCTACCAGGGATGGAACCGGTGCTCGCGAAGGTGGTACCGGCGTACTACTCGCTCTACTCGCTCTACTCGCTCCACCCGCTCCGGTCCCGGCCGGTTTCGTCGCCGTGAGAACCATGGGCACGCGCATTGGCTTCCTGCGCCGCCCGGACCGCAGCTACCGGGCGAGAGCCACATACGCGGACGCCCCGCACCTCACCCTTCCCTCAACCTTTCTGCAGAAGGAGTGGCCCCCTCCCAAGCCAAGTGCAGTTTTGGCCAGGCCCCGCCAGAGCTGTCGCCACAGCGTTTACCGCGCGCTTCCCTTGCGGAGCGCGGGCGTTGGAGAGTCCGCCTTGAGATTCCGAGGCGGAGGTGCCCTTCATGCATCGTCGTTACGTCGCCGCATTCACTGGCGTCATGCTGCTGGCCGGAGCCGCGGCCTGTTCCTCGTCGTCCGGGTCGTCGGGGACCACCCCTGCGACCTCTGGCACGTCCTCGGCCGTGGCTCCCGAGACCAACCCGCCCGGGGACATCCCCGACCCCCAGGTGTTCGTCGCCTGGTCGCCGCCGCCGCCTGGCGGGGGCTACACCGTCAAGGTGCCAGAGGGCTGGGCGCGTACTGCAAAGGGCGCCTCCACCGTCTTCGCTTCCGCGTTCAACAGCGTGTCCGTCGAGCACCACTGCCCCCACCGAGCAATCCGTGCGAACGAGCGGGCTGCCGGGGACGCCCAAGGTGTCCACCGTGCAGCGCAAGGGCGGCACCGCGGTCCTCGCCCTCTACCGGGTCCAGTCACCGCCCGACCAGGTGACCGGCAAGAGCGTCCAGCAGGACGTGGAGCGCTACGCGTTCCGGAAGAAGGGCGGCGGCCAGGCGGTCCTCACCCTCTCCGGGGCCGTCGGCGCGGACAACGTCGACCCGTGGCGCATTGTCACGGACTCCTTCCGGTGGTCCCGATGACGGACAGCGTCCTCACGGCCCGCAGCCTGTACCGGTTCTTCCGGGCCGGGGACGAGGAGACCTTCGCACTTCAGGGCATCGGCCTGGAGGTGGCCGCCGGGGAGATCGTCGCCGTCACCGGCCCCTCGGGATCGGGCAAGACCACACTCCTGTCCTGCCTCGCCGGACTCGACGAACCCGACGGCGGCTCCGTGCACATCGCGGGGGAGCGGCTCAGCCACCGCGGCGAGCGCGAGCGCGGCCGCATCAGGGCACGCCGCCTCGGCGTGCTGTTCCAGTCGGGGAACCTCCTCGACCATCTGACGGTGCGGGACAACATCGCCCTCGTACAGGGCCTGGTCCGCAGAAAGGCCCGGGTGCGCCCGGCCGATCTCCTCGACCGCATGGGCATCGGCAACCGCGCCGGCGCCCTGCCCCGGCAGCTGTCCGGCGGCGAATCGGCCCGCGCCGGGCTCGCCGTCGCTCTCGCCAACGACCCCGCCGTTCTGCTCGCCGACGAGCCGACCGGAGAGGTGGACGGCGAGACGGAACGCCGGCTGCTCGCCCTGCTGCGGGAGCGTGCCGCGGCCGGGACCGCGGTCGTCGTGGTCACCCACAGCCGGGCCGTCGCCGCCGTGGCCGACCGGGTGCTGAAGCTGCGCGACGGGCGGTGGGTGTGATGGCGGCGGCAGCCCCGGAGCCGCTCGTGCGCTGCTCGGACGTGGCGCGTACGTACGGAAAGGGGACCGGCGCCGTGGTCGCCGTCCACGGGGTCAGCTGCGCGGCTCATCCGTGCGGTGACTCCAGCCGGTAGCCGAAGTTGCGCAGGGTGGTGATCCGTACCTGGCCCGCCAGTTTGCGGCGCAGCGCGCCCACGTGGACGTCCAGGGTCTTGGTCGGGCCGAACCAGTTCTCGTCCCAGACCTGGCTCATCAGCTCCTCCCGGCTGATCGCCTGCCCCGCGGAGGCGGCCAGCCGCACAAGAAGGTCGAACTCCCTGGGTCTCAGGGCGACTTCACCCGTCGGCGTGAAGCAGCGCCGGGCCGGCCGGTCGATCAGCAGCGGGCCGAGCCGGATCCGCACCCCCGTGGCTGTCGTGCGCCGCAGATGAGCGGCCACCCGTGCCTGCAGTTCCGCGAGCCGGAAGGGTTTGGTCAGATAGTCGTCTGCGCCGGACTCCAGGGCCTGTATGACGTCCATTTCCTCGGTCCGTGCCGTCAGCACCACCAGCACCGCTGAGGGGACCCGCTCGCGTAGCCGCCGGCACAACTCGAAACCGTCCAGGTCGGGAAGGCCGAGATCGATCAGCATCAGTTCGGCGGGTTCATCCTGCGCCCGGCTCAGCGCCTGGCCACCGTCTTTGCACCACACTGCTTCGTGTCCGAGCGCGCGCAGCGTCTCGGCGAGTCTGCCGCCGATCGCGGGGTCGTCCTCGACGACCACGATGCGTGCCACGCCCCCACCGTAGACCGGTCCGGTCCCTGTGGACCTGTACGCAACCTGAACAGGACCCGGGCGTTTACCGGCGCCACACCGGCTACGGACATACTGGCCCGATGACCGCCCACCGCGTCCTGATCGTCGAGGACGACCACGGCCTGCGCGACGTCCTCGCACGGGGCCTGCGCGAGGAACAGTTCGAGGTGCTGACCGCCTCCGACGGCGCGGGCGCGCTCCGCAGTGTCCACGACCGCGTTGATGCTGTCGTCCTGGACGTCGGCCTGCCCGACTCCGACGGGCGGGACGTCTGCCAGGCGATGCGCGCCGGGGGCATCGATGTCCCGGTGGTGTTCCTCACCGCCCACGACACCGTCTCCGACCGGCTCTCCGGCTTCTCCTCCGGCGGCGACGACTACCTCGGCAAACCCTTCCACCTGGCCGAACTCGCCGCCCGGGTGCGGGCCGCACTGCGCCGGGCTGGTCGCGAGGCGGCCGTGCACGTCGAGGAGCTGAAGCTCGACCCGGTGCGTCACGTCCTGGACACCGGCGCCGGCCGGCTGCCGTTGACCCCGACCGAGTTCCGGCTGCTCGCCTGCCTCATGACAGCACCCGGAGCCGTGGTCCGCCGCCGGGCGCTGCTGCGGGCGGGCTGGCCGGAGGGCGCGTACGTGAGCGAGAACACCCTCGACCAGTACGTGACCCGGCTGCGCCGCAAGCTGCGCGACGCCGAGAGCCGGCGTGCCATCGCGACCGTCCGCGGTGTGGGCTACCGCCTCGAGTGAGGCCGCTGTTCAGCAGACCCCGCACCCTGCGCGGGCGGCTCGCACTGCTCGCGCTCGCCACCGGAGCGGTGTGGGTGACGCTTCTCACGGTCGCCTTCAACGTCGTACTCAGCGGGCGGCTGCGCGAACAGGCGGACGACCTGCTGCGCACCAGGGCCGCGGCGGTCGCCTCGACCGTCGAGGCGCGCCCTGACGGCACGCTCCTCGTCCATGAACCGGCCGACGACCGGGCGCTGGACGTCGGGGTCTGGATCTACAAGGGCAAGAATGTCGTCGAGAAGCCCTCAGGGGCGGCTGGGCTCCAGAGCTGGGCGGATCGGCTCGCGGGTCGGGGCGAGGTCTTCACCGACACCGCGAAGCCGAATGCCACCCGGCTGTACGCCCTGCCGGTCCGCTCGGGTGGGCGGCAGGTGGGCACCGTCGTCGCCTCGGTCGGCCTCGACCCCTACCGCTCCACGGCGGATGCGGTTCTCGCAGGCTCGGTGGGCCTGGGGCTGCTGCTTCTGGGCGGGGTCTTCCTCGTCACCCGTACGGTGGTGGGCCGCGCCCTGGAGCCGGTCGGCGCGATGAGCGCCCAGGCCGCCGAGTGGAGCGAGACCGGGGCCCCAACCCGCTTCGGCGTCGCCGGACGCCCCACCGAACTCTCCGCGCTCGCCGTCAACCTTGACGAACTCCTGGACAGGCTGGCCGCCGTACTGCGCCATGAGCAGCAGCAGACCGCCGAGCTCTCCCACGAGCTGCGCACCCCGCTCGCGCGGATCACCGCCGAGACGGAGTGGCTGCTGGCCCGCCCACGTGACGAGGGCGAACAGCAGACCTCACACGCAGCGATCGCGGCGGCGGCCGCGACCATGCGGCAGATTTGCGAGACCCTCCTGTCCGAGTCCCGCACCCGGACCGCGCAGGTGCCCGGCCGCTGCCAACTGGCCGATGCAACAAGGGAGGTGGCCAGTCGCAGTGCATCCGACCATCCCGGGGCCCCGCCCGTGACGGTGCACGGAGGGGCGGTCACCGCGGGGGTCTCCGCTCCCGTACTCGAACGCATCCTGACCCCGATCCTCGACAACGCCCGGCGCTACGCACGCCGCACCGTCACCGTCTCGTACGCACAGATCCCCGGCGGCGTCGAGATCGTGATCGCCGACGACGGCCCCGGAGTGCCCGGGGCCGCCGCGGACGCCGTCTTCACGCCGGGCCGCCGGGCCGACCCGGCCGACGGCCATGACGGCGCGGGCCTCGGCCTCGCGCTCGCCCGCCGGCTGGCCCGTGCGGCGGGCGGTGACATCACACTGGCGGCACCGCTCGCATCAACTCCCGGCGCGAGATTCGTCGTTACGCTTCCCGCTGGCTGACCGGAGACTCTTCTCGCCGGGTCACGCTCAGATAGACGACCAACGTCAGAATCGCCACCAGGAAGATCGCGCTGGTGCCGACCGTGCCGAGCCCCAGCCCGCCGTCGGCCTTCGCCTGCGAGAGATAGTCGCCGAGCGAGGCGCCGAGCGGGCGGGTAAGGATGTACGCGAGCCAGAAAGAGGCCACCGCGCCCATCCGCAGTCCGAAGTGGGCGAAGGCGACCGCGGCGATCAGCACCGCGAAGAGTACGGCCGACACCCAATAGCCGAGGTTGAGGCGCTCGGCTGTGAGGTCCCCGGCCGAGGTGCCGAGCGCGAAGGTGAAGAGGATCGTCAGCCAGTAGTACGCCTCCCGCCGGGCCGTGTGGATGGTGTGGATGGAGAGGGTCTTCTCCGACGCATACCAGGCGCCGAAGGTCGCGGCCAGGGCCACCGCGAAGACCAGCGTGGTGGTCTCCAGCGGTACACCGAGGTTGTCGGTGAGGTTGTCGCTGACCAGCGTGCCGACGACGCTGATCAGAACGACGGCCAGCCAGTAGATGGCCGGCACGTACCTGCGGACCTTGAACTGCAGGACCAGCGCGACGATCAGTAGCAGGCCCATCACGTAGGAGGTGTTCGTCAGGCCAAGGCCCATATTGTCGTTGAGCAGGTCCGCCGCGGTCTCGCCCACCGTGGTGCACAGGACCTTGATGATCCAGAAGTACACGGTGATCTCGGGGACCTTGTTGCGCAGTTCCCGGCTGCCGCTGCCGCTGCCGCTGCCACTGCGGGAGTGGGGTGTCGTCTGTGTGTGGGTCATGGGCGGACACGCTGGCACGGCCCACCTGAACTCAACCTGACCGCGCCCCGCAAGGAATCTGCCGGACACGAGACCCCCGTACTCCGAGTCCGATAACGCGCGAAACCCTGTGGGTGCATCGCGGGAGGTTCCGGGGGCGTGATGAGAATGTCCGTGACCGTGGCTACTGACCGCCAGAACAGGCGCGGTCGCGTTCTTCGGTGTTGCTTAGCCGTTCGACCACCCAGCAGGCGACCGCCCGGTACTCCTCCCCTGCCCGCTCCGGCAGCTGCAGTGCGGCGAACTCGGCCACGTGTTCCACGACAGTGTTTGGCCTCGGCAGCGGTAGCCCAGGTAGCTGATGGCTTGGCCCCGCAGCCTGCGCAGGGTGTCCGGACACCCTGCGATCATCTGTGCGTCTCACACAGGAGTTCGAGTAAGCACCCGATCTGACCGCCGTGCACCCAGGGCATTCCCTGCCGTGTATGACTTGTCGTACCGTCGCGTGAATTGCCGCCTGCACGGGGGTCCGTGGCAGGCCGGACCGGGGGAGGGGCACTGTGGCGGTATCCGAGGAGGATGGCTGGGGGGCGCAGGCGAAGTGCCTGACGGCCGATCCGGAAGAGCTGTTCGTCGAGGGGGCCGCGCAGAACCGGGCGAAGGCCCTGTGCACCGGCTGCCCGGTACGCACGCAATGCCTCGCACATGCCCTGGACAACCGGATCGAGCACGGAATCTGGGGCGGCATGACCGAACGCGAACGACGTGCCCTCCTGCGCCGCCGCCCCCTGGTGACGTCTTGGAAGCGCCTGCTCCAAACCGCGCAGACCGAGCATGAGCGAAGCACCCCAACGGGCCTGAATGGCAAAGACAGTCAGACCAGGGCCAGCTGAGAGCGGGTCTCAAGGCCCCTACGGTTGCTCCGGCGGGGCCTCTTCGTGTAACTGGTCACTAGGATCCGCAGCCTCCTTCACAGGGCAGTTGTCGAGTGTGTACACGACGAGGGGGAGTTGAGGCCCGACTTCTGGTGTGAGGTGTCGGTCGGTGGATCAGAAACCCTGTCCTGATCCCTTACTGCGCGAGCGGGTTGAGGCCGCGCACGAATGTGCTCGCCGGCTGACCGAGGCGAACCGCAGGCTCAGGGATCAACTCGCCCGAACGCTGAGGAACCTACGTGGGGCAGGAGGAGCCGTTCGCGCGATGTCGATGGGGCCGGTTTGGCGAGCGGCGCCCGCAGCACACGGGCTGACCCGTCCGGTCGCAGACACCTGGAGAACGTCGGACTCTACGGTCTTGCCGGACTGGAATCGGACAGGAGCAAAGTGAGGTAGCGGGCGAGCACCAGGCCGGGCAACTACCGGAACAGGACCCACCACCGTGCGGCACGCAGAGGTGGCCAGCGGGATCATGACGCCGACCAGCCCGTACCACGTTCCCGGACAGGTTTCCGCGCCCGTGGGGGGTGCACGGCTCAATGGTGACGTGACTTCTGCATCCGACCGGAGCACGCTTGCACCGGACATGACGTCACAACGGGTTGGCGCACGACGGATCCCGTGTCCGGACGCGAGGTCGGCAACTCTTCGCGTTTCTGCATGTCTCAGGGGGGTGAGGATGTCACCGACCGGCGAAGGGGAGCACCGTCCCCCTCCTGATGCGCCGCGCGGAGGAGCTGCCTTCCGCCGCGATCCCCTGGCCTTTCTGACAGCGGAGTTCGATACCTCGCGCGACGTGTGGCGCTCAGCCTCGGGACGCCTGTGCGTGGCGAACCCGCAGGCCGCGCGTGACGTCCTGAGTAATCGGCACGAGTACTTCCGTGAGACGTCGGACTTCTTCCACACCCGCCGACGTGTGTTCGGCCCCCGGTCCGCACAGATCGATATCGGCCGCGCGGCACGCGGACTGCTACGCCATCACCTCGAAGCCCACCGCGCCGACATTCCGCGCCTAGTGGATGAAGCTCTCACCCCCGCAAGCACGTGGCCCGACGCCGGCAATCTGCTGGTACGCGAGCTTCTCCGCACCGCGCTTGTGCATCCAGACTCACCGGCGGCACTGAGCCGGGCCGTCGACGCCGTCATCGAACGAGCAGTGCTGTCCGGTGCGCGCGAACACCACTCGACCCTCTCCCGCGCCGTGTTCCGCCGTCGAACCATGCGTTCGATCACGACAGAGATCCGGGAACGTCGCCTCGCCGGAGCCACGACCGGAACAACCGCGCCGCGCGACCTGCTCGACATCACGGTCAGCGCCGGCGGACCCACAGCGCGGCCCGCCGAACTGGCCGAGGTCTACCTCTCGTTCCTGTTCGCCACCGTCGGCTCGATCGGCTTCGCTCTCGGGTGGTCGGTGTATCTCGTCGGTACGCACCCTGGTGCTGAGAACGCCGAGCCGGGCTGGATCGTACGGGAGGCGATGCGGCTGTGGCCGGTCGCGTGGATGTTCGCCCGCACCCCCGAGAAGGAACACCGACTCGCCGGCGTGCCAGTGGCCCCGCCCGACCAGGTGGACGTGTGCACCTATCTGGTGCACCGGCATCCGGCGTACTGGGAGCGACCGGACGAGTTCGTGCCTGAGCGGTGGGCCCAGCCGATCCGCGACCCCGCGTTCATGCCCTTCGGACACGGCCCGCACACCTGCGCCGGCGCGACAGTCACCATGAGCCTGCTGGAGGACCTCGTCCTGGCCGTCGTACGCCATCGGAACCTGTCGGTCGAACTCTGCGGCGAGGCCGCACCACCGGGCCCCGCCCTTGCACCTCCACGATTCACCATGCGGCTGCGCCACAGCCGCGACTCGGCCGAGGGGAGGTGAACACCATGAGGAAGCTCTACCGCTCCGCGAAGTCGGCCCTGAACATCAGGTCCGGCTACGGCGGGGTCATCCACTGGTACCTCTACCACCACATCTGACAGGGACTGGTGCGGGGAGCCGTCGAGGCCCCGCCCTCACGAGAGGCGGAGCCATGACCACCCCGCACCACACCTCCGACTTCCTGCACGATCTGCGCCGCCGCAGCGCCGCTGAAGGCGGCGTCTTCTGGGTCGACGAGGGGCTCCTCGCGCTCTTCGAGCCGCATGCGGCCCGTCAAGTCAGCGGGTCGAACTGGCATCGTCTGGTCATGCACGACCGTTTGATCGACATGGTGCGTCGCCGTACCAGCCACCCGGTGCGATGGACCCGCGTCCGGGGCGCATGGCTTGCGCAACTGCACCGGCTGTCAACCGGCGAACACCACGCCACGATGCTCGCGCGGATGGAAGGGGCAGTGGAGGAACGACTGGGCGAGGAAGTCGACCTCGTGAGGTTCGCGCAGGACCTCACCGTGCGCTCAATGCTCCCGGTCGCGCTGTCCGGACTGACCACCCGCGAGTCCGCCCGCATCAGCCAGGACCTCAACCAGAAACTGGTGCGGCTCATAGCTCTGGATCCGCTCCGGGGGCCGTGGCGGCATCTGCGGTTCACCGCGGTGCAGGTCCGGGCCGGTCTGATCGTACGGCGCGTGCTGCGTCAGCGATCGTCCGGCCGCCGCCCACGGGAGCTCGACCTCGCCGACCCGATCGTGGAACTGTTGCCCGAACTCGGCATGGACCGAGCGCTCGACGTCGTCACCGCGGTCCTCACCGCGATCGCTGGTCCTCCCGGCGCGGCGGCGGCCAGCGTCCTGTACGAACTTGCGCGTCAGCCCGACTGGAACCGGCGGCTGACGGAAGAACTCGCCGAGGTGGACCCGGAGCGATTCTGCGAGTCGCCCGCCACCGTTGCGCCGGTGACGCACCGGTTCGTCAAGGAGGTCCTGCGGATGTGGAGTCCGCCGCTGGTGTTGATGCGCCAGGCACGGCAGACGTTCGATCTCGGGACGACAACTCTGGTGGACGGGCAGAGCTATCTGCTCAGTCCCCACCTCATCCACCGTGACACCAGGTACTGGAAGCAGGCCGACGCCTTCGACCCTGACCGCTTCCTGCCGGGCGCCCCACACGGCCCGGCGGACAAAGACTGCTACGTGCCTTTCGGCTGGGCGCCCAAGAACTGTGTGGGCGCGGACATCGCTACCGTCCAGCTGATGATGGTCTGCTATCTGATGCTGAAGAGGTACCGGCTGGCGGTGCCGGACATCGAAGCCGTGTCGGTGGCCTACCGTTTCGCCCCCGTCCCACAGGAATTCCGCGGCACGATGTCCCGCCGGTAACGGCGGGCGATGACAGCAGCGCCATGAAACGACCGTCGTGTGGACTCCCCTACCGTCCAGCATGCAAACATCGCCTCCACCATTGGCGTGCCTTGCCCAACTCGTGGAGTCCTGAGGGGAGTCCCAGATATGCCGGTGTCATCTCGGCGGCTTCACTCAGGCGGAGGGTGGAGAGTGGCGGCAGGCCACCGAGTCGGCCGCGCCGAGGTCGATTCCTGCGACGCACGGATTCAGGCGCGGTCTGTTGTGTGCCCGGCCGGCATATCGGCTTCGAACGACGGTCCGACCGGGCACATCAAGTCTTGCATGACGGTAGAGGCCGATTTGTCTCGGTGATGGCGAGTGGCCTTGAGGCGAGCCTCGGCGGGCACGGACGGGTCTGATGCAGGGTTGGGTGACAGGTGTGGTCACGCGGCCCGGAGAGCCGGTGTAGTCATGACGATCTCGAACTCGACGGGGGTCAGTCGGCCGAGCGATGTTTGTCTGCGGCGTCGGTGGTAGGTCCTCTCGATCCAGGTCACGATCGCGATC
>NZ_JAFLRJ010001654.1 GCF_017315755.1 Streptomyces beijiangensis
GCAGAATCGCTCCCCGCCACGGCCGCTCGAGCCTTGTCGACTCTTCACAAAACGGCGGGGGAGAGCACCGAACTCCCCCGCCGGCGCGCGCCCCAGCCGCCCGCCAGGTCAACGTCCGTCCGGCCACTTCGGCTCGATCAAGGCCCATCGGGCGTCGGACAGGTCGCTGGGGTACGGCTTCCGCCGGCTCACGCCGTAGCGTGGGAGCGCGAGGGCCGGAAGGTGTCGTTCCGCTGATCATCAGAAGGTTATGTCACATCTTCGAACCAGACGGACTTCCAGCGGCAGATACGAGCGAAATGGATG
>NZ_JAFLRJ010001655.1 GCF_017315755.1 Streptomyces beijiangensis
GTCTTCTTGTCGACGTACCACGCGGTGCCCGCCACGTCGGCTTCGAGCACGGCGTCGCCCACGGCCTTGAGTTCGCTTGCGCTGTACGTGGTCGGAGCGTCGGCGGCTGCTGAAACCGGAACCATGAGAGCTCCGGCGGCCGCCATGCCGGACGCGGCGGCTATCAGCCTGGTGCGTCTCCGGCGGGCCGCGCTGCTACTGGTGGTAGTGCGCTTGATCCTCACTTATTCCTCCCGATCGGGATATCAAAGCGTGCTCCTGACAAACGCTGCATGGAGTATTCGCCGTGAAAATCAGGACGCGCAAGGGCGCCTTTCGGACGTCCGCTTCTCGCCCGCATCCGTCCATCCGCGCCCGGCAGCGACGCTCAGCCGCCGCTCAACTGCCGCTTAGCCGCCGTTCCCCCGCCGTGAGATCAAACGGCAGGGTGTTGCCCGGTGGCGGAAAAGGACAGAGGAAGTTGTCGTTGAACGCGCACGGCGGAAGCGTGATCCGGTTGAGGTCCACACGCACCGAACCGTCCGCGCCCGGGGCCTCCGTGCGGAGGAAACGGAACCTGTAGCTGGACGGCCTCCCCGTCGCGTCGGACGGGCCGTCGGGCGTACGGCCGCTGGTGGCGTCGGCCAGCACGGCCCACAGCGCGCCGCCCTCCACCCGGGAGACCTGGAGGGTGTGCCCGGTGCCGTCGGGCGCGGTGAAGGACAGCTC
>NZ_JAFLRJ010001656.1 GCF_017315755.1 Streptomyces beijiangensis
GCCATCGCGACGGCTGAGCATGGACACGCTGACACGGCTCTCCCGGACCCGGCAGAGCGTCCCCCCGCCGCCCCGGCGCCTGGAGCTGCCGCCGGGCAAGCGCACCCAGCTGGGCTGCGACGCGGTCGGCATCCCGGAGGACTTCTCGCACCGGATCATGACCCGCCTCCCCCGCGTCGGCTGCGTCTACGCCGACCAGGGCCTGTGGTGGTGGG
>NZ_JAFLRJ010001657.1 GCF_017315755.1 Streptomyces beijiangensis
GAACCCGTCGACACCGTAGCGGTCGGCCTTCTGCGCGAGACCTTGGATCTCGCCCCAGTTGCCGAGCTTGATCGTGTTCTCGGCGAGGTTGAGACCGCCCTGGCCGGTCGTCACATTCGCGCCGAAAATCGCGACCTTGAACTTGTTCGGGCCACCTATCATGGGTCGCTGAGAGCGTTCGACTGTGTGATCAGCGACGAAATCACGCGGTGCGACATTCTGCGTCATTGATTTTCTCCATATCGTTGTGGCTCTGGGATAT
>NZ_JAFLRJ010001658.1 GCF_017315755.1 Streptomyces beijiangensis
CCTTGTGTACATGCTGCGAGCGTAACTGTGCGCGATGGAGCGAGTGCCCTGGGTGCGTGTCGCGCAGCGCGTGAGTCGCGATTGTCGGGCCGCGGGATGCGGTTTCCAGATTCGGGATCGAGGCCGGGTTCGGGAGCAGCCTGCTCTGAGGGCCATCGTCATCGCCTCCACCGCCAGGAGCGGGGCCACGTTGCGGTCGAGGGCGTCGCGGCAGGCGGCGATGGCCTCGATGCGGCGG
>NZ_JAFLRJ010001659.1 GCF_017315755.1 Streptomyces beijiangensis
GGACGACGAGGACAGGCTTCCCCTCGAGGACGGCATGTTCGACCTCGAGCCCGTGCTGCGCGATGCGGTGGTGCTCGCACTGCCGATGCAGCCGGTGTGCCAGGACGACTGCCCCGGCCTGTGCTCCGAATGCGGAGCCCGGCTCGCGGACGACCCGGACCACCACCACGACGCCGGCGACATCCGTTGGGCGGCACTGCAGGGACTCGCCGGTTCACCCGAAGATGGCGAGAAGGACGAGATGAGCGGCGCCGAACCGGGCGTCGACGAGAAGCAGTAGAAGTAGCCG
>NZ_JAFLRJ010001660.1 GCF_017315755.1 Streptomyces beijiangensis
GGCTTTCTCACAACCCAAGCAGCATTTGAATTCTGAGCGCGAGTCTCAAGCGCAAGGTCGTGTCCGCATCTTTCAGGCTTTTCCCGAGCAGTTCCTCGCATTTTTCAAGCCTGTAGATGACGGTGTTTCTGTGGATGTACAGGCGCTTGGCCGTTTCAGAAATCTGACAGTGCGTTTCCAGATAGACGGACAATGTTTGCAGGAGCCCTGGGTCATCCTTCGGCAGGCTGGCAAGCTGATGCAGCGCATGCGTGTAAAATGTCTTCAAATCATCAGCCGGAATCATGCGCAAAAGCTCTGACACGTCTTTCATATGGTACGTCTGGATGAACT
>NZ_JAFLRJ010001661.1 GCF_017315755.1 Streptomyces beijiangensis
GCCTGGCCGCAAGCCCGGCCCAGTCGGCCGCCACCGCCCTGAGCCACGCAGCCGACGAAATCGCCCTGCTCCGCGAAGAGCACCGCGCCGAAGCACGGATCTGGCTCGCGTTCGTCGCTCAGGCCGCTGTCAGCGAGCCACTCGCCGGCCCGCTGAGAACCAGCTACGCGGCCCTCCAGAACCTCCTCGTCCGCCTCATCACGGAGGCCACCGAGAGCGGGTCGGCCGACGAAGGCGCTACGCCGTCCGACCCGCAGCGCGAGGCTCGTACCCTGCTCGCCCTCGCCGACGGCCTCACCACCCATGTGCTCATAGGCCACTTGGCCGCAGAGGAAGCCGAGGAAGTCCTGCACGCGCACCTGGTCGGCCTCTGGG
>NZ_JAFLRJ010001662.1 GCF_017315755.1 Streptomyces beijiangensis
AGGTAGGACACCGCGCGGTGCTGCTGGCTCTGCTGGATCAGGTAGATGGCCGTGTTCATGAACAGGGTGTCCGCGAGAGGGAACGGATCCTCGTCGGCCGATTACGCGAACAGTGCGTCGATGTGGGGCAGCAGCAGGCGCCAGGTGGCCATATCCGCCAGGGCATCCTCTGCGGGGAAGGCGGCGGACAGCAGTGCGACGGCGTTGGTCCACCCTTCGCGGACGGCCTCGGGGCTGCGATGCGGGTTCCCGGCTTCCGGCGTGCGAGTGACGGCCTGTACGAGGC
>NZ_JAFLRJ010000176.1 GCF_017315755.1 Streptomyces beijiangensis
CCGCGGCCGGCGAAAATACCGACGGGCGGGAGGTCGGATCGGCCGCGGCCCCCGCAGACCGAACCGCATCGGGGTGACGTGCTGTGCCATCGAATCCGTGGAAGGCCGCGAACTGACGGTGGTGGGCCTCGACGCGGTCTCCGGCACCCCGGTCATCGACCTGAAGCCGGCGATGGCGGAGTTCGTCGCGGTGGACATCGAACAGCCGGAATGGGTGAGCGACCTGATGTCGGAGTACTTCACGCCGTAGGCGCTCCCCAACCCGCCCTCAGGCAGGGACGAAGACGTCCTCGTGGGCCCCGTCGAGGATGAACCCGTTGTCGAAGCGGACCCGTACGCTCACGCGAGGCGCCTGTTCCTGGAAGGCGGTCCACGCGGGTTCCAGAGCGCCGACCTTCTCTTCGAGCTGCTTCCTGCTCTCCGTGGGCATCTCGCGCCCGAAGGCGTCGAGCAGCGACTTGAGCCGCTCGTACTCGCGCACGTCGTCGCTCTCGTCCTGGTGGCCGACCACCTGCTCGACGGTCCCGCCGGTGCCCGCCGCCAGGGACAGGAACCCGACGACGACCCCCGACACCTCGGCCGAATCGGTCAGCCGGGTGTCCGCTGCCAGCACCACTCGCTGGCCTGCCTTCAGAGTCATCTGCTTCCCATCTCCCCTGCGTCGGCTACGTCCGTGACGTCCGCGCGGTGCAGGAACGCCTCGACGAGGCGGTCGGTGAAAGCCTGGTCGACGGGTTCCGCCGTCACCAGGACACGGTGGTAGACCGGTCCCACGAGTTGGTCGATCTCCGCCGCCATGTCGAGTCCGGCGGCGAGCTGGCCGCGTTGCACCGCACGTTCCAGCGGGAGTCGGTCGCGTCGGCGCTGTTCGTCCAGGTACCCGGACCGCAGGGCGGCGGCGAACGCGGGATCGTGCTGGGCGTGCCCGATGAGGGCCCTGAAGACGGCGCCCGCGTCGGACCGGGTGAGGAACAGGGCCAGTTGGCGCAGGTGGGCGCGGAGGTCCGGGGCCAGGTCGCCGTGGTCCGGCGGGGTCAGGGCTTCGGCCGCGTCCTGGAGGAAGGCGTCCAGGAGGATGTCGGTCTTGGTCTTCCACCAGCGGTAGACGGTCTGCTTGGCGACGCCCGCCCGGGTGGCGATGCCCTCGATGGTGACGCCGGTGAAGCCCTTCTCGACCAAGAGGCCGTCGGCCGCCTCCAGCACCGCCTGCCGGGCCTGTTCGCTGCGGCCGTGCCTGTTGCCGTGGTGGCGTGCCGCCGGTTCCGGCCCGGCCGCCGTGGCGGCCGTACTTCCTTGTTCCATGTCTGCCTCCTGGGGCCAGAGTAGGCCAGAACCTCTAGACGCAACGCAACGGTGCGTCTACTCTAGGTCCATGACACCCACCAACACCCTCGAAGACCCCCGCGTCGCGTCCGCCCTCGACCGGATGTTCCGGCATGCCGAGGAGGACGAGGCGACCAGCAGGCGGGTCCGGGCGGCATGGCCCCAGAGTTCAGCGCCCCTCGGCCCGCAGGAGCAGGCCGACGCCAACGCGGAGGTGTACATGCCGATTTCCGCCCAGGGCGGCCGCCTCCTCTACAACCTGATCCGGGCGATCCTCCCCGCCACCGTCGTCGAGTTCGGCACGTCCTTCGGCATCTCCACACTCCATCTGGCCGCCGCGGTGCGCGACAACGGGACGGGGCGGGTGATCAGTACGGAACTGAGCGCAGCCAAGGCCGCGGCCGCCCGCCGGACGTTCACCGAGACGGGTCTTGACGACCTGATCACCATCCTCGAAGGAGACGCCCGAGATACCCTCGCCGCAGTCGCCGGCTCCGCGGACTTCGTCCTCCTCGACGGCTGGAAGGACCTGTGCCTGCCCGTCCTGCGACTCCTCGAACCACGCCTCGCGCCCGGCACCCTCGTCGTCGCCGACGACGTCGACCTGGAGGATCTCGCGCCCTACCTCGGCTACGTCCGTGACCCCCGGAACGGCTACCAGAGCGTCACGTTCCCCGTGGAGGACGGAATGGAGATCAGCTGCCGCCTCTAGACCTGTGTGCCCTGGTCGCGGTCGAAAACCCAGCGCGTCTGCGAGTAGGGCCCTTTTCCGAAGCCGAAGGCGGTGACCGGCGCGACGCGGTACACCGCCGCTCGGTGCCCTCCGCTGACGAAGGCTCCGTCGCGTACGTCGAAGGACCATTCGTCCCCGTACTTGGCCCGGTACGCGTCGGCCAGCCGCCCCAGCTGCCCTTCGTCGCCCAGCTCCACGGCCGCCCCCTCGACGACCAGGTCGTACCCCTCGCGCAGGGTGTTGTTCCCGGTGGTCAGGACGCAGTGCGGATTGGCGGCCAGGTTGAGGGCCTTGCGCTCCTCGGCCCCGGTACAGAAGTGCAGGGCGCCGTCGAGCCAGACGGCGATGAGCGGGGTGACGTGGGGCCGCCCGTCGGGCCGTCCGGTCGTCAGCCAGAAGATCTCCGCCGCAGTGAGCCGTGCGACGGCCTCCGGCCAGGGTGTGGCTACGGCGCCCTTGTCGCCGTAGCGCGCGTCGAGCTCGGTCCGCGGATGCTGCTGCTCGGTGGTCATGACGCCGGCCTTTCCACTCGTAGTCCGTACGGAGAAGAGACCTGGCGCCGCCCCTGAACTCATCGGTCGGCTGAATGCCGACCGGTTGCGCGGCGACGCGGCAACGCGGCAACGCGGCAACGCCAGGGCGTGAAGACTGCCGAGGTCGGGCAATGAGTGGGGCCATGCTTTTTTGGGAAGATCGCTGCAGCGGGGGGCTGCTGGGGAGACACGGATTTCGTGCGACGTCATGTGCGGTTGCCCGCGTGCAAGGAATGTCGGACGACTCTTCGACCCAAGGCAGGTTTGCACATGAGACTGACCCGCGCGGCGCTGGCCGTGACCGCAGGAGCCCTGGCACCGGTTCTGCTGCTCGCCACACCGTCCTTCGCCGCCGGCGCGACGTCCCCGGCCGCAACCTCGTCCGTCGCCGCAGCCGCCGCGGCGGATGCGGACTCCCCGTACGACTCGATGTCGGACGACGACCTCTACGTTGCGATTGCCCGGATCCTGGGGGAGGAGACGTCGGGCGTGGCGGTGCGCCGGGAGGCGGGGAAGGCGCTGGATGCCCATACGCGTGAGGCCGCGCTCTCCTTCCTGGAGACCGGGCTGCGGTTGGCTCAGTTCGAGGACGATCAGGTTGCCATTTTCACGATCCTGGGGAAGCCGAGCACGGGCAAGGGTGTGCGCCGGGAGGCGGGGAAGGCGTTGGATGCCGGTACGCCTGAGGCTGCGCGGGCGTTCTTGGAGACCGGGCTGCGGTTGGCTCAGTTCGAGGACGACCAGGTTGCCATTTTCACGATCCTGGGGAAGCCGAGCACGGGCAAGGGTGTGCGCCGGGAGGCGGGGAAGGCGTTGGATGCCGGTACGCCTGAGGCTGCGCGGGCGTTCTTGGAGACTGGGCTGCGGCTCGCTCAGTTCGAGGACGACCAGGTCGCCATCGCCCGCATCCTGGCTGATCCCCACAGCAGCGCCGCCCTGCGTGCGGCAGCCGGCAAGGCTCTCGACGCCGGTACGCCTGAGGCCGCACGTTACTTCCTGGAAGTCGGCCAGTACGAGGTGGTCGGCTAGGCGGGCCAGCCCAGCAGCCTGGCACCGATGACGGCGGTCTGGAGTGCGTAGCGGTGCACCGGGTCCGAGGGGTCGGCTCCGGTGAGCTGGCGGATGCGCTCCAGACGGTAGGTGAACGCCCGGACGCTCAGGGCCAGTCGACGGGCCGCTTCGGCGGCGACACAGCCCGCGTCGAAGTAGGCGGTGAGGGTGTCGATGAAGGGCTGGGCGCCGCCGCGGGCCTCCTGGAGCGGCCCGAGCGTGTGGTGCACGAGGTCGGCCATCGCCTCCCGGTCGCGGGCCAGGACGGGGTAGACCAGGAGGTCGGCCGCCCGTACCACCGGGCCTGCGAGATCCAGGCGTTCGGCCAGGTCGATGGCGTTGAGGGCTTCCTCGTAGCTGTGGACGACCCCGCCCGCGCCGGGGTGGGGCCGTCCGAAAGCCACCTTCGTGCCGTCGGCGGCGGCACAGGCGAGCTGCGCGAAATAGCCGAGAACGTCGTCCTGGTCGCCGGGGGCGATACAGATCAGCCGGCCGTTCTTGGTGGTGAGCAGGATGCTGCGGGCGCCGAACCGGCCGAAGACGGCGAGCCCCACGCTGCGGGCGGCCGGGGTGCTCTCGTCGAACACGGCCGTACCCTGGGCGACCGCTACCGCGTGGCTGTGCGACAGACGCAGACCGAAGCGCTCCGCCCGCTCGGCGAGGCGCCCCAGATCGCTGCCCCTGTTCAGCAGATCGTCGATGAACTCCCGCCGGGCGGAGCCCTCTTGGCGTACGGCGACGTACTGCGCCTGCTCGAATCCCTCGGCGAGTGCGTCGACAGCCTGCTCCACCGCTGCCAGGACGCTGTCGGCGGATCCCGGAGCGGCGGACCAGGTGGCCCGCGTGGCGGCGAGGTGTCCGCCGACCAGGGCGCGCAGCGAGTGCCCGGCCTCGGCGGCCTGCGCGCCGAGCGTGCGCCGGGCGGTGAGTTCGGCGCGGGTCGGCCGACGACCGGTCGCGGAGACCCCGGCCAACAGGGCGGCGTACCCGTCCAGATACCTCGCGGGTATCCCGTTCCCCGTCCCCGTCACGTGGCCTCCCGGACTTCTGCGATGTCGATCAAGAATGACAGACGGGATACGGCGCCGGCCTCGATGCAGGCGGGGGCTAGAGTGCCCCGGTGGCCACTCTGATACCGCAGACCCGGCACGAGGCCGCAGTCGCTGCAACGCCCTCGTCCCGTCCGTCGGCGCCCCGGCGCGATCCGTTCTTCGACAATGCGAAGTACTTGGCGATCGTGCTGGTGGCGATCGGTCATTCATGGGAGCCGCTGCCCGGCGGCGGGCGTGTGGTCGAGTCGCTCTACACCCTCGTCTACGCCTTCCACATGCCGGTGTTCATCATCATCGCGGGCTACTTCTCGCGGAGTTTCGATCTGCGGCGCGAACGCGTGTGGCGACTTTTCGCCACGCTTGTGGTGCCTTATGCGGTGTTCGAGGTCGCCTACACGCTCTTCCAGCGCGCGTTCAAGGACCCGTCGTTCCCGCTGACCCCGGCGGACCCGTACTGGCTGTTGTGGTTCCTGCCCGCGCTGCTGCTCTGGCGGCTGACCACGCCGTTCTGGCAGACGGTCCGGTGGCCCGTGCCCCTGTCCCTCGCCGTGGCCGCGCTCGCCACGGCGACGGTCGGCATAGGCGGGGATCTGCAACTCCAGCGCGTGCTGCAGTTCCTGCCGTTCTTCGTCCTGGGTCTGCACCTGCGCCCGGCCCACTTCGCGCTGGTGCGCCGCTGGAGCGTACGCATCGTGGCAGTGCCTGTCTGCGCCCTCGCGCTGGGGGTGTCGTACTGGGCTGCGCCGCGTATGACCGCATCGTGGTTCTTCCACAACTCCAGCGCCCAGGACCTGGGTTTCCGGGCCTGGACGGGCCCGGTGATGACGCTCGCCCTCTTCGGCTGCGCGCTGGTGCTCAGCGCGTGCTTCCTCTCCTGGGTACCGGGCCGGCGGCTGTGGATCAGCGGTCTCGGCGCGGGCACCATCTATGGTTACCTGCTGCACGGCTTCGTCATCCGGGGCGCGAAATACGCCGGCTGGTACGACAGGTCGGTGCTCACCACACCACTCGGCGAGATCGCGGTGACCTTGGCGGCCGCGACCGTGGTGACCCTGCTGTGCACACCACCGGTGCGCAGGGTGTTCCGCTGCGTCGTGGAACCGCGGATGCGGTGGGCGGCCCGCCGGCAGGATGCCGGGGCGGTCAGCGCGTAGAGGCGCGGTTCGAGCTCAGGACTCCGGAGCGCGCATACTGCAGTATGCTCGCGGTATGGCTGATACGACCCGCATCACGGTCACCTTGCCCACCGAACAGGTGGCGGAGCTGAAGAAGATCACGGACAACGTGTCCGGGTATGTGGCAGAGGCGGTGGCCCGCCAGATCAGACATCAGTTGCTGGGTGCCGATCTGCGCAGCCACACCGATGAATACGGGGCGTTCAGCTCAGCTGAGCTGGCTGATGCCCGGTCGCGGATCTTCAGTGGCGCCGAGTCCGAGGGCGGAGAGAGCGCCGCGTGACGGAGCGCATCGAGACCGTCGTCCTGGACAGCGAGGGACTCTCGGCCTGGATCGCCCAGGACCGGAAGATCCTGGCGATGTTCCATGTCTTCCACGAGATGGGCGCGGATCTCGTCGTCAGCGCCAACACCATCGTGGAGGTCAGTCACTCCCGCGTGAACATCCCCCGCCTCCAGTGGGCTCTGTCCCGGATCAAAGTGGAGCCGGTGACCGAGCAGGCGGCCAAGGAAGCCGCCAAGCTCCTCAAGGCTGCCGGACTGCACGGGCACAAATATGCGATCGATGCGACGGTGGCGGAAGCTGCCCTTCGCCAACCCGGTCCGGTTGCCGTGCTCACATCCGATCTCGACGACATGTCCAAGCTCTGCGGCAGCCGCGTGAAGCTCATCGCCCTCTGACAACCACGAGATCGAAGACGCCGCTCAGAGAATCGGGGGGCGGCCCAAGCGGGTCATACGCCACACCGTGCGCCACTTCATCGCCTTGCGCGGACCACACGACTCCCGCATGCCCTCGACGAATCCGCCCCACCACGCCTTCGCACCGCTCAAGGACCGGACGCGAGCCATGGTGAGCAGCATCCAGATGCCGAGGTAGACCGGGATCAGCGGGAGCGGAAGACGACGGCGCGCCAGCCACACCCGGTTCCGCGCCGTGAACCGATAGTGGACCGCGTGCCGCGCCGGGGACGTCCTCGGGTGCTGAAGGACGAGCTCGGGTTCGTACAGAATCTTCCAGTCCGCATCGAGCGCGCGCCACGCCAGGTCGGACTCCTCATGACCGAAGAAGAACTCCGAAGCCCAGAGGCCGGTTTCTCCGAGCATCGGCATGGAGAAGGCGTGCCCGCCACCTAGGAACGCGGTCACCGGGCCACGGCGCATCGGATCGCCGGTGCGCAGCCGGGGCACCCAGCGCCGCTCGGTGTGCCCGTGCTCATCGGCGACGCGGAACCCGACGATCCCGAGCCGCGGATCCGACGCGAACAGCTGCTGGACCTTCCGGAACACTTCCGCGTCGATGAGCAGGCCGTCGTCGTCCAGCTCGATGACGACGTCGACGTCACCGGAGTGACGCAGCATTTCCAGACCGACATTGCGTCCCCCCGGGCAACCGAGGTTCTCCGCGAGCGGGACTTTGATCACGTTCTCCGCCACGGCCACATCAGCGAGGGGCGTCGCGTTGCCCACCAACACCACCCGCGCCGCAGGGACATCCTGTTTCTCGACCGAAGCGAGCAGAGCCGCCAACTCACGCGGGCGATTGCCCATCGTGACGATGACGACTCCGAGACGCGGCAATGGCATGGCGGCAAACTCCAGCGGTCGGCGAAGATGCCGATGCTAGCCGGGAACACAGGCGTTGCCGCCCAGCCACGGCAGGCGGGACTCTTTAACGCACGCCCTATTGAGGTCCAAGCCTGTCTGCCCGTCCAATAGCTCGCGGACGATGTCGAGATGGTCGGAGCGTCGTCAACGGAGCGTGTCCGTCGCTGTCAGCCTCGGTGTTCCGAGTCGTACGCCGCCTGGCTCTGCTCGATGTCGGGGTTCTTGTCGACGGCCCATTCGGCCAGCTTCACCGCGGGCCCGATCAGGGTGCGGCCCATCGCCGTGAGCTCGTACTCGACCCGTGGCGGGACCTCCGCGTACGCAGTGCGCGATACGAGGCCGTCGCGCTCAAGGTGTCGCACCGTACGCGTGAGCATGCGCTGCGAGATCCCCGGAATGCGCTGCTGGAGCTCGGTGAAACGCATGCGCTCGCCGTCGAGCGTGGCCACCACCAGCAGCGTCCACTTGTCGCCGATGCGGTCCAGGATGCCCCGGATCGCCCGGCCGCCGTCGCCGCGGATGAGGCAGGAGTTCCGGTACTTCGACATCGCCGCCCCCTGTTCGCCCTGTTCGTCACGCACACCGGTGTGCCTTTTGTAAGCCGTTCCATAGTCACCGACCATGTGGTTACTAACAAATCGTAACCATGACGGAGGACGAAGATGGAGATCGCCTACTGGATCGTCGCGGGACTCCTGGGAGCCTTCTATCTCTATGGCGGCGGAAAGAAGGTCGCGCAGAGCAAGGAGCAGCTGGCGCCCATGATGGGCTGGGTCGACACGGTCCCGATGTGGCTGGTCCGGGTCATCGGCGCCGTCGAGATACTCGGCGTGGCCGGCCTCGTGCTCCCGCCGCTCACGGGCATCGCCCCGGTCCTCGCGATGCTCGCCGCGCTCGGCCTCCTCGTGCTCCAGGCGCTGGCGGCCGGTCTGCACCTGTCCAGGGGTGAGGTCAAGGAGACCGGTCTCAACGGCACGCTCTTCGTCCTCGCGGGAGTGGCTGCCTGGCTCGCCACGGCTTGGTGAGGCGGAGAAATTACGTTGCGACCGCCAACTCCCGTCCCTACCTTTGGTGTTAGCGGGATGGCGCAGTTCGGTAGCGTGCGGGGCTCATAACCCTGAGGTCGCGGGTTCGAATCCCGCTCCCGCCACTCAATACGGGGGATGGGTCCGGCGTGCAGGTTACGCCGGGCCCTCTTCCGTCGAACAGCGCGGCGGAGGTCGAGTTCACCACGCAGGCAGGTTGAGGCGGCCCCGGGCCGCCCAGAGGAGCGAGGCGGCGGGCAGGGGGTCAGCGCTCCGTCGCGTACGCCACGAATGCGGACCAGGGGCCGTCGGTGAAGGCGAGTTGGGGTCCGGCGGTGTTCTTCGAGTCGCGGATGAGGATGGTGCGGGGGGTGGTCGAGACCTCGACGCAGTCGTTGCCGTCACCGCTGCTGCTGTAGCTGCTCTTGAACCAGTCCGGCTCGGAAGCGTTATGGATCATGTCTCTCCCAGCATGTGCTCGACGAAGGCCAGTGACTCCCGTGGGGTGAGAGCCTGGGCCCGGATCATCCCATAGCGCAGTTCGAGGATCCTGAGCTGCTTCGGGTCGGCGACCGGTCGGCCGCTGAACGCCCCCTCGGAACGTCCTACCGCAGTACCGTCGGGGAACTTCAGCACTTCGATCAGCCCGCCCGTCCCGGGGTGCTCCTCACGATGGGTCGGCATCACCTGGATCGCCACGTTCCGCAACTGGCCCAATTCCAGTAGGCGTTCGAGTTGTCGGCGCCACACCATTGTGCCTCCGACCGGACGGCGGAGCGTCACCTCCTCCTGCACGAAGCTGAGCGACGGAATGGGATCCCGCTCAAAGATGGAGCGCCGAGCCATTCGTGCGGCGACGATGCGATCCATCTCGTCCATCGAGTAGGCGGGCAACCAGCCCGAGAAGAGTGCCCGCATGTGCTCCTCGGTCTGGAGCAAGCCGTTGATGTTGTGGTTGTGGTACGCGTCCAACTCGGCGGCCTGGGCCTCCAGTTTGGCCAGCTCCCGCACCTTCTTCGGGTACCGGACCTCCGCCACGTCCCTCTTCATCGCCGTGATCTTGCCGTACGCGCCCAGGAGTTCGTCCGCTCTGTCCAGATACTCGGGCCTCGGGATCCGCCGCCCGCCCTCGACCTTGTAGACCAGGTCCTCCCCGTACCCGATCGCCGCCCCGAATTCGGCCGCCCGCATCCCCGACGCCTCCCGCCAGAGCTTGAGCTGACGCCCCACAGCCGCGACTACCGCCACGCCCGATTCGTCGTCGGGATCTACCTCCCAACCCGGTTCGTCCCTGCCGTCGCCACCCGCGTTGCTGCTCATACGCACCCACCTCCAACCGCCTCCGTACCCGGAGCGTCACCCCGGACAGCCGGGACAGCACTGGACAAGCTCGGGACAGTCACCGTACGTAGGGAAGGAATTGCTGTCCGGCCTACGAGGCTCCCGGCAGCCTGAGTGACATGAGTCACGAAGTCACCGAAATGCCCGCACCCGTCCGTCAGTTCAGCATTCAGCTCTCGTCCACCCGTCGCGGAGCCCGGCTCGGGAGATTGCTGGTCATCCAGCAGCTTGTCGACTGGGGACTGCCGTTCGAAGCCACCGGCCAGGTCGTCGCCGAGCTCGCCGCCAACGCCATCACCCACGGCCGCGTTCCGGGCCGCGACTTCCGGCTGAGCGTCGCGCTCTCCGTGACGGGCACGCTCCGTATCGAGGTGTACGACTCCCGGGGCGACCGCATCCCGCACGCCCACGATCCGGACGCCGGCGATGCGGAGTCGGGGCGCGGGCTGGTCGTCGTCGGGGCGTGCGCGGACCGGTGGGGCGTGGCGCTCGGGCCCGTACCCGGCAAGGTCGTCTGGGCGGAGATCGATCTCGCACCGGGTCGGTGAGTGCCACGTTCCGGTCGGGCCCGACGTCAAAGACAAAGAACCAGGTAAAGAACCAACCCCACCCAACCCTGCCGTCTCGTCACCCACACGGGTGAACTGGCCCAAATGGACTGGCGATCAAGGAAGTTGGTGCGGGAAGGTCGGCGGCGATCAACAAACCCCCATACCCATGAGACGGCCCCCGCCGGGACTGCAATCCCGAACGAGGGCCTGACCACCGAGGAAGAAAGCCGCTTCCTGATGACTGAGCAGCAGCTTAGCGCGCCCTCGCGCGCCCGGTCCGAGCGTTCCCGATCCGGGATCGGACACGTCGATCAACAGCAGTCCGAGCGGTTCACCGTGGTCGGAAACCACCTCGCCCAGCACGCCGAGCTGTCGCTCACGGCGATCGGTCTGGCCACGCACATCCAGTCGCTGCCCGAGGGCGCACCGGTCGGGATCAAGGTCCTGGCGGCGAAGTTCCCCGAGGGTGAGATCCGGATCGCCGCCGCGCTGCGGGAGCTGGAGGCGCACGGGTATCTGGCCCGGGCCAGGGAGCGCATGCCCTCAGGGCGGATCGTGACCCGCACGACCTCGTACAACGTTCCACTGGTCGGAGGGGTAATGGAAGCGGAGCCGGTGCCGACGCCGGAGCCGGTCCCCGAACGGGGCGACACCGCGCAGGAGTTGCTGGCCTCCCTCCGCGCCCACGAACCCCGCCTCCTGCTCTCCGTACGGGACACGCACCACCTCGCCCCGGCCGTCTCCGCCTGGCTGGAGCGCGGGATCGCCCCCGACGCCGTACGGCGCACGCTGACCGCAGGCCTGCCCGCAGAGCCTCTCCGCCGCCCGGCCGCTTTTCTCGCCCACCGGCTGGCCGAACTGCTGCCGCCGCTGGTCCCCGCCGCACCGGAGCCTTCGCGGCCCGACCCGTTCCAGACCTGCGACGGCTGCGAACGCGCCTACCGCGCCCCGCGACCGGGGCGTTGCCGCGATTGCGCTCCGCTCACCGCCGTGGCGTAGGCGGCGTGGGTGGCGTCCACCTCGCGCACATCTTCAACAAAAATGTTTGCTAGATCGCTGGGCATATTGTTAACAATCTTATAGCGTGCGTCACGCCTCGGCCCCGAGGTGTCAGTGCACCACCAGGTGCTCAACGAGTGGAGATGCCATGCAGCGGCTCTCGGCGTCCTCGGGACGCAAGTACCTCCTCAGAGGGATGGCGGTCGCGGGCTCCCTCGCCCTCACGGCCGTCGCGATGCCCGCCTCCTTCGCGGCGGCCACCGCTGCGGTCCCGTCGCAGAGTGGTGGCCATGTCGCCGACCCGGAGGACGCCGCGCTGGCCTTCGACTCCGCCGCGTACACGACGATCACCGTCACCGTCGACGGCCGGCCGATGAAGGTGCGCTCCTACAAGGAGATCTGTTACGTCGCCAAGCCCGTCGCGGCTGCGGCCCAGCAGCCCAGCGGCCCCGGTGGCTCAGGAAGCACCACGATCCCCAACACCGCCTGCGGCTATCAGAGCATGAACGTGTTCGTCCCCGAGAGCGCCTTCGACGACCAGCGGGCGCCGGTCTACTTCGCGGTCAACAACAGTGGCTGGATGGCCAGTTACATCAAGGCGAGCGTGGCGGACGGCAAGTCCTACGACAGCTCGACCAGCAACGTCGGCGCCGCGCTGAAGTCCGGATACGTCTTCGTCGACGTCGCCAACCGCAGCCGCGGGCTGCTCGGCGCCGACGGCACTTCCCCGGGCAAGGCCCCTGCGGCGGTGGTCGACGCCAAGGCCGCCGTACGCTACCTGCGCCTCAACGACCGCACGATGCCCGGCAGCGCCGAGCGCATCGTCATCAACGGCACCAGCGGCGGCGGCGCGCTCGTGTCGATCCTGGGCGCCTCCGGCAACAGCAGCGAGTACGACCCGTACCTCGCCCGGATCGGCGCAGCAGGCATCGACGCGAAGGGCCGCAGCACTCTGCACGACGACGTGTTCGCCGTCAACGCGTACTGCCCCATCACCGACCTCGGCAACGCCGACACGGCGTACGAGTGGCTGTACAACATCCTCAACACCCGTGCCGACACCGGCCAGAACCCGTCGCCCGAGGATGCCGCCGCCATCGCGGCCCAGTTCCCGGCGTACGAGAAGAGCCTCGGTCTGCGCAACCCCGACGGCACCAGGCTCACCGCCGCGAACATGATCGACACCATCAGGCAGGAGGTCATCCGCTCCGCGGAGACCTACATGAAGGCCGGCGCCGCCAACACGATCCCCGCGCTCGGCGGCACCTTCGAGATCCAGTCCAGCGGACCCGGAGCCCCGCCGACCGCCAAGTCGTACGTCAACGACTGGATCGACGCCGACAACGCCACCGACACGGTGCGCTCGGTCGACATGAAGAAGTACCTCGCCTTCGTCGTCGCCCAGGCCACGCTCAAGACGACGCCCGCCTTCGACGCCGTGGGCGTCAACGGGAACACCACCAGCGGCACCGAGACCAACCTCTTCGGTCCGCCGACGCAGAAGTACATGAACTACACCGAGTACAGCTGGAATCACAATGACGTCGCCGGTGACGGCAGCGGCATCGACGACACCGGCCTGACGTGGGATCAGTACACCAGCAAGCGGAGCACCATCGTCGACGACCAGGTCCACCTGATCGACCCGATGGACTTCATCGGCACCGGCGGCGCCGGCGGCGCCGACACCGCGGCGAACTGGTACGTGCGGGCCGGCACCCGTGACCGGGACACCTCGTTCACCGTCTCGCTCAATCTGGACCGCGCGCTCGAAGCGGACCGGCAGGTCAAGGACGTCGACTACCAGCTCGCCTGGAACCAGCCGCACGCCGGGAACTACGACGTGCCCGAGGCCATGGCCTGGATCGCGAAGGTGGTCCGCAAGGCCGGGGACCCGCTCGCCACCGGGCACCACGGATAAGCCAAAGGGCTTGCTGGGCCGAGGCCGTCACCGCTCCCTGTTCGGGGCGGTGACGGCCTCGGCCTCGTTCCACAGCAGGCGCCAGATCACGTCGATGCCCGAATCGCCGCTGGTGGCCGGGCCCTCTGGTACCAGCAGGCGCTCGACCTCGGTGAAGCCCAGGCGGCGGGGGACGGCCCCGCTCGCCTGGTTCGCCTCGTCGTGGTGGATCTCTATACGGTCGGTCTCCGCCAGCTCGAACCCCTGACGGAGCAGAGCCCGGGCGGCCATGGTGACCAGGCCCCGGCCCGTCCACCCGGGGTGGAGCCAGTAGCCGATCTCCAGGCCGCCGGGGCCGATCCGGCGCATGAGGCTGCAGCTTCCGATCACCGAACCAGCGGTGGTTATCGCGTAGTTGTAGGCCTCGCCCGACTCCCAGTCCTTCTCGGCCCGGTCCAGATACCCGGCGGTGGTGTCGCTGTCGTAACTCGCCGCCCAGGGCATCCACGGCCGCAGGTGAGCGAGTGACTCGACGACGACCCGGTCGAGGGTCCCGAGGTCGCTCGCACGCCACCGGCGCAGCTCGACCTGATCGAAAGTGAGGATCTCAGCAGGCGTTTCCATGCGCCGGATGCTTTCTCAATCCGGCGTCGGCGGCAACGTGGTTACGGGCTACCGCTTCTTGTGGCCCGTCACCTCGGCGATCCAGGTGATGAAGTCTGTCGCGTCGATTGTGATCCGTATGGGGTGGCACACAACACCGCCTGCTCGACTCCCAAATGGGCGTCCAGCAGGCGGTGTTGTGTGGAAGCTTCGTTACTTGGCGAGCGCGGACTCCGCCGCTGTGACGCCGGTCGGCGCGGCCGGCTGCTGCGACGTTCGCAGCCCGGTCAGGCTGACGAAGACCGTGGCGAGCACCGCTGCGATGGCAAAGGATGCGAAGCCCCAGCCGTTGCTGCCGCCCGCGACCAGCTGGCCGCCGAGCCACGGGCCGAACACGGCGCCGAAGCGGCCGATGCCCGAGACCCAGCCCACGGCCGTGGCGCGGTTGTCGTCGGTGGAGCGGCCCGCGACCGCCGCGTAGACCATCGCCTGGGCGCTGAAGAGGAACAGGCCGGTGAGGAAGACGTCGATGTACGTGAGCGCCAGCGGCATGTGGACGGCGAGCAGGGCGATGCCTGCTCCCGTCAGCGCGAACCAGATGGTGGCGACGAGCGGGGCGCCGTAACGGTCGGAGAAGCGGCCCGCGACCAGCATGCCCACGATGCCGCCGAGGTTGATGACGACCACGAAGGAGAGCGAGGAACCGAGGTCGTAACCCGCGCCGCGCATCATCGTGGGCAGCCACTGGCTGACCCCGTACACGAGCAGCAGGCCGAAGAACGACGTCAGCCAGAAGAGGAGGGTGGTGCGGAACTGGCCGCCGCGGAACAGGGTGATGACGGCGTCCCAGCGGCTCTGGCCGGCGGGGCGCGCCGCCTTGGGGGCGGGCAGTTCGACGTCGTAACGGCTCGCGAGCGCGCTTGCTTCAGCTGTGCGGCCCTTGGCCATCAGGAAGCTCAGCGACTCGGGCAGGAACTTCGCGATCAGCGGTACGCCGATGAGCAGCGGGGCCACGCAGATCCAGTACGCGACCCGCCACCCGCCGGGCTGGGTGGTCCAGATGCCGACAAAGCCCGAGACGATGCCGCCCGCCTGGTGGGCGGTCATCAGGGTGCCGACGATCAGGGCCGTGCGGCCGCGCGGTGCGTACTCCGAGACCATCGTGATCGTGGTCGGCAGCAGTCCGCCGAGGCCGAGGCCGGCGATGAAGCGCGCCCAGCTGAAGACGCCGAGGCTGTTCGAGACCGCGCAGAGCGCGGAGGCGAGCGAGAAGACCGTGGTGGCGGTGAGGATGACCTTCTTGCGGCCGATCCAGTCGGTGACGGTGCCTGCGGACAGGGCGCCTATCAGCATGCCGAAGGTGGCGTAACTGCCCAGGTCACCGGCCTTGGCGGGCGTGAGGCCGAGGGCTTTCTCGGCGAACATGTTGGGGAGTACGGAGCCGTACACGAACATGTCGAGGCCGTCGAAGAGGACGACCATCCAGCACAGGCCGACGACCAGCGCGGCCATTCTGGTGCCGCGTGTGAGCGGGGCGGGGGAGGGAGACATCGTCGTTTCCTCTCGTC
>NZ_JAFLRJ010001663.1 GCF_017315755.1 Streptomyces beijiangensis
GGCCAGGAACCCTCGCCGCGCCGGTCCCGCTGCCGGGCCGATCCCGCGCGCGCGGCCAGGCCCCCGGAGGGGCGGGATGACATGGGGGGAGGACGGTGGGAATGTGCGGTCACTGCATCGTTCGCCTCCTCGGCAGCGGTGCCCCGGTCATCCATGGCCAACCGTCCGCCGGCCGGCCGCCCGTCGAGGGACGACCGGCGGTGCGCGGCCTCCGCGGTGTCGCGTCCGGCGAGCGGACACCGGGACCATCTAACCGGATATTCTTCGCATTCCTCACGAACGAGTCAACGGTACCCGCTCGGCCCCGATCCGGGTCGGTCGAGCACGGCCCTC
>NZ_JAFLRJ010001664.1 GCF_017315755.1 Streptomyces beijiangensis
TACGACTGCGGCTATGGCGTCGAGTTCATAGGAAGTGCCTGCCGTCGGCTGGGCTGAGTTTAGCCGTGACGTCAAGATGGCTCCAGCCAACGCGGATAATAGGCCTGCAAGAGAATAAATCATCATTTTGACGCGCGGAACTTTAATGCCCGAGATCAAGGCCGCTTTTTCATTTCCGCCGATTGCATATGTGCGGCGGCCGAAAGGCGTTTTGTGAAGGATCACCCAGAGGATGATAAAGGCGGCTGCCATTGTAATCGCAGGGACGGGGATGCCTAAAAAGTAACCGCGTCCGAAAAGCTGGAAGCCGTAGTGGTTGCCGAGCCCACGAGACGTA
>NZ_JAFLRJ010001665.1 GCF_017315755.1 Streptomyces beijiangensis
GTCCCGGTACGGCGGGCGTCCAGGGACACGCGCGCGATCTCGTACAGGCCGAAGCCGCACAGGACGACCGCGAAGCCGAGCACGGGGGTGCCGCCCAGCGCGGCAAGCGGCAGGAACACGCCGTCCGCCTGTCCGAACGCGATCTTGCCCCAGGGGAAACCGCTGAACGGCACGCGCGCGCGGGCCGCCTCCCCCGCGGTCCAGAGCGCGGCGGCCCACACCGGCCACCCGGGCAGCTTCGAGACCGCGGCGACACCCGCGCCGACCAGCGCGACGAAGACCGCCTCGATCACGGCGAGGGCGATCCACGGACCGGGACCGACCTCCACACCGGTCCACACCAGCAGCGGCAGCAGGAAGCCCAGCCCGAAGAGATAGCCGAGG
>NZ_JAFLRJ010001666.1 GCF_017315755.1 Streptomyces beijiangensis
CCGTAGACGCGCCCCGTCTTCCCGGTCTTGAAGGAATCGGACACGGCCGCGTGCGGGTCAGCCGCGCGGCGGTGCCGTGCTCGCGCGTTCGACCAGGCGGGTGGACAGCTCGGTGCGGGTGCTCTCCGGGCGGTGGCCGTCCATGATGCGGAGCAGGAGGAGCAGGGCCGTCGCCGCCATCTCGGACAGGGGCTGGCGGACCGTCGTCAGCGGTGGGGCGAGCCAGCGGGCCTCGGGG
>NZ_JAFLRJ010001667.1 GCF_017315755.1 Streptomyces beijiangensis
GCGGGGTCGCCCCGGCAGGCCCCACTCCGGGTGATTCGTCAAGGACGTCCCGCAGAACTGGGGTGGCCGGTCAGCGCGGGAGGAGTTTGCGGGCGGTCAGGGCGAGGGTGACCTCGACCAGGTCGAAGGGGCGGGAGAGGGAGCGTCCGGTCAACTGCTCGTAGCGGCGCAGTCGGTTGAGGACGGTGTTGCGGTGGCAGTACAGCCGTCTGCTCGCCCGCTGGGCGGATCCGTCGCAGGCCAGCCAGGTGGCCAGGG
>NZ_JAFLRJ010001668.1 GCF_017315755.1 Streptomyces beijiangensis
CCCCGTTCGAGGGGGTGCGCCTGTCCCGGCTCCTGGACGCGGCGGGCGTGCGCGCCACGGCCGGGGCGGTGCGCTTCACCTGCTTCGACGGCGCCTACTCGGAGAGCCTCACCCTCGCCCAGGCCCGCCGGGCGGACGTCCTGGTCGCCCTGCGCATGCAGGACGAGGACCTGGGCCACGCCCACGGCGGCCCGGTCCGCCTC
>NZ_JAFLRJ010001669.1 GCF_017315755.1 Streptomyces beijiangensis
TCTGAACACCTTGCTGCGATGGGTTTTGACCTCGTTGGCTATGGCTGCACTACCTGTATTGGCAACACCGGCCCGCTCATTCCTGAAGTCTCGGCTGCCATCAATGAGAACGATCTGGCCGTCACGGCCGTCCTGTCTGGCAACCGCAACTTCGAGGGTCGCATCAGCCCCGACGTCACGATGAACTACCTAGCCAGCCCGCCGTTGGTTGTCATCTACTCGATTGCCGGCACGATGGACATCGACCT
>NZ_JAFLRJ010001670.1 GCF_017315755.1 Streptomyces beijiangensis
GGGAGATGCTGACCATCACCCGGCAGGAGCAGCTGTACTCCCGCGACGCCCGCAACTGGCGCGATCTCAACGAGGGGATCGTCCCGCCGCATTCGGGGCTCCTGCCGATGATGGGCTGGCGTGCCAACGTCATCGGGGCCGACGGCCCCGAGCACCGGCGCCTGCGCAAGCCTCTCGACGACGGCATCGCGCGGATGGACCAGCGCAGGGTACGGCGTGAGGTGGAGGCGCTGTGCACGGATCTGATCGCGGCGTTCTCCGAGCGCGGCAGTGCCGATCTGGTCAACGAGTACGCCACGATCGTCCCGATGCTCTCTCTCGCCTCGCTGTTCGGCCTGGACGGTGAGGA
>NZ_JAFLRJ010000177.1 GCF_017315755.1 Streptomyces beijiangensis
GTCGATGTCGTGGGGCACGGGGCCCATTTCTGCCCGCTGTAAATTCAGCCCGTGCCCCACGACATCGACCCCCGGCTCCTGCGTGCTTTCTCCGCCGTTGCCGAGGACCTTCACTTCACCCGCGCCGCCGCCCGTCTCTACGTCGCTCAGCAGGCGCTGAGCCGTGATGTCCGGCGGCTGGAGCGGGAGTTGGGGTGTGCGCTCTTCGTGCGGACGACACGGCAGGTGTCGCTCACGGAGGACGGCGTGCGGCTCCTTCCGTACGCCCGCCGTGTGCTCGGCGCGTACGACGAGCTGGCCGCCGCGTGGACCGACGGTGTGCGGCCGCTCCTCGTGGATGTGGGGGCTCCGGTCGGCGCCGCCTTCGAGCTCCTCGGTCGGGCCCGGCAGTCGGCTCCCGAGCTGGAATTCGTCGCGCGCTTCCACAGCGGGCTGACCGGGGCCGCCGCCGAGATCGTCGCCGGGCGGCTCGATGTGTCGGCGGGGCGCATCGCCGGGCTTCCCGGTGCGCTGCGGGACGCCCTGGAGCACCGGCCCCTGCGCTACGAGCGGATGGCCGTCCTGCTGCCTGACGACCATCCGCTGGCCGCCCTGGCGGAGGTCCCGCTCGCCGCGCTCGCGGGCGAGACCCTCTATGCCGCCGCGGGCAATCCGGCCACCGCCGAGTGGACCGACCTGGCGGAACGGCTCTTCGCGGGCAGGGGAATCGGTCTTGCCGCCCCCTTTCCCGAGATCGAGGGCGCCGAGGAATTCGCACGAGTGATCCGCAAACGGCGGTGGTCGGTGCTGGCGAGCACCGACTTCATCGAAGTGGAGGGGATGGCGCTGCGGCCGATCGTCGATCCCGTGCCCCTCTCGCCCATCTCATTGGTGTGGCGGAAAGGGCTGCGACACCCGGGACTAGAGGTGATGCGTGGGGCTGCAGATGCGCTGGTGGCGGAGCGCGCGTGGCTGGAGAGACCCCCGGGGGCATGGATTCCGGTCGTGGATGAGTCGTACATGTGACCAACTACGGACAGTGGCAACGGAGGGGTGTGGTGGTGCGCTACATTCGCGTTCCGGATTCAGCAGGGTAGGGGGCGCTCGGACGGAGTGGGGACTCCGTCCGGGCGGCGAGCGATCCGGTCTCATGGCGCGAAAGCGACACAGGTCAGTGGGGGAGTGCGTTCAACAGTGGTGGATAAATGGCAAGAAGGTGCCCTCTTCGGGCATGTGTATGAACCGCACGATGTGACGGTCCAGCGTGACGGGCTCGGCCGCGAAGCGGCGGAAGCACCGGCCGAGGACCCTGCGGACAAAGTCACTGCCGGTGGCGCGGGCGCCGTCGTGGGCGAGAGCCCGGACGGACGGCCGGTCTTCGTCGACGCGAGCGGGCGCAGAGGCCGGAAGATCCGGCGTCTCGGCTGGCTCGCCGGGGTCGTCTGCGCCTGTTACGCGGTGATGCTCGTCGTCACCGTCCTCGGCGGCAATTCGAGCGCTCCCTGGCTGCTCATCCCCGGCCCGTCCGACGACGGCAAGAAGGCGGCGGACACGGTACGGGTCCCGCCCGGCGCCGACGCGTCCAAGGGCGCGGCCGCCGCGCCGGGCAGCCGTACCTTCGGCGCCACCGGTGTCCCGGGCGTCACCGGCACTCCGGGCGCGACCGTCACCGGGACCGCGGGGGCGAGCCCCGCCGTCAGCGGCAGCGCGGCGCCGCACGCCACGGCCGTCGTGAAGCCGGGGCCCTCGGTCGCCGGAAGTCCGGGCGTCGTCGGCCCGCTGCCGGGAGACTCTCCGTCGTCGCCGCCCTCGCCCGCCGCCAGCCCGTCGGCGCCCTCCTCCCCGGAGGCCTCGCCCAGCGGGACCGTGAGCGCACCGCCGGCCGACACCCCGTCCCCCGCTGCGGCGCGGCGGACGCACCGCAGGTGAGCGGCCGGCGCGCTGCGGCCCGGCGCACGTTCCCCATGCGGCTGCTGCTCCCGCCGCTCGTCCTCGTCGCGCTCTTCGCGATGCTGCTGGTGCGCGGTTATGTGCACAACGAGATCACCCCCGACCACCGGATCCGGCCCGAGGCGGCCACCGACGAGGTGCCCGACCGCATTCTCGAAGGCGGCCCGGTCATCGACGCGCGTACGCCCGCCAAGCCCACCAGCCTCGACATCCCGAACCACCGGATCGTCCTCACCTTCGACGACGGACCCGATCCGAAGTGGACACCGAAGGTCCTGGACGAGCTGAAGAAGTACCACGCCCACGCGGTCTTCTTCGTCACCGGTGCCAACGCCTCCCGCTATCCGGACCTGGTGCGGCGGATGGTGGCCGAGGGGCACGAGGTGGGGGTGCACACCTTCAACCACCCCGATCTCTCCTACCAGTCCAGGAGCCGCATCAACTGGGAGCTCTCGCAGACCCAGCTCGCGCTCGCGGGCGCGGCGGGGATCCGCTCCTCGCTCTTCCGGCCGCCGTACTCCTCCTTCGCCGACGCGATCGACGACGAGAACTGGCCGGTCATCCAGTACGTCGGGAGCCGCGGGTACATCACCGCGCTCGACTCCACCGACAGTGAGGACTGGGAGCGGCCCGGCGTCGCGAAGATCATCGACAATGCGACGCCCCGGGGCGGCAAGGGCGCGGTCGTGCTGATGCACGACGCGGGCGGGAACAGGGCGCAGACCGTCGCCGCCCTCGACCGCTTCCTGCCCGAACTCCAGGCGAAGGGCTACCGGTTCAGCAATCTCACCGACGCGCTGGGCGCCCCCAGCGCGCACACCCGGGTCACCGGCATCGACCTCTGGAAGGGCAAGGCCTTCGTCTTCGTCGTCGGTGTCTCGGACCAGGTCACCGGCGTCCTGGTCGTCGGCCTCGCCGTGATCGGCGTCCTGGTCTTCGTCCGCTTCGGGCTGATGCTGGTCCTCGCCGCCGTCCATGCGCGGCGGGTGCGCAGGCGCGGCTTCCGCTGGGGGCCCGAGGTCACCCGTCCCGTCTCGGTCGTGGTCCCCGCGTACAACGAGCGCGAGTGCATCGCCAACACCGTGCGCTCGCTCGCCGCGAGCGACCACATGATCGAGATCATCGTCGTCGACGACGGGTCGAACGACGGCACCGCGGACATCGTGGACCAGCTGCGGCTGCCGTACGTGAGGGTGGTGCGCCAGCACAACGCGGGCAAACCGGCTGCCCTCAACAACGGTATCGCGCACGCCCGTTACGACCTCGTCGTGATGATGGACGGCGACACGGTCTTCGAGCCTTCGACCGTCCGCGAGCTCGTGCAGCCCTTCGGCGACCCGACCGTCGGCGCCGTCGCGGGCAATGCCAAGGTCGGCAACCGCGACTCGCTGATCGGGGCCTGGCAGCACATCGAGTACGTCATGGGCTTCAACCTCGACCGCCGGATGTACGACGTCCTGAACTGCATGCCCACCATCCCTGGCGCGGTCGGCGCCTTCCGCCGCGAGGCCCTCGACCGGGTCGGCGGGATGAGCGAGGACACCCTCGCCGAGGACACCGACATCACCATGGCGCTGCACCGCGACGGCTGGCGGGTCGTCTACGCGGAGAAGGCGCGCGCCTGGACCGAGGCGCCCGAGTCCGTGCAGCAGCTCTGGTCGCAGCGCTACCGCTGGTCCTACGGCACCATGCAGGCCATCTGGAAGCACCGCCACGCGGTGGTCGAACGCGGCCCGTCAGGGCGCTTCGGCCGCGTCGGGCTCCCCCTGGTCTCGCTCTTCATGGTGCTCGCCCCCCTCCTCGCACCCCTGATCGACGTCTTCCTCGTGTACGGCCTGGTCTTCGGCCCCACCTTCAAGACCGCCCTCGCCTGGGGCGCGGTCCTGGCCATCCAGGCCGCCTGCGCCGCGTACGCCTTCCGGCTCGACCGCGAGCGCATGACCCATCTCGTCTCGCTCCCGCTCCAGCAGATCCTCTACCGGCAGCTGATGTACGTCGTGCTGCTCCAGTCGTGGATCACCGCTCTCACCGGCGGCCGTCTGCGCTGGCAGAAGCTCCGCCGTACCGGAGTGGTCGACGCACCGGGTGCGACCCCGCAACGGAGGACCGTCGCATGAGCAGCACCACCCCGTCGTCCGATGCGGGCCCCCGCCACGTCGCCGTCCCGGCGGCACGCCGCGCCCACCGGGCCGGGACCACCGCCCGCACCACCGCCCCCGGCCGCGACCGCTACCTCGACCTGCTCCGCTCCGTAGCCCTCTTCCGGGTCGTCGTCTACCACCTCTTCGGCTGGGGCTGGCTGTCGGTCGTCTTCCCCTCCATGGGCGTGATGTTCGCCCTCGCGGGCTCCCTGATGGCCCGCTCCCTCTCGCGCCCCGCACTCGGCGTGATCCGCGGCCGACTGCGCCGACTGCTCCCGCCCATGTGGGCGTTCGGCGCGCTGGCGCTCACGGCGATGGTCTCCGCGGGGTGGCGCCCGGACTGGACCAAGCTGCTGATGTACGTCCTGCCGGTCGGCGCCCCCGGCTACCCGGACACGCTCGGCGGCGACGGGGGGCTGCTCGACCCGACCTGGCCCGACCAGGCGGTGGGCCCGCTCTGGTACATCCGCGCCTACCTCTGGTTCGTGCTGCTCTCCCCGCTCCTCCTCAAGGCTTTCCGCCGGCTGCCCTGGCCGACGCTGCTCGCCCCGCTCGGTCTGACCGCGCTGCTCTCCACCGGCCTGGTCACGGTCCCGGGCGAACCGGGGCTCGCCCTCACGGACTTCGCGGTCTTCGGCTCCTGCTGGATGCTGGGCTTCGCCCACCAGGAGGGCGTGCTGCAGAAGGTGCCGCGCTACTTCCTGGTCTCCTGCGCGGTCCCGGTGATGGTCTTCGGCCTCTGGTGGGCCTCGGGCCACCTCGGCCCGGACGGCTGGGACCTCAACGACATCCCCCTCGCCCAGGCGGCCTGGTCATTCGGGGCGTGCGCGATCCTCCTCGCGTACTCACCTTCATGGCAGCAACTGCCGGGCAGACTCGCGAAGTTCGACAAGGTGATCACCCTGTCCAACAACCGGGCGGTGACGATCTACCTCTGGCACAACGCCCTGATCATGGCGACCGTGCCGCTCCTCGACCAGCTCTACAACATCCCCTGGCTCGACGACCGCTTCGACGCCCAGCTCACCACCCTGTCGAGCGTGCTGATGTTCGTGCTGGTCTGGCCACTGATCGGGCTGATGATCGTCGCGGTCGGCTGGATCGAGGACGTGGCCGCGAAGCGGCGGCCACGACTGTGGCCCACCGGCGGCACCTCGCGGAAAACCCCGGTTGACCAGGCAGGCAGCCCCGGGCGATAGTTGCGGCCGCCGAGGGGATCGGCCGTTGCACCAGGGGTGGGGACACAGCACATGCAGGGCGAGAGCACAGAGGTCATGTCGGCGCGCGCGAAAGCGGAGGCGCTGCTGCGGGCAGGGCGGTTGAGCGAGGCCCGGCGGGTCGCGCGGGAGGGGCTGTCGGAGGACGGTCCTGACGCGGGGCAGCATGCGGGGCTGTACGTCGTACTGGGCCGGGCCCATGCGGCGGAGGACGCGGACGACCACGACGACCGGGCGGAGGCCGTCTTCCGGGAGGGGCTCGATTCCTTCCCCGACGACTTGGACCTGCTGTCCGAATATGCCCAGTTCTGCCTGCAGAGCGACGGTTTCGAGCACCCGGGACGTCCTCGCCGCGCGGTCGAACTCGTGGCCCGGCTGCAGGAACTGGCCCCGGGATCCGCTCAGGCCGTACGGGCTGCCCAGGCCTCGGGCGGCAGGGGCGTGAGCGGGCCGAAGCCGGCCTCGCGGGCACGGGTGCAGCGGCAGGACGCCCGGCTCGCGCTGCGCGCGGGGGAGCCGGCGGCGCAGGTGTACGAGCGGGCCGCGGAACGGCCGGGCGACGACCGCCTCGCGGTGCTCGCTGAGACGCTCACCGCGCTGGAGCGGCCCCGGCGGGGGCTGATGCGGACCCTGGTGCGGGCTCCGTTCGGAAGCGCGCTGGTGCTGGCCGCGGTGCAGGCGGCGGTGTTCCTGTCCGTACCCGCGTTCCGGCTGCCGTGGTGGGTGTCGTGCGGGGCGCTGCTCACGGCGGTGCCGCACCGGGTGCTGAGCGGGGTGCTGCGAGGTGCGCGCAAGCGGGCGGATGTACGTGAACTCCCCGCTGATGCACCGGTGTTGACGGATGCGGTCGCACCATCGGTGTCGTACACGCGCAGAGAGAAGGCGCTGACCGCCCTGGTGCTCGTGGTGTCCCTTTCGGCGGCCGCGGGCTCCGTGATGTGGCAGTACGCCCAGTACCTGGAGTACCCGCGCTACACGGCATCGGCACCGTCCCACTTCCGGGGTATGAACGAAGTCGTGGATGCTCCGATCCTCGACTCCCTCGCCGCTGTGCTGGGCCAGAACATGGGCAGGTCGGGGATCGAGCCGTTCGCGCACGCCTACGTGGATGATCCGGACACGGAGGTCCCCGGTGCGGCAATTGTCCTGTTCGGCATGTACGGAGACATGCACGAGATGTCGTCCAAGGACGTCGACAGCTTCCGGAGCGCCATGCGGCAAGGCCTCGGGGACAACGCGGACTTCGAGGAGTGGGACGCGGACCCGGGCGCCTACGGCGGCTGGATGCGCTGCATGACCGTCGATCTGGCGTACACGAACGGCGAGTCCAAGGGCATCTGCACCTGGGGCGACAAGGGCAGCTACGGCACGGTCATGTCTGTCGGCAGCAGCTTCGACAAGGATGACAGAAAGGGTGTCGAGGACCTCACCCGTTCGCTGCGGCAGACTGTCCTGGACCCCGCCTGAGCCGCGCACGAAGGAATCCCGCACCATGACCGAAGCCCCCTCCCCGGCCCTCAAGGGCGACTGCGCCAACTGCTTCGGGCTCTGTTGCGTCGCCCTCCCCTTCGCCGCCTCCGCCGACTTCGCCGTCACCAAACCCGCCGGCAAGCCCTGCGCCAACCTCCAGCAGGACTTCCGCTGCGGGATCCACACCCGGCTCCGCGACAAAGGCTTCGCCGGCTGCACCGTGTACGACTGCTTCGGCGCCGGCCAGAAGGTCTCCCAGGTCACCTTCGGCTCCAAGGACTGGCGGCAGGCCCCGGACACCGCCCAGCGGATGTTCGGGGTCTTCCCCGTCGTACGCCAGCTCCACGAGCTCCTCTTCTACGTCACCGAAGCGCTGACCCTGGACCCGGCCCGCCCCCTGCACCCCGAGCTGCGTCTCGTACGCGACGAGACCGAGGCCCTCACCTTTCTCGGCCCCGGCGACCTCGCCGCTCTCGACGTCGCCGCCCGGCGCGCGAAGGTCAACGCCCTTCTCCTGCGCACCAGCGAACTCGTGCGCGGGAACCCCGGCAAGAACAAGAACCGCAGGGGCGCCGACCTGATGGGCGCCCGTCTCCGCAAGGCCGACCTGCGCGGCGCCGACCTCCGCGGCGCCTATCTCATCGCCGCCGACCTCTCCGGCGCCGACCTCCGTCTCGCCGACCTCATAGGCGCCGACCTCCGCGATACGGACCTCTCCGGGGCGGACCTCACCGGCGCCTTCTTCCTCACCCAGCCCCAGCTCAACGCGGCCAGGGGCGACGCCGCCACCCGCCTGCCCGGATCGCTGGTGCGCCCCGCGCACTGGGGCTGAGCGGCGGCGGACCGGCGACGGCCAGGCGGCGGACCTCACCGGGCCGCCGGGTCCCGGGTGAGAGCAAGGTTGCGCGCCGGTCACGTACAGCCACGAGGGCGAAACCGCCGGTGCCTACGGTCGGTTGTCTGTCATCGGACAGACAAACACCCCCCGTGGAGGCGCGATGAGTGGCCGCTGGATCGAGCAGTGGGACCCGGAGGACGAGACCTTCTGGAAGGGGGGCGGGGAGAAGATCGCCCGGCGCAATCTGCTCTTCTCCGTCCTCTCCGAGCACATCGGATTCTCCATCTGGACCCTGTGGTCGGTGATGGTCCTGTTCATGGGGCCGAAGTACGGGGTCGACCCGGCAGGGAAGTTCTTCCTGATCTCCATGGCCACCCTGGTCGGCGCCATCGCCCGGGTCCCGTACACCTTCGCCGTCGCACGCTTCGGCGGACGCAACTGGACGATCGTCAGCGCGGGGCTCCTGCTGGTGCCGACCATCGCGGCGTACGTGGTGATGGAACCGGGGACCTCGTACACGACCTTCATGGTCGTGGCGGCCCTCGCCGGCGTCGGCGGCGGCAACTTCGCCTCCTCCATGACCAACATCAACGCCTTCTTCCCGCTGCGGAAGAAGGGCTGGGCGCTCGGGCTCAACGCGGGCGGCGGCAACATCGGGGTCCCCGTCGTCCAGCTCGTCGGCCTCCTCGTCATCGGTACGGCCGGGGCCACGCACCCGCGCATCCTGCTCGCCGTCTACATCCCGCTGATCGTCGTCGCCGCGCTCTGCGCCGCACTCAGGATGGACAACCTGGCACCCGTCAGGAACGACACCGGGGCGGCCAGGGACGCCGCGCGCGACCCGCACACCTGGATCATGTCCTTCCTGTACGTGGGGACCTTCGGCTCCTTCATCGGCTACAGCTTCGCCTTCGGACTCGTCCTGCAGACCCAGTTCGGCCGCACCCCGCTGCAGGCCGCGTCGCTCACCTTCATCGGCCCGCTGCTCGGCTCGCTCATCAGGCCCGTCGGCGGCTGGCTCGCCGACCGCCACGGCGGGGCCCGGATCACCCTGTGGAACTACGCGGCCATGGCGGCGGCCACCTCGGTCGTCATCTACGCCTCCGTGCAGAAGTCCCTCGGGATCTTCCTGGTCGGCTTCATCGCGCTGTTCGTACTGACCGGGCTCGGCAACGGCTCGACGTACAAGATGATCCCGGGCATCTTCCAGCAGAAGGCGCTGGCGAAGGGGATGGCGGGGGAAGCGGCGGCCGCGTACGGACGCAGGCTCTCAGGTGCGGCCATGGGGCTCATCGGGGCGGTCGGCGCACTCGGCGGGCTGGCCATCAACCTCGCCTTCCGCCAGTCGTTCCAGACGGCCGGCACCGGAACCGCGGCGTTTGTCTCCTTCCTCGCCTTCTACGCGGCGTGTTTCGCACTCACCTGGGCGGTATACCTTCGCGGATCACGCCGTACAGCAACCGTTACGGCAACTCCCCAGCTCACCTACGCCGAGGTCTAGCCGTAACAGCGAGGAAATGCCCGCGAACCGAACCCGTCACGCGCCCTTGGAATCCTCAGCAACCATGCGAGACGAGTCAGTGGCAGTACCCCGGCAGCAAGGCCCCCTGGCAGGATTCACGGTCGGAGTCACGGCCGCCCGCCGGGCCGAGGAGCTCGGGGTGCTGCTCCAGCGGCGTGGGGCGGTCGTGCTCCACGCCCCCGCGCTGCGGATCGTTCCCCTCTCCGACGACACCGAACTCCTCGACGCGACCAAGGCGCTGATCGTCCAGGCGCCTGACGTCGTGATCGCCACCACCGCCATCGGATTCCGCGGCTGGGTCGAGGCGGCCGACGGCTGGGGGATCGGGGACGAACTGCTCGCCGTACTGCGCGACTCCGAACTCCTCGCCCGCGGCCCCAAGGTCAAGGGAGCGATCAGGGCGGCGGGGCTCACCGAGCAGTGGTCACCGGCCTCCGAGTCGATGGCCGAGGTCCTCGACCGGCTGCTCGCGGAGGGCGTCGAAGGGCGGCGGGTCGCGATCCAGCTGCACGGGGAACCGCTGCCCGGCTTCGTCGAGTCGCTGGAGGCGGGGGGTGCCGAGGTGGTGGCCGTACCGGTCTACCGGTGGATGCCGCCCGAGGACATAGGGCCGCTGGACCGGCTCCTCGACGCGACGGTCGCCCGCTCGCTCGACGCCCTGACCTTCACGAGTGCGCCCGCCGCCGCCTCGCTCCTCGCGCGGGCCCAGGAACGGGGACTGGAGCGGGAGTTGCTCGCCGCCCTCCACCAGGATGTGCTCGCCGTCTGCGTCGGCCCGGTGACCGCGCTGCCGCTGCAGGCGGTGGGGGTCGCCACGGTCCAGCCCGAACGGTTCAGGCTCGGCCCCCTGGTGCAGGTCGTCTGCGCCGAACTGCCTTCCCGTGCCCGCCTGTTGCCGATCGCCGGCCACCGGGTGCAGATCCGGGGCCACGCGGTCTGCGTCGACGACGCACTCCGTCCCGTGCCCCCCGCCGGGATGTCCCTCCTGCGCGCCCTCGTCCGCCGCCCCGGCTGGGTCGTCTCGCGCGCGGACCTGCTGAAGGCCCTCCCCGGATCCGGCCGCGACGAGCACGCCGTGGAGACGGCGATGACCCGGCTGCGGACGGCCCTGGGAGAGCCCCGGCTGATCCAGACGGTGGTCAAGAGGGGTTACCGGCTGGCACTGGACCCGGCGGCGGACGAGAAGTACGCGGGGTCCTGAGCCGGCGCGGGCTGCGTGGTCCTCCCGTACCTCCCGTACCTCCCGTAGAGGAAGAGCGCCCGCCCCAGGCACCCCACGGCCGCGATCGACAGCACGCCGCGCACGTGGTTCCACGCCACCCACGCCCCCTCGAACTTCTCGCGCACCGCGCCCGGGTCGGCGATCCGCGCCGGGTCCCCTGCGTGCGCCAGCTGGTCGTTGAGCGGGACGTTCACGCCCGAGGTGAGGAGGAAGACGGCCGCGTACAGCACGAGCGCGGCGAGCACCCACCAGCGGGCCGCGGTCTTCCTGAGCTGCCAGTACGAGATGCCGGTCAGCACCAGCGCACCGAAGAAGGCGAGGAAGAACACCGGGTTCTGGATCCGGTCGTTGAGCCTCTGCATGACCTCGATGAAGGTCCGGTCGCCGGTGTCGCCGAGCGCGAGCATCACCGAGGTGGAGTAGGCGTAGAAGACGCCCGAGACGATCCCCGTCAGGGCGAGTGCCGTCCCGAGGACGAGTCCGGAGGTGCCGGTGCGCTGCTGCGTCGTGTGCGTGTTCTCTGTCATGTACGCCAGTCAAGCGGCGGCCGGGGCCGCCCGACATGGCCGAGACGCTCACCTCCATGTGCGTACGTCCAGCGGGCCGGCCCCTCCCGCCGCGGCCGACAGAAGAAGTACCCGCGCAACGCCGTGACGGCACCACACGCATCACCGACGAGCGACCTGGGCCACCCCACCGAGGCGGTCTACAGCCTCATCGCCCGGTACGTCGTCACCAAGATGCTGAAGAAGGGGAACACCCTGGGCAGGCTGAACCCCGACACCTGGTACGACCAGCCGTTCCCTGCCGGACCTTGCCCCGTTCGTACGCCGCACCCGTGGCGAACGAACGGGGCTCCGCCACGTGAGCGAGGATTGGGCCATGGCCAACCGACTCGCGCACGAGACGTCCCCGTACCTCCTCCAGCACGCCGACAACCCGGTGGACTGGTGGCCGTGGTCGCCCGAAGCCTTCGAGGAGGCTCAGCGGCGGGGGGTTCCTGTGCTGCTCAGCGTCGGGTATTCGAGCTGCCACTGGTGTCATGTCATGGCGCACGAGTCCTTCGAGGACATCGTCACCGCCGCGTACGCGAACGAGCACTTCGTCTGCGTCAAGGTCGACCGCGAAGAGCGCCCGGACGTCGACGCCGTCTACATGGAGGCCGTCCAGGCCGCCACCGGGCAGGGCGGCTGGCCCATGACCGTCTTCCTCACCCCGGACGCCCGCCCCTTCTACTTCGGTACGTACTTCCCGCCCGCGCCCCGTCACGGCATGCCCTCCTTCCGCCAGGTGCTCGAAGGGGTGCACTCCGCCTGGACCGACCGGCGCGGCGAGGTCGACGAGGTGGCCGGGAAGATCGTGCAGGATCTGGCGGCGCGGTCCCTCGCGTACGACTCCCCGGAGACGCCCGGCGAGGACGACCTCGCGCAGGCGCTGCTCGGGCTGACGCGCGAGTACGACGCGAAGAGCGCCGGGTTCGGCGGGGCGCCCAAGTTTCCGCCGTCGATGGCGCTGGAGTTCCTGCTGCGGCACTACGCGCGCACCGACTCCGAGGGCGCGCTGCAGATGGCCGCCGACACCTGCGAGGCGATGGCCCGCGGCGGGATGTACGACCAGCTCGGGGGCGGGTTCTCGCGGTACTCCGTGGACCGCGAGTGGGTGGTCCCGCACTTCGAGAAGATGCTGTACGACAACGCGCTGCTCTGCCGGGTGTACGCGCATCTGTGGCGCGCCACGGGATCCGACCTCGCCCGCCGCGTCGCCCTGGAGACCGCCGACTTCATCGCCACCGAACTGCGCACCAGCGAGGGCGGGTTCGCCTCCGCGCTCGACGCCGACAGCGACGACGGGACCGGCAAGCACGTCGAGGGCGCGTACTACGTCTGGACGCCCGCGCAGCTGCGCGACGTGCTCGGCGAAGAGGCCGGTGAGCGGGCCGCCGCGGTCTTCGGGGTCACCGGGGAGGGGACCTTCGAGGAAGGCTCGTCGGTGCTGCAGCTGCCGGGTGCGGACGTCGACGACGTGGTACGCGCCAGGCTCCTCGCCGCCCGCGCCGAGCGGCCCGCCCCCGGGCGCGACGACAAGGTGGTCGCCGCCTGGAACGGGCTCGCCATCGCCGCGCTGGCCGAGGTGGGGGCGTACTTCGACCGGCCCGATCTGATCGAGCGGGCCACGGAGGCGGCCGATCTTCTCGTACGGGTGCACATGGACGCCGGGGCGCGTCTCTCGCGTACCTCCAAGGACGGCAGGGTCGGCCGCAACGCGGGGGTCCTTGAGGACTACGCCGATGTCGCCGAAGGGTTCCTCGCGCTGGCAGGGGTCACCGGCGAGGGCGTCTGGCTGGAGTTCGCCGGGTTCCTGCTCGATCTCGTCATCGATCAGTTCACCGGCGAGAACGGGACCCTCTACGACACCGCCCATGACGCCGAGAAGCTGATCCGCCGGCCGCAGGATCCGACCGACAACGCCACCCCGTCGGGGTGGACGGCGGCTGCCGGTGCGCTGCTTTCGTATGCGGCACACACCGGTTCCGAGGCCCATCGCACGGCCGCGGAAGGGGCGTTGGGTGTGGTGAAGGCGCTCGGGCCGCGTGCGCCGCGATTCATCGGGTGGGGCCTGGCCGTCGCGGAGGCCGCGCTCGACGGGCCGCGCGAGGTCGCCGTCGTAGGGCCCCGGGGCGACGCTCTGGTCAGGGAGTTGCACCGCACCGCGCTGCTGTCGACGGCTCCCGGGGCCGTGGTCGCCGTGGGGGAGCCGGGCGGCGACGAGTTCCCGCTCCTCGCGGACCGGCCGCTGCTCGACGGAGGTGCGGCGGCGTACGTATGTCGGAACTTCATCTGTGCGGCTCCGGTTGGCACCCCCGATGACCTGGCGCAACGGCTTTCGGAGGTATAAGCGAAACACAGGATTTTCCTGGCGGTGTCACTGATCTTCACTTATTCCCTATATTCTCACCACAGTTGAGGAGAGAGTGACGCGCGCACTGGGGAGTGCGCGTGGGGGATCAGGGGATTGCTGAGGCGCCGGCGGCCAAGGGGGGCCTGCCAGGAGCTGCCTCGTGCCACCCCTGTACTAGGGGGGATCCATACCTGTGTTCATATCGCTGTTCGTTGCCGCAGTCTCACTGGTGCTGTTCTGGATGGCGGGCTTCACGCTCTGGTGGCAGATGCACGCCTGGCGTACGCCCGAGACGCTTGCCGCGACCAGGTTCGACGCCCCGACCGAGGCGTCGGGCCTGTCGTTCTCGCTGCTTCTGCCCGCCCGCCACGAGCAGTTGGTGCTCGAGCACACGATCGAGCGGCTGCTGGAGTCCAGCCACCAAGACTTCGAGATCATCGTGATCGTCGGGCACGACGACCCGGAGACCGCCGAGGTCGCCGAGCGTGCGGCGCGCCGCGACCCCGGCCGGGTGCGCGTCGTCGTCGACACCCATGAGAAGAAGAACAAGCCCAGGGCGCTCAACACCGCGCTGCCGCAGTGCCGTGGCGATGTGGTCGGGGTCTTCGACGCCGAGGACCAGGTCCACCCCGAGCTGCTCGCGCACGTGGACCACGCGTTCGTCTCGACCGGCGCGGACGTCGTCCAGGGCGGCGTACAGCTGATCAACTTCCACTCCAGCTGGTACGCCCTGCGCAACTGCCTGGAGTACTTCTTCTGGTTCCGCTCCCGCCTCCATCTGCACGCGGCGAAAGGTTTCATCCCGCTCGGCGGCAACACCGTCTTCGTCCGCACCGATGTGCTCCGCGCGGCCGACGGCTGGGACCCCGACTGCCTCGCCGAGGACTGCGATCTCGGTGTACGGCTCTCCTCGGTGGGCAAGAAGGTCGTCGTCGCGTACGACGCGGACATGGTCACCCGCGAGGAGACCCCCGGCACCCTGGTCTCCCTGCTCAAGCAGCGCACCCGCTGGAACCAGGGCTTCCTCCAGGTCTACCGGAAGAAGGACTGGAAGCAACTGCCCACCTGGCGCCAGCGGCTGCTGGCCCGCTACACCCTCGCCACACCCTTCCTGCAGGCTTTCACCGGCGTCGTCATCCCGCTCAACGTCGCCGTGGCGCTCTTCCTCGACGTGCCCGTCGGCATAGCGGTCATCACCTTCCTGCCGCTGATCACCGCGATGGTCACGTTCGTCTTCGAGATCGTCGGCCTGCACGACTTCGGCACCCAGTACGGCCTGCGCGTCCGGCTCATCCACTACCTCAAGCTCATCGTCGGCGGCCCCTTCTACCAGGTGCTCCTCGCGGGCGCCGCGATCCGCGCCGTCTGGCGCGAGCATCAGGGCCGCAACGAGTGGGAGCTGACCAGTCACACCGGCGCGCACCTTCCCGGTGCCGGTAACAGCATCCGAGAGGACGTCCTCCAGTGACCTCCCTTGCCCCCACCCCGGCCCCGGTGACCACCACCACGACGATCCCCGTCCAGCGCGACCACCGCCGTCCGGGCGGCCGTCCGTCAGGACGACTGCCGCACGAGCCGCGCCCCGTCGTCCGCTTCCGGCGCTCGCGCCCCGATCTCGCCCTGTGCGCGGTCCTGTTGACGCTGATCCTGACCGTCCAGGGCTGGAACATCACGCGCTTCCCCTCCCTCAGCGACGACGAGGGCACCTACCTCGCGCAGGCCTGGGCGGTCCAGCAGGGCCACGGCCTCGCGCACTACACCTACTGGTACGACCACCCGCCGCTCGGCTGGATCCAGATCGCGTTCCTCACCTGGATCCCCTCGCTGTTCTCGCCCGACAACATGACCGTGGCGACGATGCGTTTCGCGATGCTCGCGGTCAGCGCGGCGTCCGCGGTCTTCCTGTACGTACTGGCACGCCGGCTCTTCCTGCCGCGCTGGGCCTCGGCCCTGGCGATGGTGCTCTTCGGCCTGTCCCCGCTCTCCGTGGTCCTGCAGCGCGAGATCTTCCTCGACAACATCGCCGTGATGTGGATGCTGCTCGCCTTCTGCCTGGCCGCATCGCCCAACCGCCATCTCTGGCACCACTTCGCGGCGGGTATCGCGGGCGCGGCCTCGGTCCTCTCCAAAGAAACGATGCTGCTGGTCCTGCCCGCCCTCCTCGTCACGATGTGGCGCCACAGCCACAGCGACACCCGCAAGTACGCGGTCACCGGGGCGGTCACCGCATGCGTCCTGATAGGGCTCGCGTATCCGCTCTACGCCCTGCTCAAGAACGAGCTGCTCCCAGGACCGGGACACGTCTCGCTGGTCGACGGCATCACGTACCAGATGAGCCGCCCCGGCTCCGGCTCGGTCTTCGACACCGCCTCGGGGTCGCACGGCGTCTTCCAGTCCTGGCTGTACTACGACCGGGTGCTGCCGCTCGGCGGTCTGGCCGGTGCGCTGCTGCTCCTGGCCACCCTGCGCTGGTCGATCACCGCGCGTGCGCTCGCGGGGCCCGCCCTGGTGGTGGCGATCCTCGCCGTCGTCGCGTCGCGCCCCTCCGGTTACCTTCCCGCGATGTACGTCATCCAGGCGCTGCCCTTCCTGGCGCTGGTCCTGGCGGGCGGTGCGGCGAGCATCGCGCACGGCGTACTGCGCAAGGGAGTCGACCGGGAGCGCTTCCGGATACCGATGCCCGCCCGCTGGACGGTCGCCGTCCTGCTCGCCGTCTCCGCCGTCGCGTACGTCGCCCCGCGCTGGTACGACGGCAACCACGACGCCCTCACCGTCGACGCCAACCGCCCCTACCGCCAGGCCGCCGCCTGGATGAAGACCCAGGTGGCGGACCCGGCGAACACCCGGGCCCTGGTCGACGACGCGCTCTGGCTCGACCTCGTGCACGCCGGCTACCAGCCGGGCGACGGCGCGATCTGGTTCTACAAGGCGGACCTCGACCCCGCCGTCACCAAGACCATGCCGCACGGCTACCGCGACCTCGACTATGTCGTCGCCTCGCCGACCGTACGGCGCGACGCCCCCGATCTGCCGAACGTCAGGGCCGCACTGGAGCACTCGACGCCGGTCGCCACCTTCGGCACCGGCGAGGACCGGATCGAGATCAGGAAGATCACCGGAGGCGTGCGATGAGCATCTCCCCGATCGATGCGACAGGCTCCGACGAACTGGGCGAACCGGCGGTGAGGGCTGTCGAGGTCCCCGAGCCCGGTGCGGTCACGATCATCATTCCGACCTTCAACGAGTCCGGAAACGTACGGGAGTTGCTGCGCCGTCTCGCGGAGTCGGTGCCCGCCAGGCTGCCCTGCGAGGTCGTCTTCGTGGACGACTCCACGGACGACACCCCGGCGGTCATCGCCGCCGCGGCGCAGGACTGCCCCTTCCCGGTCTCCGTCATCCACCGCGAAGAGCCGGTGGGCGGCCTCGGCGGCGCGGTCGTCGAAGGGCTGCGTACGGCGGGCTCCGACTGGATCGTCGTCATGGACGCCGACCTCCAGCACCCGCCCTCGCTCGTCCCCGAACTGGTCGCCGCCGGTGAGCGCACCAACGCCGACCTCGTCGTCGCGTCCCGCTACATCGCGGGCGGCAGCCGCGCCGGACTCGCGGGCGGCTACCGCGTCGCCGTCTCGCGCGGCGCGACCTGGCTGACCAAGGCGCTCTTCCCGCGCCTGCTGCGCTCCGTCTCCGACCCGATGAGCGGCTTCTTCGCGATCCGCCGCAGTGTGGTGACGGCGGACGCGCTCAAGCCGCTCGGCTACAAGATCCTCCTGGAGCTGGCGGTGCGCTGCCGCCCGGAGACCGTCGCCGAGGTGCCCTTCGTCTTCCAGGACCGGTTCGCGGGCGAGTCCAAGTCCTCGGCCAGGGAGGGGATGCGCTTCCTGCGCCATCTGGTCGAGCTGCGTACGGCCTCCCCGGTCGCCCGGATGCTGGTCTTCGGGCTGATCGGGCTCTCGGGCTTCGTACCGAACCTCCTGGCGCTGCACGCACTGAACGCGGCCGGGATGCACTACCTCGCGGCCGAGGTCGTCGCCAACCAGGCAGGCGTGGCCTGGAACTTCCTCCTCATCGAACTGCTCCTCTTCCGCTCGCGGCGCGGGCACAGGCACTGGGCGGACCGGGCGGGCCGGTTCGCGCTGATCGCCAACGCCGATCTGGTGCTGCGGATCCCGCTGATCGCCCTGTTCGTGGGGGAGTGGGGGATGGGGGTGCTGACCGCGACGGTGGTGGCGCTGCTGCTGACCTTCGTACTGCGGTTCGCGGGGACGGAGGCGCTGGTCTATCTGCCGCGCCGCAGCCGTAAGGACAAGAGGGACAGGAAGGACGGTCAGGTCGCATGAGACGTACGAGCCGCACACGGATATCCGCACTGGTGGCGATCGGGGCGATGACAGGCGCCCTGCTCGCGGCCGCACAGGCCCCTGCCTCGGCAGCGAATCTCATCTCCAACCCGGGCTTCGAGACGGCCGGCACGGATGGGATGCCGCAGTGCTGGGAGAAGTCGGGCTGGGGCGACAACGACTTCACGATCGGTGCGACCGCCGACGCGCACAGCGGGACCAAGGCGATGAAGGTGGCCGTCACGCGTCGCGTCGAGGGCGACCGCAAGGCGCTGATCACGGAGAGCGCGGCATGCGCCCCTGCGGTGACGGCGGACAGCCAGTACGACCTCTCGCTCTGGTACAAGTCGACGACGCCCGACGCGTCCATCACGCTCTTCCGGCACGATGCGACGGCCGGCTGGCAGTACTGGACCGACCTCAAAACCCTTGACCTGAGCGGGAGTTACGCACAGGCCACGGTCCGCACCCCGGTCGTCCCCGCGGGCACGGACCGCATCACCTGGGGTGTCTCGGTGTACGGGACAGGGTCGGTCACCACCGACGACTACGCGATGGCGGAGGTCGTCCCGCCACCGGTGGACCCGGTCTGCGGCGGCACGACCGAGCAGTGCGCCAAGGGCAAGTGGGATGTGCTCCCGACGCAGAACCCCGTCCGTTCGATGCACTCGGTGGTCCTGAAGAACGGCAAGGTGCTGCTGATCGCGGGCTCGGGGAACGACCCGGCGGCCTTCGCGGCGGGCACGTTCACCTCGGCTGTCTACGACCCGGTGAAGGGCACGTACAAGACGATCCCGACGCCCGCCGACATGTTCTGCTCGGGCCATGTGCAGCTGGCCGACGGGCGGGTGCTCGTGATGAGCGGCAACAAGGCGTACCCGACGGCGGACGGGAAGGTGGGTTATGAGGGGCTGAAGGACTCGTACCTCTTCGACCCGGACACCGAGACGTACACGCGGACCAACGACATGAACGACGGCCACTGGTACCCGTCGGCGACCGTGCTCGGCAGCGGTGACGTGGTGTCCTTCGGCGGTCTGCGCGAGGACTCGACGGGTTCGGTTACGGCGGAGAAGTTCTCGGCGGCGCAGAACAAGTGGCTGCCGATGAACCAGGTCAACCAGACCTGGTCGTACTGGGGCCTCTACCCCTCGATGATCCTGATGCAGGACGGCCGGCTCTTCTACAGCGGCAGCCATGTCTTCGGCGACGGTACGCCGGGCTCCGGTGCCTCGGTCTACGACTACGACGCCAATACGATCACCGACGTGCCGGGCCTGCAGAACAAGGACCAGCGCGACCAGTCGGCGAGCGTGCTGCTGCCTCCGGCGCAGGACCAGCGGGTGCTGACGATGGGCGGCGGCAACGTCAACTCCAACCCTGAGGGCAACCGCCTCACCGACATCATCGACCTGAAGCAGCCCAACCCGTCCTATGTGGCAGGCCCGTTGCTGCCGCAGGGGACGGCCGACCAGGGGGCGGGCGCGAAGCCGGAGACGGGCGCGCAGGGCAAGATGTACGTCTCCGCGGTGCTGCTGCCGGACGGCAATGTCTTCGAGACGGGCGGCGGTCTGCACGACCGGGCCGACCCGGTCTACGAGGCGTCGATGTTCGACCCGACGACGAACGCGTTCACGCCGATGGCGCCGGACCCGCAGAAGCGGACGTACCACTCCTCGTCCTTCCTGCTCCCGGACGGGCGGGTCATGTCGACGGGCGACAACCCGGGCAACGGCACCTGGAACCACAACGTGTCGATCTACACGCCGCCTTACCTGCTGAAGGGCCCGCGCCCTTCGATCACGTCGGTCATCAACTCCCAGTGGAAGTACGGCGACACGCAGCGGATCACGGTGGACCGCCCGATCGCGAAGGCGGAGCTGATCCGCCCTGCGGCGGTCACGCACTCCTCCGACCCGAACCAGCGGTTCGTCGACCTCCCGATGTCGGTCATCAACGGCAAGACGATCGACCTGAACGTCACGAGCAACCCGAACCTGGCGCCGCCCGGCTGGTACATGCTGTTCGGGGTGGACGCGAACGGGATTCCCTCGGTGGCGCAGTGGGTGCATCTGGGGGGTCCGACGGCGCTGGACGCGACGGCTTCGGCGGCGCATGTGCACGGGTTCGCGGGGGATCTGGCCGCGTCTGCGAAGTCCCCTTCCGCGAAGCGGACTTCGGTGCCGGTGTCCACCACGGTCTCGGGGTGTGACCGGCACTACGGGACGGTGAACGTGTGCGTGCCGACGGTGTTCCCGGGGACGGTGAAGGCGACGACGAAGGCACGGTGTGCGTGGCTGGCGTCGCACGGATACGGGAGGCTGCGGGTCAACGGTAAAGACGACCCCTTGCGCCTGGACCCGGACCGAAACGGGATCGCCTGCCGCAGCTGACCCCCGCCCTGGGGGCTCCGCCCCCAGACCCCCGGTCCTCAATCGCCGGACGGGCTGATTTTTGCCGGCGACGTCTCGCATCCGCAGGTTGGGGGAACGCATAAAGCGGTTCGTGCGCGCACAGGCGGGCTCGCACCAGCAAAATCAAGCCCGTCCGGCGATTGAGGACAAAGCGGGGCCGGTGTCGCCGACCGGGGCTAGCCCAGGCCCAGGACGATCATGCCCACCACCATCAGCAACGCCACAAGCAGGCCCGCCCTCCGCAGCATCGCCTGCGCATCGCGGAGCTCCTTCGGAGGCTCGTTCTTCGGGTCTGACCAAAGCATGCTTCCGATACTCCTGCGGACACCGCAGAGGCGCCTGAGTACGCGTACTCAAGCGCCTCTGGTCAATCAGGAGGGCCATCGGGAGGGCATCAGGAGGGCCAGTACGTCCTGGCCCACGCCCGCGGCCCCGGCTGCTGCAGCCGGTGGCGGGCGATCCGCGCCGGATCGGACCACTCCTCGGGCGGCAGCGGCGCACCGGACGACACCGCGGAGGCTGTCGCCGCGGCGCGCGCCTGGACCACCGCCAGTGCGGCGGCCAGCTCCTCAGGGGTCGGGTTGCCCCGTACGACCTTGATCATGACCGCTCCTTACAGGGGGATGTTGCCGTGCTTCTTCGGGGGCAGCGACTCCCGCTTGCTGCGCAACTGCCGCAACCCGCGCACCACATGGCGCCGTGTCTCCGACGGCATGATCACGGCGTCCACGTACCCGCGCTCGGCCGCGACATACGGATTGAGCAGCGCGTCCTCGTACTCCGCGATCAGCGTCGCCCGCGTCGCCTCCGCGGCTGCCTCGTCGACGGATGCCGCGATCGTCCTGCGGTGCAGGATGTTCACCGCGCCCTGCGCGCCCATGACCGCGATCTGCGCCGTCGGCCAGGCCAGGTTGAGGTCCGCGCCGAGGTGCTTGGACCCCATGACGTCGTACGCACCGCCGAAGGCCTTCCGCGTGATCACGGTGATCAGCGGGACGGTCGCCTCCGCGTACGCGTAGATCAGCTTGGCGCCGCGCCGGATGATCCCGCCGTACTCCTGGTCGACGCCCGGCAGGAACCCGGGGACGTCCACGAAGGTCAGCACCGGCACATTGAAGGCGTCGCAGGTCCGGACGAACCGGGCCGCCTTCTCGCTCGCGTTGATGTCCAGGCAGCCCGCGAACTGCATCGGCTGGTTGGCGACGATCCCGACCGGATAGCCCTCCACCCGCCCGAAGCCGGTGATGATGTTCGGCGCGAACAGGGCCTGGGTCTCCAGGAACTCGCCGTCGTCCAGGACGTGCTCGATGGCGGTGTGCATGTCGTACGGCTGGTTCGCCGAGTCCGGGATGAGCGTGTCGAGCTCGCGGTCCTCGTCGTTCGTCTCCAGGTCCGCCTCCTCCGGGAAGGCCGGCGGCTCGCTGAGGTTGTTCGACGGGAGGTAGGAGAGCAGCGACTTGACGTACTCGATCGCGTCCTTCTCGTCGCCCGCCATGTGGTGGGCCACGCCCGAGGTGGTGTTGTGCGTACGGGCGCCGCCCAGCTCCTCGAAGCCGACGTCCTCGCCGGTGACCGTCTTGATGACGTCGGGGCCCGTGATGAACATGTGCGAGGTCTGGTCGACCATCACCGTGAAGTCGGTGATCGCGGGGGAGTAGACCGCACCGCCGGCGCAGGGACCGACGATCAGGGAGATCTGCGGTACGACACCCGACGCGTGGACGTTCCGCCGGAAGATCTCCGCGAACAGGCCCAGCGCGACGACGCCCTCCTGGATACGGGCGCCGCCCCCGTCGTTGATGCCGATGACCGGGCAGCCGGTCTTCATCGCGAAGTCCATGACCTTGACGATCTTCTCGCCGTAGACCTCGCCGAGCGATCCGCCGAAGATCGTGAAGTCCTGGGAGTAGACGCAGACCGGGCGCCCGTCCACGGTCCCGTACCCGGTGACGACCCCGTCCCCGTACGGCCGGTTCTTCTCGATGCCGAAATTGGTGGAGCGGTGCCTGGCGAACTCGTCGAGCTCGACGAACGACCCCTCGTCGAGGAGCAGGTCCACGCGCTCGCGGGCCGTCAACTTGCCCTTGGCGTGCTGCTTTTCGACCGCGCGCGCGGAGCCGGCGTGGGTCGCCTCGTCGACCCGCCGCTGCAGGTCCGCGAGCTTCCCCGCGGTGGTGTGACTGTTTTCAATTTCTCTGGCTAGCTGCTCTTCCGACTCAGGCATCGGGCTGCGGCTCCCTGGCTGCTCATGTGTGGCGTTGGCTACTCACGCGTAGCGTAACGGCGTGGGTACGCCTCGGCACTGCGTCGTTTCCCACACCTACTGTGGCTTGCATGACTGCATCCGATCCTGCTGGGAATCGCTGGTCCAGCCTCGACCGCCCGCCCCTCAACGCCGCCGCTCTGCGCCAGGCGCTGTTGCGCCCGGGCACGCTCTGGACCTCCTTCGACGTCGTGGAGTCCACCGGCTCGACCAACACCGATCTCGTCGCACGCGCCGCCGGTACGGACGAGGGCGCGGTCCTGGTCGCCGAGGAGCAGTCCGCCGCCCGCGGCCGTCTCGACCGGCGCTGGTCGGCGCCCGCCCGCTCGGGCCTCTTCTTCTCCGTACTCCTCAAGCCCGGCCGGCACGCGATCCCCGTCGAGCGCTGGGGCTGGCTCCCGCTGCTCACCGGGGTCGCCGTGGCCACCGGTCTCGCCCGTTCGGCCGGTGTGGAAACGGCCCTGAAGTGGCCCAACGACCTCCTCGTCACTGTCGGCGGCGAAGAGCGCAAGGCGGGCGGGATCCTCGCCGAGCGTGCGGGCGAGGACGGGGTCGTGATCGGCATCGGCCTGAACGTCACCCTCGGCAAGGACGAGCTCCCCGTCCCGACGGCCGGTTCGCTGGCCCTCGCCGGCGCGGTCTCCACCGACCGCGACCCCCTGCTGCGGGCCGTGCTCCGCTCCCTGGAGCAGTGGTACGGGGACTGGCTCGCGGCGGACGGCGACCCGGAGGCGTCGGGGCTGCAGGAGGCGTACGCCTCCGCCTGCTCGACCCTTGGCCGTACGGTGAGGGCGGAACTCCCCGGCGACCGCTCGCTGACCGGCGAGGCAGTGGCGGTCGACGGCGACGGACGGCTCGTCCTGGCGACCGGCGAAGGGGTCCAGCATCCGGTCGGCGCGGGCGACATTGTCCACTTGCGGCCCATCTGAATCCCCTTACCTCCACATCGGCACGTGAGCTACGGCACACCTGTCGTATGGTTGAGGCGATCCGCGGAGATCAACGGAGATCGGCAGGGCAGTGCGCAGGGAATGGGCAGGAGGCGGCAGGTGACCGTCGACGACACCTCGTCTGAGTCCGGCAGCACGGAGCCGGTGGCGTCCTCGCCGTACCCCAATCCGCATCATGAGGTCGATCACACGGCCGAACCGAACAACGATCCCCTCGCGATCCGCCTCGAACAGCTCATTCTCGGCGCGGAACGCCGCTACACCCCCTTTCAGGCCGCCCGTACCGCCGGCGTCTCGATGGAGCTCGCCTCCCGCTTCTGGCGGGCGATGGGATTCGCCGACATCGGCCAGGCGAAGGCGCTCACCGAGGCGGACGTCCTCGCCCTGCGGCGCCTCGCGGGACTCGTCGAGGCCGGGCTGCTGAGCGAGCCGATGGCGGTCCAGGTGGCGCGGTCCACGGGCCAGACCACCGCCCGCCTGGCGGAGTGGCAGATCGATTCCTTCCTGGAGGGCCTCACCGAGCCGCCCGAGCCGGGGATGACGCGCACCGAGGTCACGTACCCCCTGGTCGAGCTGCTCCTCCCCGAGCTGGAGGAATTCCTCCGGTACGTCTGGCGACGCCAGCTGGCGGCGGCGACGGGCCGTGTCGTACAGGCGGCGGACGACGAGGAAATGGTCGACCGCCGTCTCGCTGTCGGTTTCGCCGACCTGGTCGGTTTCACCCGGCTGACCCGCCGTCTGGAGGAGGAGGAGCTCGGTGAACTGGTCGAGTCCTTCGAGACGACGTGCGCGGACCTGGTGGCGGCCCATGGCGGCCGCCTGATCAAGACCCTCGGCGACGAGGTGCTGTACGCGGCGGACGACGCGGGCACGGCGGCGGAGATCGCGCTGCGCCTGATCGAGACGCTGTCGAACGACGAGACGATGCCCGCCCTGCGCGTCGGCATCGCCTTCGGCACGGTCACCACCCGCATGGGCGATGTCTTCGGTACGACGGTCAACCTGGCGAGCCGCCTCACCTCGATAGCTCCGAAGGACACGGTGCTCGTCGACGGCGCGCTCGCCGAGGAGCTGAGCCGTACCGGAGACGCCCCGGTCTCCGAGGCGGAGGCGGCGGCGGAGGCCGAGCGGGCCGAGAAGACGGGCGACGAGCCCCCTTCGTACCGCTTCGCGCTCCAGCCCATGTGGCAGCGCCCGGTGCGTGGTCTCGGCGTGGTCGAGCCATGGTTGCTCACGCGCCGCACCACCTGACATCGTGCGCGGATGACTGATCCTGAAGAGCGTTTCGGCGAGTACGTGGCCGTCCGCCGCCACGGGCATGTGGCGGAGCTGGTCCTGGACCGTCCCAAGGCGATGAACGCCGTCTCCACCGAGATGGCCCGCTCGATCGCCGCGGCCTGTGCCGCGCTCGCCGCCGACCCCGCGGCCCGCGTCACGGTGCTCACCTCCACCCACGACCGGGCGTTCTGCGTCGGCGCCGACCTCAAGGAGCGCAACTCCTTCACGGACGCGGATCTCGTACGCCAACGGCCCACCGCCAGGGCCGCGTACACCGGCGTCCTCGACCTCCCGATGCCGACGATCGCCGCGGTCCACGGCTTCGCGCTCGGCGGCGGCTTCGAACTGGCGCTGGCCTGCGACCTGATCGTCGGGGACGCGACGGCGGTGGTGGGCCTCCCGGAGGTCTCGGTCGGGGTGATTCCCGGCGGCGGCGGTACGCAGCTGCTGCCGCGCAGGGTCGGGGCGGCGCGGGCCGCCGAACTGGTCTTCACGGCGCGGCGGGTGGAGGCGGCGGAGGCGCGCGAGCTGGGTCTGCTGGACATCCTCGCGGAGGACGCACGCCCCGAGGCGCTCGCACTCGCGGCCCGTATCGCGGCGAACTCCCCGGTGGGGCTGCGGGCGGCCAAGCGGGCGCTCCGACTCGGGCAGGGCCTGGACCTCAGGGCGGGCCTGGAGGTCGAGGACGCGGCCTGGCGTTCGGTGGCCTTCTCGGGCGACCGGGCCGAGGGGGTCGCCGCCTTCAACGAGAAGCGGAAGCCGAACTGGCCGGGCGAGTAATCACTCTCCGTAGCTTCTGAATGCCCAAACTGCCTCCAATCTCCTTAAACTGGGGCAATGGGTGACGACGATCGGCTGCATGCCGTGGTTTCGCTGGCGCAGGCCATGGCTGCCGCGCAGAGCCCGCGCGAGACCTGGCGGGCGGCGGCGCTCGGCGCGGGCAGCGCGCTGTCGGGAAGCTTCTCGGCGCTCTCGGTCTGGGAGCGGGAACTCGGTCGCCTCAAGGTCCTGGTCAATGTCGGCGCATTGGCGGAAGGGGAGGCCGAGTTCCCCGAGGACGAGACGTACCCCGTCCACCAGTTCCCGGAGATCACGGAATTCCTGCACGAGAAGTGGGCGGGCGGCGGCCAGCCCAACGCCTGGGTCGAGACGGCGGCCGGCCCGAACGAACCCACGGCCGGCTACTGCCACCAGCGCATGGCGGCCCTGCGCCGCCGGGGCAGGGGCTGCTGTGTGGTGGCCCCGATCGTGCTGCGGGGCAGGGCGTGGGGCGAGCTGTACGTGGCGCGCCCGGCCGGCGCGGAGGTCTTCGACCTCGCCGACGCGGACTTCGCCACCGTCCTCGCCTCGGTGGTGGCGGCGGGAATCGCCCAGACGGAGCGCCTCGAAGAGGTGCGCAAGCTGGCCTTCACCGACCCCCTCACGGGCCTCGCGAACCGCCGGGCCGTGGACATACGCCTGGACGAGGCGATCGAGGCGCACCGTACGACCGGCGCCGTGGTGAGCCTGGTCGTCTGCGACCTGAACGGCCTGAAGAAGGTCAACGACACCCTGGGACACGCCACGGGGGACCGCCTCCTGGAACGCTTCGGCTCGGTGCTCTCGCTGTGCGGCGCGATGCTGCCGGGAGCCCTGGCGGCCCGTCTGGGCGGCGACGAGTTCTGCCTGCTCTCGGTGGGCCCCACGGCGGACGAGGTGATCCACGCCTCCACCGAACTCTGCGTACGGGCGGCCGGACTGGACCTGGGCGACGGCGTGGCCTGCGGCGTGGCCTCGACGGGCGACCCCATCGGCCCCGTGCGCTCGGCCCGCCGCCTCTTCCGCCTCGCGGACGCGGCCCAGTACAGCGCAAAGGCGACGCGCTCCCTGAAACCGGTGGTGGCGGGCCGAGCGCACGGGGC
>NZ_JAFLRJ010001671.1 GCF_017315755.1 Streptomyces beijiangensis
CCGCCTACCCCCACCCGCACACCACCCTGCGCGCGCTGGCCCTGGCAGCCGGACAAGCCGCTACCCGCACCATCACGTGGCGCCAGGGCAGCAAGGCCACCAAGCACAACCCGAACGCCGACATGCGCTCGCAGTTCCTGGCCCTGCGGGTTCGCCCGGCCAACCGACATATCCGCCGCGCCGCCGACGGCGCGCTGCCCGAATGCTGGCTGCTCATCCAGTGGCCACCTGACTCCGCCGAGCCCACGAGAC
>NZ_JAFLRJ010001672.1 GCF_017315755.1 Streptomyces beijiangensis
CGTCCTGCACTTCCGGCACGACGACGGCTCACCCGGGCTGAGCGGGGTCTCGCTCGGCGTCGGGGAGGGCGAGATCCTCGCCGTCGGCGGCCCGCGAGGCAGCGGCAAGACGACCCTGCTGCGGTGCCTGTCCGGACTGGTGCCCGTGGCGAGCGGCGAGGTCTGGTTCAACAGCGTGCCCGTGCACACCATGCGCCCGGCCGCCCGCGAACGGCTGCGCCGAAAGCACTTCGGCTGGATCGACCCGGCGCCGGTGCTCGTCCCCGAGCTG
>NZ_JAFLRJ010001673.1 GCF_017315755.1 Streptomyces beijiangensis
GTTTGAACTGGTGCAGCCAGGCGAAGGCGCGCTCGACCACCCAGCGCACCTTGCCCAGTCCTGAGCCGTGGGCGACACCGCGTCGTGCGATCACCGGTTTAACGCCGCGCTTCCACAGCAGGCGGCGGTACTTGTCGAAGTCGTAGCCCCGGTCGGCATACAGACGCCGGGGTTTTCGGCGGGGGCGTCCTCGCAGACCCCGGATCGGTGGGACCGCGTCCAGCAGAGGCAGAAGCTGGGTGACGTCGTGGCGGTTGCCGCCGGTG
>NZ_JAFLRJ010001674.1 GCF_017315755.1 Streptomyces beijiangensis
TGCCGGAAGGGGGCCCGGAGGGGAGTCCGGAGGGGGACATCCTCGTGCACGGCTCTGGGAGCTACGCCGTCGGCGACTTCGACGCGCTGTCCGCCACGGAGCTGCACCGGGTCGACGGCGTCGACGACCTGCGGAACGTCGTCCTCCAGGCCACCGCGCTGTGACCGGCGTGACCGGCGCACACCAGCACTCGCCGAGCCGCCCGTCGCGGGACC
>NZ_JAFLRJ010001675.1 GCF_017315755.1 Streptomyces beijiangensis
ATTCAGGATTGCGCCCGGCCAAAAAGGGTATTATCAAGTAACGATCAACGATAAAGTAGTCAGGTCAAAAACGATTGAATATCCTGAGGATGAATAAGGGAGGTGCGATATGCCTGAGGGCAAAATCATTAAAGCATTAAGTGGATTTTACTATGTATTGGATAGCGATCAGGTCATTCAGTGCAGAGGAAGAGGGGTTTTCAGAAAAAATAAAGTAACCCCTCTCGTCGGCGACGATGTTGTCTACCAAGCCGATAACGATAAGGAAGGCTACATTCTCGAGATTAAAGACAGATTCAATGAATTGGTCAGACCTCCGATCAGCAACGTGGATCAGGCGGTTCTCGTGTTTTCGGCAAAGGAGCCGACATTCAGC
>NZ_JAFLRJ010001676.1 GCF_017315755.1 Streptomyces beijiangensis
GAAGAGACGAGGTGAATCAAGGTTGAAAACAGCCTTAAAAACGGACAGGGGAAAAATACGCCAGCACAATGAAGACGATGCCGGCATTTTCACAGAAAAAAACGGACTGGTATTAGCTGTTGTCTGCGATGGAATGGGAGGTCATCTGGCCGGCGATGTCGCCAGCAGGATGGCCGTCTCAGCCCTTCGTGATATTTGGGAG
>NZ_JAFLRJ010001677.1 GCF_017315755.1 Streptomyces beijiangensis
AGGTGCTCTTGGCTGCGACAAGCCCGTCTTCTGGGTGGATGAGAACGACGCCCCGCCGGCGGACATCCCGCAGGCGGTCACACCGGAGATCCTCGCCGAGCTCGCCTATGCCGAGATCCGTGTTCCCTCGACGGAAGTGGACCTCGCACCGGAGGGCACGACAAAGGTGAACCTCCCCACCTGGGCATGGCTGGACGCGGCGCAGTTCCAGCCGGTGTCGGTGACGGCCTCGGTGCCGTTGCTGGGCAT
>NZ_JAFLRJ010001678.1 GCF_017315755.1 Streptomyces beijiangensis
GGCTGGGTCCTGCTGCTGGTCGTCGTGGACCTCGCCTGGTACACCAACCACCGCTTCTCGCACCGGGTGCGGATCGGCTGGGCGGGCCACCAGGCGCACCACTCCAGCGAGGACTTCAACCTCACCACCGCCGTCCGCCAGAAGTGGAACCCCTGGTCCGAGGCGATCTGCTGGGCACCGCTCCCGCTGCTCGGCTTCGCCCCGTGGACCATCTACG
>NZ_JAFLRJ010001679.1 GCF_017315755.1 Streptomyces beijiangensis
CGGTACGGCCGCGGAGAGCGAGGACCTGGTCGCCGAGCTACGCAATCACGTGGGTTCCACGCTGGGCCCGATCGCCAAGCCCCAGCGGATCCGGCCGGTGAACGAGCTGCCGAAGACCCGCTCCGGCAAGATCATGCGCCGCCTGCTGCGGGACGTCGCGCAGAACCGTGAGCGGGGGGACGTCACGACGCTGACCGACTCGACGGTAATGGATCTGATCCAGGCGAAACTGCCCCAGTCGTCCAGCG
>NZ_JAFLRJ010000178.1 GCF_017315755.1 Streptomyces beijiangensis
GGCTGTGCGGCGAGTGTCGCAACGATGTGCTGCGTCATTTCGTCGATGCTGGGGTGGTCGAGTCCGGCGCCGACCGGCAACTCCACACCGAATTCCGTACGCAGCCGGTTGACGAACTGCACGATCGAGAACGAGTCGAAGCCCAGCTCGTAGAAGCCGCGCACCCGCGACAGGCGCTGGCCGGTGCCGATGCCGAGGACCTCGGCGGCGATCCGGCCGACGGTCCGTGCGGTGCGCTCGACGCTCAGACCGCCCGGGCGGGCCGCTCCTGCGGGCTCGGCTGCCTGCGGTGCGGGGATCGGTGCCGGGGCGGGTGCCGCAGTGGGCCTGACTCGTGCGGTGGGGGCGGGTGCGGCGGCTTTCACCGCTGTCGGGGCCGGGGGTGTGGTGCCCGGTGCGGTCGTCAGACCGTCCAGGGTGGCGACCAGCCGCTGTGCGCCGTCGAACAGGCGCACTTCGGCGCGCAGTCCGTCGGCTGCGAGGTGCCCGGCCGTCTCCCCCTGGTCGCCGCGCTCGATGCCTGCCAGCCAGTGCCGTTCGCCGGCCAACTGCACGGGCGGCAGGGGCACGTAGGGGTGCGAGGGGCCCTGTACGGCGTTCCAGTCCACGGCCGCGTCCAGCGGGTAGAGCCCTGCGAGGGCTGTGGCCAGGGTCAGCGTGCCGGGTTTGCCGCGGGTCAGGGAGGACACGACCGAGCCGGCGCGGCTGCGGTGTGCCAGCGCTGCGCGCAGCGGCCGGGAGAGTACGGGGTGGGGGCCGATCTCGATGAAGAGTGCGTCTTTCCTGGTGAGGAGCCGGTCGACGGCGGGCCAGAACTGGACGCTGTCACGGACGTTGCGGCCCCAGTAGGAGGCGTCCGTCACGGGGTTGTCCGTGTCGGGATCCACGCTGGAGAGCAGGGTGAGGGTGGGGGGTGCGGCCGTGAGGCCGGCGAGCTGCTGTTCCAGTTGGTCGCCGTGCGGGTGCACTGCCTTGCTGTGGAAGGCGTAGTCGACTCCCAGTGGCTGGCAGGTCGCGCCGCGCCGCTTGAGGTGGGCGATCGCTCGTGCCATCGCGTCGGCGGGGCCGGCGATGACGACGGTGCTCGGTCCGTTCACCGCGGCGATGGTGACGGCGCTGCCGAGCGGGCGCAGTGCGGTGCGTACCTGGTCGGCGGGCAGGTCCACCTGCGTCATCCGTCCCGACCCGGTTGCCTCCTGCATGATGCGTCCGCGGTTCACCGCGAGGTGGACGGCGCTGCGCAGGTCGATGGTGCCGGCGGTGTGTGCCGCGGCGATCTCGCCGACGCTGTGCCCGATCACCGCGGTCGGGGGAAGCCCCCATGATGTCCACAGCCGGGTCAGGGCGACTTGTATCGCGAAGATCGCGGGCTGGGCGATCCGGGTCTCGGCCAGTCTGCTGTTGTCGGTCCGTGCGATCTCCTCCAGCAGCGACCATCCGCCGAACTCGCGGACCAGGGCGTCGCATTCGTCGAGTGCCTCACGCACGAGCGGCTGGGTCCGGTAGAGGTCCATCCCCATCCCGGGCCACTGCGAGCCCTGGCCGGAGAAGGCGTGGACGATGCGTGCGGGTCGTCCGCCGAGCACGTCTCCTGCCGCCGTCCCGGGGCGTGAATCCCCGCACAGGTGGGCGTCGAGGGACTCGGCCAGGTCCCGTCCGGTCTCGCCGACCACCGCGAGGCGGTAGTCGTGGTGGGTGCGGCGGACTGCGGCACTGTGCAGGAGGCCTGCCAGGTCGCCCGGTTGGCTGTCGGTGAACCGGTCGCGGTAGGCGGCCGCCTGGGCGGCCAGGGCGTCTGGTGTCGGTCCGGACACCAGCAGTACCGGCACCGGTGCAGCCGTCTCGGCCGCTGCCGCCTGCTGGGGTGCGGCGGGCGGGGAGGCGAGGACTACGTGGACGTTCGTGCCGGAGAGCCCGAAGGCGCTCACCCCGACATGGCGGGGGCCGTCACCGGGAATCGGCGTCGGTGCGGTCGCGACGCGTACCCCTGTTTCCTTCCGGGTGACCAGATCCATCGGCTGGGCCACGTTGATCTGCGGTGGCACCACGCCGTGCCGCGCCACCAGCATGGCCTTGAGCAGCCCGAGAATGCCGGCCGCGGAGTCGGTGTGACCGAAGTTGGCCTTGTGGGAGCCGATGAGCAGGGGGCGATCCGCCGGACGCCCGGCCCCGAGCACGGAGGTCAGGGCGCTGACCTCGAGCCGGTCGCCGAGCGGGGTGCCGGTGCAGTGGGCCTCGACGTAGTCGATGTCGGTTGCGGTGAGGTCGGCGCTGGCGAGTGCCGACTGCAGCAGCATCTCCTGGGCGGCCGCGTTCGGCGCGATGAGGCCGGCGCTGTGACCGTCGTGGTTGGTGGCGCTGCCCTTGATGACGGCCCATATCCGGTCGCCGTCGGCTACCGCGTCGGCGTAGCGCTTGAGGACGACGACGCCGCAGCCCTCGCCGCGGACCACTCCGTCGGCGTCGGCGTCGAACGGCCGGCAGACCTCGGTCGGGGACAGCGCCTGGATTTTGCTCATGAAGATGCTCAGTTCGGGCGCGAGCATGAGGTTGACGCCGCCGGCGAGTGCGGCGTCGCACTCGCCGGCGCGCAGCGCCTGTGAGGCGAGGTGCACGGCCAGCAGGGAGGAGGAGCAGGCCGAGTTGAGCATCATGCAGGGCCCGTGGAGTCCGAAGGTGTACGCGATGCGTCCGACCCCGAAGCTGGCCTCCTTGCCGCTGGCGTAGTGCGCGTTGATGCCGGTGGGGCCGGCGGTCTTTGCCTGCAGCAGGGTGTAGTCGGCGCCGAGGATGCCGGCGAAGACTCCGGTGCGGGTGCCGGCCCAGCGCTCCCGGGGCACGCCGCTGTCCTCCATGGCCGCCCATGCGGTTTCCAGGAGCAGCCGGTGCTGGGGGTCCATCTCCGCTGCTTCTCGGGGGGTGATGCCGAAGAACCGGGCGTCGAAGGTGTCGACGTCTTCGAGGAAGCCGCCTCGCCGGCAGTACATGGCGCCGGGTTGGTCGCGGTCGCTGCTGTAGAACTGCGGGCCCCAGCGGTCCTGTGGCACTTCGGACGTCACGTCCGCGCCCTGCAGGATCACTTGCCACAGTGCGCCGAGGTCGCGTACTCCGCCCGCGAAGCGCAGACCGACGCCGACGATCGCGATGTCGCTCGGGCGAGCGATCCGCAGCGGAGCGGCCGCAGTAGATTCACGGCCTTCCCGGTTGTCCGGCACCGTCATTCCCCCTCGTCCCACAGGTCTGCGGAGCTGGGGCCGCCCGCGAGGATCGCCGGCAACCCCGGTCACCACATGATGATTTCATCGACCGTTGAACTCTACGCACGTTGAGTCGCTCGGTCAACGGAGCTCATCAACTCCCGTACAGGGGCGCCGCTTCCGGGCCGGCCGGTGCCGCACCGCCTGCGGTGACGCGAGAACCCGATGCGCCCTTGTCATCGGCGCATCCAGGTGAGATGGTCCATTGGATTTTGATTCATCAATTGATGACTTAGGGGGGATGGTGAGTCATCACGCGCACGGCATCCGGGTGCGCGGCCCGCGCACCGCTGCGCCGGATCGCCCGGATCGCCCGCAGGCCGCACGCGGCCTGCTGAAGCCGCTGTGTCTCACCCTGGCCGGGCTCGCGGTGGGTATCGCCAGCCTCTCCAGCCGCGGCTGGACCTATCTCGCCCTGCTGGCCGCGGCCGTCTGCATCGACAAGATCGCCGTGCGGGTGTGCCCGCACGGCGGATGAGCATGCCCGGCCGCAGCGCACCGTCCCGACCAGGCTCCGGCCCGGCGCGCCGTCAGGCCCGGCGGCGTCGCACGGCCGTCAGCGCCCCTCCGCACCCCGACCCGTTCCAGCCCCCGACCCGTTCCAGCAGCTGTCAGCCAGCAGAAAGCAGGGATCGATGACCGAGCCGGCACCTATCGTTCTTGACCCTCTCGGCCAGAACATCCATGCCGAGTCCGCACGGATCCGCCGGCGGGGACCGGTGACCCGCGTCGAGTTGCCGGGTGGGGTGCTGGCGTGGTCGGTCACCGGCTGCAGCGCGGCCCGCCGGCTGCTGGCCGACCCCCGGGTCTCCCGGGACGCCTACCAGCACTGGCCCGCGTTCATCAACGGGGAGATCCCACCGGACTGGCCGCTGATCACCTGGGTCGCGTCGCGGAGCATCACCAACGCCTACGGACAGGAACATGCCCGTCTGCGGAAACTGCTCGCCGACGGATTCACCGGCCGCCGGGTCGCGCTGATGCGTCCTTCCGTCGAGAAGGCCACCGCCGACCTGCTCGACCGCCTTGCGCAGGTCCCGCGGGGCGAAGTGGTCGATCTGCGGGCGCAGTTCGCCCACCCGCTGCCGGCCCGGGTCATCTGCGACCTGCTGGGAGTTCCCGACCGGCTGCGGCCTGCGGCGGGCCGCCTCATCGACCTGGTCGCCTACGGTGCCGCGAGCCCCGGGACCGCAGGGGCGAGCGCCGCCGACTGGCGGCGCCTGGCCACCGAGCTGGTCACGGAGAAACAGCGGGAGCCCGGGGAGGACGTGATCACCGACCTCATCACGGTGCGCGCCGACGACGGCTCCCGGCTGTCCGAGGACGAACTCGAAAGCACCGTGCTCACCCTGCTGCGTGCGGGGCACCTGACCGTGCTGGAGCTGATCTCCAACGCAGTGGCCGCCCTGCTCATCCACCCCGACCAGCTCCACCTCGTACAGGAGGGGCAGGCCGGCTGGGACGACGTCGTCGAGGAGACGCTCCGTGCGGACAGCCCGGTCGAACACCTGCCGCTCCACTACGCGGTCGCCGACATGGAACTGGACGGAGTGAGGATCGCCCAGGGCGACCCCATCCTCATCTCCTTCGGTGCCGCCGGCCGCGACCCGGACCTGCACGGCGCCACGGCCGAGGAATTCGACGTCACCCGTGCCACCAAGCAACACCTGGCATTCGGCCACGGATACCACTACTGCATCGGGGCGCCACTGGGCCGGATGCAGGCCACCACCGCCCTCGCGGCCCTGTTCACGCGCTTCCCCTCGCTGTCCCTCGCGGTCCCGGCCGCCGACCTCGAACCCACCGCCACGTTCATGCTCAACGGCCACCGCACCCTGCCCGTACACCTGACCGGGGCGCCCTGACGACGCCGGGCGACAAACAGATGAGGGGGTGAGGGGTGGGACGGCACCAGTGCCGTCCCACCCCTCACCC
>NZ_JAFLRJ010001680.1 GCF_017315755.1 Streptomyces beijiangensis
GTCGCACGGTGCGGGACCTGACCCGCCTCATGCTGTCCAGCATTGCGTCCGGTCAGGGGCCGATCGCCGAGCATCTCCAGTTCACGCGGCGCTCCGCCCTGCGGCGGGCGCAGTTGGGTGTGTCCGCCTACGACGTGCTGAGTTCGTTCCACATCGTGCGCCGCGAGTTGTGGGCGGCCCTGCAGTCCAGTCCCGAGGCAACCGACGACCTGCTTCTCGGGCTGGTCGAACCGATCGGCCGGTGGACGGAGGCCATGA
>NZ_JAFLRJ010001681.1 GCF_017315755.1 Streptomyces beijiangensis
GCTATACACATCAGGGACGACAGGACAGTCGAAGGGAGCGGTTCATACCCATGCCGGTTTTCCGCTGAAAGCTGCATTTGATGCGGGATTCGGGATGGATGTCAAACAAGGGGACACATTTTTCTGGTTTACAGACATGGGCTGGATGATGGGGCCGTTTTTAATATTCGGGGGCCTCATAAACGGAGCGGCTGTTTTGCTGTTTGACGGAGCACCGGACTACCCGGCCCCGGATCGGCTGTGGGAGCTTGTCAGCAGACACCGGGTGACGCATCTCGGC
>NZ_JAFLRJ010001682.1 GCF_017315755.1 Streptomyces beijiangensis
GGACGGGCCGTGGCGCAAACCGCTCAGTACCAGCGGGTGCAGGTCCAGTTCCCGTCCTGCCCGTCGTACTCCTCGACGCAGGCCCGATAGGCGTTGCTTGTTCCGACCATCTGCGTGTACGCCCGCCCTCTTACATGGGCGACCGCCGTTGCCCGCGGCTCCGACCGCTCGAAACACCCAGCGACCCGCGGCCCCAGACCAGCTAGCTCCGCACCCCACAGTTCCACCTGATCCGAAGTCACCACACGACGATCATTGCAGGCAGGATGGCCCACGCGACAAATTTCGCCGCGAGACCACGGGAGACCCCGCATGGCTGACTACTATCCGTACCGAATCGCGACCAGG
>NZ_JAFLRJ010001683.1 GCF_017315755.1 Streptomyces beijiangensis
GATATCTTTGTTGCATCAATATGAATTTGAAGAGAACGGATACCAGGCGTTAAATCTAGAACCGGTAAATCCTCACGCTTTTGGATAGCTTCCATTAAAGCATGTACTTGGAAGCGAAGCAGCAGATCAAGCTCCATTTCTCCGTATTCCACAAGTATATTCGCATCGCCTGAGCAGCGGACGGAAAATGGAAAGCGTCTATTTTCCGTTTCGTTAATCAGCAGCGGATAAT
>NZ_JAFLRJ010001684.1 GCF_017315755.1 Streptomyces beijiangensis
GTGGTGGTGACGACCAGCGGGATCTCCAGTACGGTCGCCGCCCGTGCCAGGGCCACCACGTTGTGCTTCAGCTCGCCGACCGGGATGTCCCGGACGCCGGACAGAAGGCCCACCTGGTGGTCGACCAGCACCACAGCGGCGTTCTCCCGGGTGATCGGCTCCAGGAACTTGCTGTGCTCGCTCATCTTGGCGCTCCTTTGAGGTTGAGCCACAGCCTCATTGGTCACTAAAATTGATAGTCACTTTTAGTGACATTTCGAAG
>NZ_JAFLRJ010001685.1 GCF_017315755.1 Streptomyces beijiangensis
GTTCAAGCATGATCACGGCCGTGACAAGGTACGGACAAAACAGCAGCTACTTTTTTGACAGGCAGCTGATGTTTTTGGCGCTCGGAACCGTCATATTTTTATGCGCGGCGCTTTTTCCGTATAAGGCTTTTGCCAATCAAAAATTCCAAAAGTTTTTGCTGCTCATTTCCGTCGTCGCTTTGTTCGGGCTGTTTGTTGTCGGACATGTGGCCGGGAATGCCCAAAGCTGGTTCAGGGTTTCGAATTACGGCATCCAGCCGGGGGAGTTTGTCAAGCTGACCGTCATCTTG
>NZ_JAFLRJ010001686.1 GCF_017315755.1 Streptomyces beijiangensis
GCCCTGGTCACCGAGGGCGAAACCAGCGAGACGGAGTGGGAGGGGGTCGAGGAGAGCGCTCGTACCGTCACCCGCGCCGGGTGGTGGATCGATCAGCGTTCCTCCCAGCCGGACGACCTCACCGAGCTGCTCCAGGCCGCTACCGGGGCCGACCGGCCGACCGAGAACCCCTACTTCTGACCGACCGGGTGCCCCGCTGCAGCGGGACACCCGTCTCCTTCCGCCACTGGCGCGCCGGAGCCCCAAGCTGCCTGCGGCTTCTACCAGCGATCCCCGGCCGAGCCAAATCCCGGATGCGCCGGATTCTCTCCCTGCTGCCCCGATCATCCGGGTCCCTTGTTCTCC
>NZ_JAFLRJ010001687.1 GCF_017315755.1 Streptomyces beijiangensis
GAGCGTGATCTGCACCTGAACCGGCTGCCGTACCGCTCCCTCCAGCTCGGGCTCGCGGGGGAGGCGGCGCGGCGTTACGCGGACGAGTGGACGGTGTCCGTCCGCGATGTCACCCCGCTGGCCCGGGAGATCCACGAGCTGGTCCGGTCGGGCCGCAATGACGCGGCGGCACGCCTCCTGCCGAAGGAGTCGCCGGACCCCGCCCCCGTCGCACCGACCGTCCGCGGGTCGACACGAGCGGTCTGCTGACCGGGCCGTGAAGCCTTCGGTCCTGACCGGACCGTGAGGTCTTCGAG
>NZ_JAFLRJ010000179.1 GCF_017315755.1 Streptomyces beijiangensis
CCAAAATCTCCGCCAAATGCAGCGCGCGCTGCGGTGCGTCCCTCCGGTGCAGCAGACCACCCAGATGCATCAGGCAGGAGTTGTCCGCCCCGCACAGCACATCGGCTCCGGTCGACGCGGCGTTGCGGATCTTGTCCTCACCCATCGCCACCGAAACATCGGAGTTCTTCACGGCAAAGGTCCCACCGAACCCGCAGCACTCCTCCGCCCCCGGCAACTCCCTCAGCTCAAGTCCCTTCACCCCTTCGAGGAGTCTGCGCGGCCGGTCCCCCAGGCCCAGCATGCGCAGTCCGTGGCACGAGGGGTGGTAGGTCACGGTGTGCGGGAAGTACGCACCGACATCGGTCACCCCCAGCACGTCCACCAGGAACTCCGTCAACTCGTACATCCGCGGGACAAGCGCGTCCGAGACACGCTGAAGCTGCGGGTCAGAGCCCTTGCGAGCCATGCGCGGGTAGTTGTCGCGCACCATGGCCGCGCACGACCCGGAGGGGGTCACCACATGGTCGTAACCCTCGAAGACGCGGCCCATCCGCCGCATCAGCGGCTCGGTCTCGCGCCGGTAGCCGGTGTTGAACTGGGGCTGCCCGCAGCAGGTCTGTCCGGGTGGGAAATCCGCCTCCACCCCGAGTCGTTCAAGGAGTTTGACGACGGCTACGCCCGTGGACGGGTACACCGCGTCGTTGACGCAGGTGACGAAGAGTGCGACACGCATAGGTCGGAGCTTATGCCGACGTCGGCTGCCTCCGTAAGGGGGTGGATGACCATGGTGTCCCCGAGCGGCGTATCGGCATCAACCGGACTGCGTCATGCCCAGGCGAGATGCACGGCTGCCGGGGACCGGTGGATCATCGTCGGGCGCATCTCCACCGGGCGGTCGTCCGCGAGCCGCAGGCCCGGCAGGCGTCGGGCGAACAGGCCGACGGTGAGGCGGAGCTGTTCGCGTGCGAGCTGTACGCCGGGGCAGGCGTGCACCCCGTACCCGAAGGCCAGGTGGCGGGAGCCGCGGCGGGTGATGTCGAACGCGTCCGGCCGGTCGTAGCGAAGGGCGTCGCGGTTGGCGGATCCGTACGCGACGAACACCGCGGTGCCGGGCGGGAGTTCCGTGCCGGAGAGCGTGACCGTACGGGTGGTGATGCGGCGGAACCCCTGGAGCGCGGTGTCGTAGCGTGCGGCTTCCTCGATGGCCTGGGGGATCAGCTCCGGCTCTGCGCAGAGGCGTTCCCACTGCGGGCGGTGGGAGAGCAGATGCAGCAGAGTGGTGCCGATGAGGGCCGTGGTGGTGAGGTGGCCGGCCAGGAGGAAGTTCTGGAGATGCGCGACCACCTCGTGGCGTTCGTCGAGCGTGAGGTCGCCGGTCCCGGGGGCGAGCGCTTCGAGGAGGCCCGAGCAGAGGTCGTCGCGGGGCTCGGCACGGCGCTCGCGGATGCAGCGGTCGAGGAGCCGCTGCATGGTGACGACGTCGCGGGCAGCGGCGAGCTGTTCCGCCGGGTCGAGCGGGCGGAAGAGGAGTTCCTCGGCCCGATGTCCGCCGCGCACGGCGACCGGGACGTCGGCGGGGTCGAGACCGATGAGCCGGCCGATGACCCGGCCCGGGAGCTTTGTCGCGTATGCCCCCATGAGCTCGGCCGTACCGCCGCCCTCGCGCACCAGGGCGTCCACGAGCAGTTCGGCCTGTTCTGTCATATACGGGATGATCGCGGCGACCCGCGCGGGCGAGAGGCCCTGCACGATCGGGGCCCGTAATCGCTGATGCGTCTCTCCGTCGGAGGTCACGACGACCGGCCGGCCGCCGAAACCCTTGCCGAGTTCCGCCAGTACAGCGGGCGAGGGGAGCACATCGGGTCGCAGCGCGTTCGCCGAGGAGAACTCGTCGGGCCTGCGCAGCACCTCCCGTACATCGGCGTCCCTGGCGATCAGCCATGCGTCGAGCTCGGGCACGAAGGTCAGGCCTTCGACTCCGCGGGCGCGTGCGTAGTGCGGGTAGGGGTCGCGCGTCAGCGCGTCGAGCGTGTCGTGCTCATGCCTCTCCACGGGACCATCGTGGCACGGCTGTCAACGCGCCCGGTCTCATGCGTTTTTCACGCAGCGCGTTTACCGTGGCGCCCGTGACCCAGACAAGTCCGCCCGGCTGGCACGCAGACCCCGGGCACACAGGTATAGGACCCTTCCAGGAACGCTGGTGGGACGGTGAGCAGTGGACCGACGCGCTGCGCCCGATGGAATCCGCTCCCCCTTCGCTCGCCCGCCGTCGGGTTCGCATGGGGATAGCCGTGGTGGCGGGGGTGGCGGTGGTTGCCGCCATCGCGGGCGGTGTCTATCTGCTGACGGACGGATCCAAGGACAGCGGCGGCTCGTCGGACACGGCAGGCTCCGCACCCTCGACCGCCCCCTCGCAGCCCGGCGGTCCCGGCGGGCAGGAGGGACAAGGCGGACAGGGCGGGCAGGGCGGTCCTGGCGGCGGCGAGAGCCAGGCACCCGAACAGCAGCAGCCGCAGACCGAGGCCGGTTACGCCACCGACCTGGCCAGCGGGATCAGCATCCCGGTGCCCGACGGCTGGACAGGTGCGTCCGGCCAGCTCGGCGCGGGGGTGTCCACGGGTACGTACAAGTGCCCCGGCGACACCACCGCCAAGTGCTCGCGCGGCGGGGTCTTCTCGGCGCCCGCGATCGCCTGGAAGATCCAGGCCACCACGGCCAAGGCGGCCGCGGAGAAGGATATTTCCCCCAACGCCACGGAATCGTACGGCGGGAAGAGCTACGGGGCGATCACCTCGCACCAGCAGCTCAAGTCCGAGGCCGTCACGGTCGCCGGACAGCCCGGCTATCTGGTCCGCTGGAAGGTGGTGACGAAGACCGGCGAGGACGGGTACGTCCAGTCGGTGGCCTTCCCCTCCCCCGGCGACTCGGCCACGCTGGTCGTCGTACGTTCCGGATTCGACGTCAGCAGCAAGGCGCCCGCGCTGTCCGTCATGGACACCATCACCAAGGGCATCAAGGCCGCTGCCGTGGACGGATCAGGTTCGGGCAAGACCACCTGAAGTTCTGACGAACCGGCTCAGGGAAGCACGAGCCAGTCGGCTCCCACCGCAGCGACCAGCCCGGCTCCGAGCAGCCAGCTCGCGAGCCGGGTACGGCCGCTGCGGCTGAGTTCGATCACCACGCCGCACAGGATCAGGGCGAGCCCGTAGTCGGCGACGACCAGGAGCGACGCCCGGCTGGCGAGCCGTACCCAGAGAACCAGGGCCATGGCGACCATCAGCACGGAGGCCACGGCGATGCGCACCCGCCGCGCCTGACGCGGCGTCATCCCTTGCCGCTCGGGCCCTGCCTCGGGCTCGGGATCGGATATGACTGCGTCCACGGCCTGGCTCTGGTCAGATGCGCTCATGGGGCGGAATCGTACCGGCGTTCAAGAGATCGCTCGGCCCACACCCACCGAATCACCACGTTTGGCGGCGCGGCTCACGACGGCCGTCTCGACATGGGTGATCCCCAGGCCGGCCAGGTCGCGGGAGAGGAAGCCGTACAGAGCTGCCAGGTCCGGGAAGTACGCGGCCGCGTGCAGGTTCGAGGGGCCCGACGTCGCGAACGCGCCGTGCACCGAGGGGTAGTCAGCCAGTGCCTGCCCGGCGGCGGCCAGATGGTCGGGAGCCACCTGCAGCAGGAGCTTCGCCTCGATGGGCAGCCCGAGACGCCGGGAATCGATCAGGACCTGGGTGATCAGGCGTCCCTGGACGGCCAGTTGGGCCAGGCGCCGGCGCACTGTGGTCTCCGCGTGTCCGGTGCGGGTGGCCAGGGTCGCGGCGGGCAGGCGCGCGTCGGGGGCGAGGGCGTCGATGAGGGACTGTTCCAGGGGGTCGGTGTCGACGCCGTACGGGCCCGGAGAGCCGGAAGATCCGGACGATGTTCCCGCCGCGCTCAGGGCCGTGCGTTCAGCTGCGGTCAGCACCTGGTGTCGCCACTCGGAGGTCAGCCGGAATACGTGAAGGACGGTGGCGCTCTCCAGGGACGTGACCGCCTGGGTGGAGGGCAGCTGTCGGAAGACCAACGGGTCGCGCGAACCCGGTTCGGTGCGGGCGACCGCGAAAATCTCGTCGCCCGCGGTGGAGACGTCGATGAACGGGATGTCCTCGCGCGCCGCGAGTGCGGCGACGATCGTGTCCAGTTTTCCCCGCAGAACCCGGATGCGCAGGAAGAGGGCCCCGGCGGAGCCCCCGTTGCGCGGCCGGGCGACCGGTGAGATCACCACGCGCACGGTCCCGTCGGCGCCGAGCACGTGCAGGCGGCGGCGCACGGTGGCAGCGCTGAGGCCCAGCACCTGGGCCACCCGTTCCGCGGTGACACGGCCGTCGCACTGCAGAGCGGCCACCAGCCGCTGGTCCAGGAGGCTCAGTACGGAATCCGCCGATGCGCGCGCCATGAGCGCAAGTTTCGCTCATATCGCGGCTGTGCGATGCCCGTTCCGGTGGACACGCCCCAAGGATGGAAGTCGTCCTACCCGCCCCGTCCCTGACGTTCGTCAGCGGACCCGAGACACGAAAGGAACAGCCATGATCATCGACCCGCGCATCTGGTTCCCCATCCTGGTCGGCTGACTGCCACCGCATCCGGAGAGGGGGCTTGCGGGCTGCCGCGAGCCCCCTCTCCGCTCTACACGCTTGGCTACGGAGGTCCACGTGCCCGCAGACAGGAAACGCGAAAAAGTACGGTTCGCCAGCGGTGACACCTCGTGCGCCGCCTGGCACTATCCGGGGTCCAACGGCGGCTGCGTGATCATGGCCGGAGGGACTTCGGTGACGAAGGAGCCGGCCTCGGACCTCTTCGCCGCACGGTTCAACGACGCCGGTTTCGCCGTCCTTGCCTTCGACCACCGGCGGTTCGGGGAGAGCGGGGGCGCGCCTCGCCAGGTCGTCCGGATCGGTGAGCAACTCGCCGACTGGCAGGCCGCGATCGAGTGCGCGGCCGGTCTGCCCGACGTCGACCCGGCCAGCATTTCGGTCTGGGGCTTCTCGCTCGCAGGCGGCCATGTCTTCCAGGTGGCGGCCGGCCATCCGAAGCTGGCCTCCGCGATCGCACAGACACCGCTCGTCGACGGGCGTGCGATCGCTCCCCACGCGCTGAGCGCCATGACGACCCTCGCGCTGCTGCGGCTCTTCGGCCGCGGCATCGCGGATGCGCTCGGCAGCCTCGTCGTCCGGCCGCCCCTGCTGGTCCCGGCCTCCGGAGCACGCGGTGACGTCGCCTCCTTGACCACACCCGACGCCATGGACGCCGGCCGGGCCCTGGATCCCGACCACCGCCATCCGGGCTGGGAGCAGACGGTGGCCGCACGCATCGTGCTGCGGCTCGGGTGGTACCGGCCCGGCCGCCATGCCTCCCGGATCCGGTGCCCCCTGCTGGTCGTCGTGTGCGACCAGGACCAAAGTGTGCTCCCGGGACCCGCCGTCAGCGCGGCGCGCAACGCACCGGAGTCCGAGGTCGTCCACCTGACGGGTCGTCATTACGCGCCGTTCCTCGAAGCACATGAACAGGCCGTCGAGGCGGAGATCTCGTTCCTGGAAAAACATCTGCCCCCTTCCCGGCAGCAACCCCGGAACCCCTGAACACCTTGTGGGAGCGCTCCCAGCTCCCGCATGGTGTGCTGCATGACCACTTCTCCCTTCATCAGGCCCTACCGCCCCGAGGACCGCACCGCGCTGTACGACATCTGCGTACGAACGGGCCACGAGGGCGGCGATGCCCGCCATCTGTACGACGACCACGACCTGCTGCCCAGTCTCTTCGCCGCGCCCTACGCCGAGTTGGAGCCCGACCTCGCCTTCGTCGCCGACGACGGGGACCGGGCCGTCGGATACATCGTCGGGACCGCCGACACAGCCGCCTTCGTCGAGCGCTTCCGTACGGAGTGGATCCCGCGCCTCGGGGGCCGCTATCCCGACCCCGCCGGACCGCTCCTGACAGCCGACGACCAGATGGCCGCCCTGCTGCACCGGCCCGAGCGCATGCTGGTGCCCGAGCTCGCCGCCCACCCTGCCCATCTCCACATCGATCTGCTCCCCGGACACCAACGCGCAGGACTCGGGCGGGCCTTGATGACCCGGTTCCTCTCCACACTCGCCGCGAAGGACGTGTCCGGCGTCCATCTGGGCATGGTCACGGCCAACACCGCGGCCCGGGCCTTCTACGACCGGGTCGGCTTCCACGTAATCCCGGTGCCCGACGCAGGTGAGCTGACCTATCTTGGCCGCACCACAGCAGGAGGTGTCGCTTGAAGCTGCTCACCGTCAATGTCGGCAGGCCACGGCCCAACCCCTGGAAGGGGATCTCCTCGACAGGTATCGACAAACAACCCGTCGATGGACCGGTGGCCGTCACTGCCCCCGGCCCCAAGGGCGACGGCGCGGTCGGGCTGGCCGGTGACCGGGTCTACGACGTCAAGCACCACGGCGGAACCGACCAGGCCGTCTACGCCTATGCGCGGGAGGATCTCGACGGCTGGGAAGCGGAGTTGGGCCGGAAGCTGCCGAACGGCTCCTTCGGCGAGAACCTCACCACTCTCGGCCTGGACCTCAACGGCGCCCTGATCGGCGAGCGCTGGCGCATCGGTCGAGACGTCGTGCTCGAGGTGTCCGTCCCGCGGATCCCCTGTGTGACCTTCCAGGGATGGCTGGAGCAGGAGGGGTGGCTGAAGCGGTTCACGCAGGCTGCCGTTCCCGGTCCGTATCTGCGGGTGATCGAGCCGGGCGAGATCCGTGCCGGGGACCCGGTCGAGATCATTCACCGGCCGGGGCACGACGTGACGGTAGCCCTCGCATTCCGTGCGTTCACCCTTGAACCGGAACTGCTGCCACGGCTGCTGGTGGCGGATGCCCTGCCCGCGGAGGACAGGGAGATGGTCCGCCGTCGTACCGCGGGCGGATCTCAGGGCTGACCCTGATGACCTGCGGTCCCTGCCCGCATACCGTCAATCGGACCGGCACCGTTCCGTGGACGCCGTACGGGGGACACTCGGGGGAGGTCGCCGTCCACGGAACGGAGCGCCGAACCTTCGCGGTCGCGCGGTTCATGCGCGCAGATACGTCAGCACGGCCACCACGCGGCGGTGGTCGAGCAGATCCGCTGCCAGCCCCAGCTTGGTGAAGACGTTCCGTACATGCGTCTCGACCGTCTTGCCGCCGATGACCAGCTGCCGGGCGATGGCCTCGTTGGACCGGCCCTCGGCCATCAGACCGAGCACTTCCCGCTCGCGCGCGGTGAGTTCGTCCAGCGGGCCCGCGGTGCGCGGTGTGTGCAGCAGCCTGTCGACCACCAGCGGGTCCACGACGGTCTCCCCCGCCGCGACCCTCTTCAGCGCCCCGGCCAGCTCGCCGATGTCGGCGACGCGCTCCTTGAGGAGATAACCGAATCCGCGCGGGTTGTCGGCCAGCGCCCTTACCGTGCCCGTCGTCTCGATGTACTGCGACAGCAGCAGCACTCCCGTCCCTGGATACGCGGCACGGACCTGTGCCGCGGCGACCAGGCCCTCGTCGGTGTGGGTCGGGGGCATCCTGATGTCCAGCAGCACGGCGTCGGGCCGGTGTTCGGCCACCAGACCGAGCAGCAGCGGGCCCGCCTCGCCGCACGCCGCGGGCACCTCGAACCCCTCGTCCACCAGGAGTCGTACGATGCCCTGCCGCAGCAGCACCGAGTCCTCGGCCACGATCACCCGCACGGCAGCTCCGCTCTGATCCTGGTCCCGCCGCCTGCTGGAGAGTGCACGTGCAGCACGCCGTCGACGGCGGCGATACGGTCGGCGAGACCGCGCAGGCCGCTGCCGCGCCCGCTGTCGGCGCCGCCTATGCCGTCATCGACCGTCTCGACGACCAAGGTGCCCTCGCTGTGACGCGCCGAGACGCTGACAGCCCTGGCCCTGGCGTGCTTGGCCGCGTTCGCGAGCGCTTCGCAGACGGTGAAGTACGCGGTCGACTCGACGACCGGGTCGTAACGCCGGGGGTCCGCCGCCACGACGACCGGCAGCGCCGCCTGCTGGGCCAGCGCTGCGAGCGCGGGGCCGAGGCCCTCGCGGGTGAGGACGGCCGGGTGGATGCCGTGTGCGATCCCCCGCAACTCCTCCAGGGCGAGCTTCAGGCTGCTCTCGACCTCGGCGACCGACCGGCGCAGCGACAGGTCCGGATGGCCGACGAGGCCTTGGTCGACGCGGCGCAGCGACATCAGCGCGAAGACCAGCCTGGCCTGCGCACCGTCGTGCAGGTCCCGCTCAAGGCGGCCGCGTTCGGCCTCGGCGGCCTGCACGATCCGGCTGGTGACCTCTTTGGCGCGGTTGCGCAGCCAGAGGTTCTCCAGCGCGAGCCGCAGGGCCGCCCCGACGGCCTGCAGGAGTTCCGGGTCCTCGGCGAGTACGGGGTCGTGGACCAGGAGGGCGAGGGGTGTGCCGCGCGAGGAGTCGACGCGCGTGGAGCCGGAGCCGGTCGCGCGTACGGGAAGGCTTTCAGCGTCGGCGTACCGGCCCTGCTCCTCCTGCCACAGACCGAGCCGGAGGCCGGGGTCCCCGAGCACCCGGGCCAGCGCCTCGCGCAGTCTGCCCGGGTCGGGGTCAGCGCCCACCTCGATGACCAGGCCGCCGACTTCGGCGCGCTGCAGCTGCATACGGAGGAGTCCGGCCAGGAAGGCAAGCGGCACCGCAGCCTGGGCGAGGTCGGAGAGGAGGAGGACGACGGACTCGGCGGGACCGCTCAGCGCGGGCAGCGCGTAGTGGATCAGGTCCCAGAGAAGGAAGGAGGTGGCGATCGCGACGGCGATCCAGGCGGGCAGGAGTGCCCGGCGGCGTGCGACGGAGGCATGCCGCCAGCGGCGTACGATCGCCGCCAGCATCACGAGCGTGATCGCCCAGCCGATGGCACGGTAGCCGGCGTCCACGGCGTCGAAGAGATGCGCGGCGCCCGGCACCAGGAGCGGGTTGGGACCGCAGCCGTGGCAGGCCAGGTAGGTGGCGTCGGTGGAGATGCCGGGGTCGAAGGCCAGCGTGCGCAGCAGTCCGCCGACGGCGACGAGTCCGTACGAGAAGACGACCAGCCGCCTCGCGAACGCGGAGGCCACCCGCCCTTCGGGGAAGGCCAGCACCAGATGGACGAGGACCGCCATGTTGAGCGCCTCCCACCAGGCGCCGACGGCGAAGAGCGCGGGGACGGATGTGCCCTGGAGGTTGCCGAGGAACCAGGTGACGCCCTCGGCGACCATCAGCAGTCCGGTGCGGTTGCCGGGCCTGCGCCACCAGGCGACCAGTCCCGCCCCGGCGTACGCCCAGCCCACCGCGAGGTCCCGCGCGATGTCCGCGCCGGACCCGCCCGCCTGTGCGTATGCCCAGCTGCCTGCCGCCCCCGAGGCGACCGCCGCCGCGGCGGCCGCGCCCCACCGGAGGCTCGGCGCCCGCTTTCCCTGCCTGTCCACGCGCCACACCGTAGGCCATGCCCGTGTACGGGCGTACGGGGCGAGCACGCCGGGCACGGACATTCAGCAACGCGGCGCGCGACCGTACCCACGAATTCTCAGAACGGGTGGCCGATCAACGCCACGCTGGGCATGCTCGTCACTCATGGACGCCGAACCCGCTCGCGAGCCCTCTCCCCCTGCGGGCCCCGACAGCCCGCAGGATCCCGGTCCCTCGAACTGGTTCCGTCGGATTCCGATTTCGGCAGGTGCGCGAGGCGGCCTCGTGGGCGGCCTCGTGGGCGCCGGCTCAGCGGCCGTCACGGGTGCCTCCGTCATGCCCGGCATGACGCCCGCAACCGCTGGGGCCGTACTTGCGGGCGTGACGGCGGTTTCTGTACCCGCCATATTTTTCGCTCTCTGGCGGAGAAATGCCAGGCAGGCTCAGAGAGTGTCAGCTGGGCGGGAACGGTTGCGTGCCGCGGAAGACGGCTTCGAACAGGCGCTCAGGCCCCCGGCACTGCTTGAGGGCGCCAACCTCGTAGTGCACGGCAACGTCGTGTTTCCGCAACCAGGCGCGGACTCCCCGAGAGATGAGGACGAGCAGGAAGAACCCAGTTCACAGAACGGCCGGCGCGTGATCACCGATGCCTCCGCCCCCAGAGACACACGGCTCACACTGTCCCACCTGTGGGCCGTCAACCACGGACGCCTCGACCTCTACCACGAAATCGCGCTGGGCCAGGCGTCTCGTTCCTTTCGCAACGCCCAGGCCGCCATGGTGCTCGGCTTCGTTCTCCTCGTCGCGTTCGTGATAGTCGCCCTGCGTGCCGACACCACCGCCGGGAGCGTCGTCGCGGGCGGCCTGGGTGCGGTCGCAGCCGGATTGGCCGCCTACGTGAGCCGTACGTTCATTCGCTCCCAGGAGACCGCCGCCGGCCACTTGCGCGCGTACTTCGACCAACCGCTGGAATTCTCCCGGTACCTCGCCGCGGAACGCCTCATCGCCGACTCAGGATTGAGCGAGGAGCAACGCGCCACCGCGTTGACCGTGTTGGTCGAGGTCATGGTCGGGCGGGGCGAGCAAGGTCGGCCCGGCGGAAACGGGAACGCTGACCCGGCCGAATAGATTGCCCAGTGCCAAGACCCGCAAGATCGTTGGTCTTCACACGCCGGCGATCAGCGGTGGCCGCAGCCTTCCCGCAGCCGAACCATGAGCAAGATCAAGGGCTATGGCCGGAGGTCACGCTGGTACCAAGTGCCTGCCTTGCCGCCGAGATCGGCCGGGGTGGCAGGGCCATCCGGGACGAACCCGGCCTTGGCCAAGACCTTCTGGGACGCGGCGTTGTCGTGGGAGGTGGCCGCCCGCAGTGTGCGCAGGCCGTGCATCTCCGTCGCCATCCGGCACAGCTCCCGGACGGTCGCGGTCGCCACGCCACGGCCGGCGACCCGCTCAGCGACCCGGTAGCCGAGTCTGGCAGTGCCGTCTTCCACGTCGTACAGGTTGAACCTGCCGAGTACCGAGCCGTCCTCGGCGACGAGCACGTAGAAGGCGCAGATGCCGGCCTCCTGCTCGGCCAGTGAGGCGTTGTACCGGTCGGTGAAGTGGTCGAAGAATTCGTCGCCGCGGTCGGAGATCGACGCGGCGAAGTAGGCGCGGTTCGCCAACTCGAAGGCCAGGACCGCCGAGGCCTGGCCGGCACGCAACTGCTTCAGCTCGGGCATTGCCCGACCCTACCCAGATCGTCAGCTGGAACCATAGGAGCTCACGGGGGCGGACAGTTCAGGCTCCGGCGCGGGGTGAGAGAGGGGCCGGGAGGCGGCGAACGAACGACGGCAGTGGCCGATGAGGTGCTGCGTGGCAGGATTCGTCACGGAAGTCCAGACCAAGGAGAGGACGGTCTCCGCCTCGACGCCCTCGATGGGGAGGGCTGTCAGCCAGGGCGCCTGCTGGGCGGCCATGGATGCGGAGATGATGGCGACTCCGAGACCGCGGATCGCCAAGTCGGCGACCGCGGCGGGCGCTCCCGCCTGGAGGGTGATCCTCATACGGACGCCCATCGCCGTGCAGGCGTCGTCGAAAGCGGTGCGTACTCCGGTACCGCTCGGCAGGCTGATGAGTGAGTAACGTCCCAGGTCGGCCAGGGTCGTTCGGCCCTGTGAACTGAGCGGGTGACCGACCGGCACGGCGGCGACGAGGGGCTCACGGGCGATCTCGTACGCTTCCAGGCCTGCCGGATTCGTTACGGAGGTGCCTACCAGGGCCAAGTCGATCATGTTGGCGCGCAGCCGTTCCACCAGGCGTTCGGAGGTGTCCTCCAGCAGGGTGATCTCCACGCCGGGGTGGCTGCGGTGGAAGGTGGAAAGGGCGTCGAAGAGTGTGGTGACTGTGCAGGCGGTCACCATGCCGACCACAAGCTTGCCCCGCACGAGGCCGTTCACGTCGTCCACCGCTTGGCGAGCCGCCTCGACAGAGGCGAGTGCGGCCCGGGCATGCTCAAGTGCGGCGATCCCGGCCGGTGTGAGCCGAGCCGTCCGGCCCGAGCGGTCGAAGAGCTGCGCCCCGAGCTCGTTCTCCAATTGCCTGACCTGCGAGCTCACCCCGGACTGGCTGATGTGCACCCGCTCGGCCGCGCGCGTGAAGTTCGCTTCCTCGGCCACAGCGATAAAATACTCTAATTGCCTCAGCTCCATGTCCGCTGATTCTAGCGACCGCCAATTCCATCCGTCCCGCTTGTCGTCCGGCGGTACTCGCACCGTCCGCGGCCAGGCGGCGGACGCGGGAGTCCTGCGGGTGCCAGAGAGACGGCCTCTGCCCGCGCGGCCCGGTTCAGTTCCTCCGTGGCGCGGCCGCGGCTTTCCATAGCCGCAGGTTCTGGCCGCCAGAACCAACAGGTGTTGGACCTGCGTGCTTTATGAGGCCAACCTTGACGGTACTGAGTTCGGTGCTCAACGAGAGGGATCACATGTCTGTCGAAGAGAAGGCGTACAAGCCGGAAGACCTGACGCGCCTGTTTGTCGAGCGCGCCAATAAGGGCGACGCGGCAGGGGTCGCGGAACTCTATGAGGAGGAGGCGGTCATCGCCTTTCCGCCGGGGCAGCTGACGGTGGGACGCGATGCCATCCGGACGCTGTGGGAGAGGGCTCTGGCGAGCGGACCCCACTTTGAACCGGAGCCGCCCCTGCCGACCTTGATCAGCGGGGACATCGCGCTCACGTCCACCCCGCCGAAGGACGGCGCCGGTGCCCGCGCCCAGGTGGTACGCCGTCAACCCGATGGCACGTGGCTGCGCGTTCTCGACCAGCCCGAGTTCGTCTCGCCCAGTAACTGACCGGCGACACCGCCGCGGCGCATCTGGGCTCGTTCCATTGGGACGTTGGTGGATGTTGGTGGTCGTCTCTGCCGCGACCCGGCGTCGTGGCCCTGAACGCAGGCGCCTGCTCCTTCGCCCTGATCCGCGGAAAGGATTTCCTGGCCGCCCGGACACGTCAGACCGGCGCCGAGACAGGCGAACGGCTGAGCGTCATCTGATCCCGCATCGTCCTGAAGGTCGTCGCGGTGCCGGATCAGATCCGGTCGAGTGCGTAGCGGATGACCGCCTGGGCAGGATGGCGACTGCCTCAACCTGCGCGTGAACAGGGGTGTTCCTGGGAACGGGACAGGATCATGACAGAGATCACCAAGACTGCCACCCGCCCTGTCCACCCACTCCGCCAGCTCATAGCCGCCTCCATCGGCAATGCCGTCGAGTGGTACGACTGGTATGCGTACACCTTCCTGGCCACGTACATCGCCGGGGAGGTCTTCCCCAAGGAGTCCGGGAACTCCCTGGTCCCGCTGCTGTCCACCTTCGCCGTCTTCGCCGTCGGCTTCTTCATGCGGCCCGTCGGCGGGCTGCTGATGGGTGCGGTCGCGGACCGGCGCGGTCGCAGGGCCGCCCTGACCGTGACCATTCTGCTGATGGGCGGCAGCAGCCTGCTGGTGGGGCTCACGCCCACGTACGACGCGGTCGGCGTGCTCGCCCCGGTGTTCCTGGTGGTCGCCAGGCTGCTCCAAGGGCTGTCCGTCGGGGGCGAGTTCGCCGCGTCGACCACCTTCCTCGTCGAATCGGCGGGACCGGGACGGCGCGGGCTCTTCTCCAGCTTCCAGTACGTCTCCACCACGGCGGGCCAGCTCGTCGCCTCCGGTGTCGCCACCCTCCTCGTCGACACCCTCAACGAAGGGCAGATGGACGGCTGGGGCTGGCGCGTCCCGTTCTTCGCGGGCGCGGCGCTGAGCCTGGTCGGCTTCTGGATCCGGCGCGGTGCGCAGGAGACGCACCAGGAGGTACAGGAAGACGCGGCGCGCCCCGGGCTCTTCGACGCCCTGCGCCACCATCCGCGGCAGTCGCTGCTGATCTGCGGGATCACCGCGGGCGGCACCCTCGCGTACTACACCTGGACGTCCTATCTGCCGACGTACGCCGAACTGAACGCGGGGATCTCGAAGTCCGACGCCCTGCTCGCCTCCACGCTCTCACTGGCCTTCTTCGGGCTGCTGCAGCCGGTCGGCGGTCTGCTCTCGGACCGCTTCGGCCGCCGCCCGTTGCTGCTCTTCTTCGGTGTCGGATTCGCCCTGTTCTGTGTGCCGTTGCTGCGCTCCCTGAACGGCTCCTTCATCTCGCTGCTGATGGTCCAGTGCGCGGGGATGGTACTGCTCACCGGGTTCACCTCGATCTCGGCCGCGGTCAACGCCGAGATCTTTCCCGCGCGGGTGAGGGCGGCCGGCATCGGCTTCCCTTACTCGCTGACCGTCGCGCTCTTCGGCGGGACCGCGCCGTACGTCGGCACGCTCTTCAAGGAGATAGGGCACCCCGGACTCTTCCCCTGGTACGTGGCCGCGCTCTGCGTGGTGTCGTCCGTGGTGTACCTGCGGCTGCCGGAGAGCGCTCACAAGGAACTGGCGCGCTGAACCGCTCCCGGGAGCCGGCCCGCCTCGACTATTGGCAGGCGATCGTCCCGGTCGTGCCCGGCCAGCGCTCGATCCCGTCGGCCGTACGGACATAGGCGCTCGAGCCGTCGGCGGCGAGCCACAGCGCGCGGCCCTCGCGACGGTATCCGGTGTCGGTGGCGCCGTCGGGCATCGGGACGTCTCCCCCGTAGGCGGAGCGAAGGAGCTCGCGCGAGAGCGCGTGCCCGGGGTCCCGTACGTAACTGCGCGTGCCGAGCGACAGGAACTCGACGCCCTGCCAGTCGCAGTGCTCGGCGCCGGCACGGCTCTGCACGACTGTGACCGGCACGGGGCTGCCCGTGCGGTCCTCCCAGACCCGGAGGGGCAGTTCATCCCGTACGGACTTCGGGAATTCGGAGGGATCGCACTGCGCGAACGTCTCCCAACCCCATCCGGGCTGGTGCGGGCGGTCCTTGGCGACGATCACCGCGACGCGTGTACGGCCGCCGGCGTCGAAGGAGTACAGCACCTGGTCCGCGTCCTGGTGTTCGACGCGGTAGCCGGTCCCCGGCACCGTGTCCTCGTAGCCGTCCCGCAGGAACAACTGCAGTGCCTGGGCTGCGGTTCCGCCTCCGTCACCGTCTCCCCATTCGCCCTCGCCGGGACCTCCCAGGTACGGCTTGCCCGTGCACTCCAGCGCCCTCAGGGCGGCGCCCGCTCCCGCGAGCGGATCGTCGTCACGTGACGCGGCGGCCTTCACGCGGAGCGGGCCCGCGTACGGGGAAGGGGGCGCGCTGCCCTTCACCACCAGTCCGTCGGTCACGGAGACGGAGCCCCCGCCACCGCACCCCGCGGTGGCGGCAACTCCCGCCACCAGAACTCCCCACGTCCATCTCCGCACGTCCCCACCCCTGTCACTCGCGCGTCATCAGTGCTCCGACGTACGCTGACCGGGCGCGGTTCCATCGCAGATCAGGCGGTCCAGTCGGGGCGGCGGCCGACATAGCGCAGCAGCTCGGCCGCCGCGTCGTCGCCCTCCTGCGGTCCGATGGCCGGCGCGAAGGCGAACGCCCGCAGGGGCTCGACGAGTTGGCGGGCCGCGCCGAGGAGTTCGGCGGCGAGCGCCGGGGTCAGCGGCGACGGGCCTCCGGTGGCGCGGGCGATGTCCCAGGCGTGCACCGCGGCATCGAGGGCGCAGGCGCGCACCCCCAGGGCAGCAGTCAGCCTGCCGGGCGGGATCGGCACCGCCACCTCGCCCGTGTCAGGGGCGACCGCCGCCCACGCGTCGGCTGTGGTCTTCAGCGCCGCCTCGGCGAACTCCACCGGGTCCTCGCTCAGCTTCCCCGACGGCTCGAACGGATTCTCCGAAGGGCCGGGGCCTCCCGTGAGGGCCGCCGCATAGGCGATCTGGTCGCCCGCGGCGTGCTGGAGCACCTGGGTGACGTTCCACTCCGCGCACGGAGTCGGCCCGCTCCAGCCATTGGCCGGCACACCCCGGACCGCGGTACGCAGCGCCTCGTGCGCCTCGGCCAGGACGGCCCATTCTGTTGCACCCGTGCCGGTCATCTGTTCCCCGCCTCTGGTCAACTCGTGCTGTTTTCCGGTCGCTTGGCCAGATCCTAAGCACGGTCGTCGCTCACGCGGGGCGATACGGGATTCATTCGCGGAGCGCGAGGGCGAGGGCGAGCGCGCCCCGTACGGGCGGTGCGTCGAGCAGGACTGGTACGGTGCCGGGCAGCCCGTCGGCGAGAGCGCGCGCGAAGGCGTCGAAAAGGCGCTGCTGGGCGGTGATGACCCCGCCGGCCACCACGACCGCGTCGGTCCGCGCCCCGCGTGCGACCAGTCTGCCCACCAGGATGGCGAGTTGACGTCCGCCCTCCTCGATGACGTCCGCGGCCAGTGCGGAGCCCTCGTCGGCGGCCGCGAAGACCACCGGGGCGTGGCGTGCCCAGGTCTCCACACCGCCGTCCCAGCTCATGACGGCCGCCAGTTCGGGCAGGGCGGGGACGCCGAAGGCCGTGAGCAGCGCCTTCTCCAGCGGGTCGGGCGATGCCCCTTCGTCCGCGCGTCCGAGGACGGCCCGCGCTGCTTCCCGTACGAGCGCCGAACCCGAACCCTCGTCGCCGAGCACCCAGCCCCAGCCGCCCGCTGTCAGATGGGCGCCTGTCTCGCGGTGCCGTCCGACTGCTATCGAGCCGGTGCCCGCCACGACGCCCACACCGTGCTCGAACCCGGCTGCGGGGACAAGGAGTTCGGCGTCGTTGACGACGGTGACGGGCACGGAGAGCAGTGCCCGAAGTTCGTCGGCAAGGCTCTCGCACTGCTCGGGCGTCTCGCTGGCATGCGCGCCGACGGCGATCCGCGCCGGGACACTCGTCAGCTTCGCCACGATCCAGGCCGCGGCTTCCGGGAGGGACCGGGTCTGCCATCCGGTGCTCGGCAGGGTGCGGTCCTCGATCACGGTGCCGTCGTGCGCGTGCGCGAGGACGATGCGGGTCTTGGTACCGCCGATGTCGATCCCGGCGACGGTGCTGCGCATACGAGGAGCTCCTCGGTGGTGGGGACGGCGTGGTGCCCGTGAGTCTGCCAGGGCGGGCGGGTGCCATCGCAGGTGAGGCGCGTAGGCTGCCGAGGTGAGCGCCGAACTGCAGGACCGTGAGCCGATAAGTATCGAGATACGCCCTTACGCGGCTTTCGATCTGCCCGGGATGTACCGGGTCTGTCTGCAGACCGGGGCCTCCGGCCAGGACGCGACCGCCCTCTACCGCGATCCGGATCTGCTGGCCCACATCTATGCGGGCCCCTATCCGGTGGCCGATCCCGGTCTGAGTTTCGTCGCGGCCGACGAGCAGGGTGTGCTCGGCTATGTCGTGGCGACGGCCGACAGCCATGGATTCGACGCCTGGCTCGAGAAGACCTGGCTGCCCCCGCTGCGCCACCGCTATCCGCGTTCGCTCGCCGCGGACCCGGGGGACGGAACCCTCGACTGGCAGCGCGTGGAACAGATCCACACCCCCCGCCCTTCGGGCCCGGACGCCCTGTACGACCGCTGGCCCGCCCATCTCCACATCGACATCCTGCCGCGCGGGCAGGGCACGGGTCTCGGCCGGAGGCTGATCGATGTCCTGCTCGACGCCTTGCGCGAGCGCGGGGTCCGGGGGCTGCACCTGAGTGTGGGCGCCAGTAATCCGGGGGCGCGCGCCTTCTATCTGAAGCTCGGGTTCACGGAGGCCGAGCGGCACGGCTGGGGGTCGGTCATGGTGATCGACCCGACGGACGTCAGGGGCTAGCGCAGCAGCAGCTGGACGCCGCCGAGGATCGTCGCGCCGATCACCAGCCTCTCGAAGAGCCGCTGGTCGATCCGGTCCACGCAGTACCTGCCGATGATCGCGCCGGGGACGACGAAGGCCACCAGCAGCGCGTCGAGGAGCAGGGACTTCGCGTCGATCAGGCCGAGCCCGACGCTGAAGGGGACCTTGGCGGTGTTGACGATGAGGAAGAACCACGCCGACGTGCCCAGGAAGCCGAGCTTCCGGAATCCGGCGGAGAGCAGATAGAGGGACATGACCGGGCCGCCGGCGTTGGCGACCATGGTGGTGAAACCACCGAGGATTCCGTACGAGCGCGCCTTGACGCGGCCCGCGCGGGTCGCCCCGTCGTCCGGTGCCTCGTCGGTCGGTGCCTCGTCGGTCGCGCTGCGTCGCCGCCAGAGTGTGACGCCTGCCATCAGCAGGAGGATCTCCCCGATCGAGGTCCGTACGGCGCCGTCGTCGGCCCAGAAGAGGAAGGCGGTGCCGATCACCACACCCACGGCGACGGCGGGGAACAGCCGCCAGAGCGTGGGCCAGTGGGCGTGTCTGCGGTACGTGCGTACGGCCAGCAGGTCGCCGGCGATCAGAATCGGCAGCAGTACGCCGGTCGATTCACGGGCGGGCAGTACGGCGGCGAAGACCGCGAGGCTGACGGTGTTGGCGCCGCTGACCGCGGTCTTGGAGAAGCCGACGAGCGCGGCTGCCGCGGCGAGCGCGACCATTCCCCAGATGCTGGGTGAACCTATGAGCGTGTCCATGTTGATCACACATGCTAGGTCCTGTCCGGCGGATCAGGCCGCCTGCGATTTGCGTTGAGCAACTGGCACTGGTGAGCGGTGGTCTGGTGCACTGCGCTTCGCTCCGTCTCGGCTCTTGATTCATCCTCCGGATGCCGAGCGCAGCTGCAAGGCGGAGGAGGGCGACAACGCGAATGGGGCCTCCCCTGCTCAATGGGGCCTCCCCTGCTCGAACGAAGTTGAGAGCTTGGGGAAGAAGCCGAGAGCTTGGGGAAGTTGGCAACTGACGACAACGCCGGAGGGGGTCCCCCCTGCTCCTTAAGAGCTTGGGGGAGTGCGCACCAGACCGGCGCGACCGCGGCATGATCCGCCGGACAGGGCCTGGGGGCCGCCCGGAGGCGACCCCCAGCTGAGGTGCGGTTATCGCAGTTCGACCGAGAAGCCGTGGTCCGTGGAGAGGGACCGCGTCCTGATGTGTGTCACTCCGGTCGCGGGGTCGGTGTACCAGCCGGAGGCAGCCGCATCGAACGCCTTCGCGTCCGCGAGGTGCGGCAGCTTGCCGCCCGCCGCCACGACCTGCTTCGGTGCGGTCTTGGCGTGCACCGTGAAGCCGTACGAGCGCGAGGCCGCCTTGCCGTCGTAACGGCCCACGCTCGCACCGACCTTGATGACGGTCGCCCTGCCGTGGCCGGGTGCGCGCACCTCGACCTGCTGGGTGGCCGAGGAGCCCTTCGCGTACTTGCGCGTCACGCCGTCGTCCTCGTACAGCGTGTACTTGGTGGTGCCCTGCGGGTAGATGTCGTAGTCGAGCTCGCCCTTGTCGCGGGTCTGCCAGGATGTCGTGCCCTTGGGCCACATCGGCACGATCGCGCCGCTCTTCACGAACAGCGGGAGCGTGTCCAGGGGCGCCGCGTAGTTGTCGACGGTCGTCGGGCCCTGGTACGTCTTGCCCGTCCAGTAGTCGGTCCAGGTGCCCTTGGGCAGGTAGATGCCGTTGCGGACGCTGGTGTCGCTGTAGACCGGCGCGACCAGGAAGTCCGGGCCCGACATGAACTCGTACTTGGCGTCGGCGCCGAGCGTCGCCGGGTCGTCCGGGTACTCCAGGGAGAGCGGCCGCACCGCGCCGACGCCGGTCTTCGTGGCGTCCTTGGAGAGCGTGTACATGTACGGCAGCAGCCGCTCCTTGAGCTGCAGGTACTTGCGGTTGATGGAGGTGTACGGCTCCCCGTCCAGCCAGGGCTGCTGGTCGATGGGCTTCTTGGTGGTGATGTCGCTCGACCAGCCGTCCATCGTCATGATGGTCGGGAGGAAAGCCTTCCACTGCAGGTCACGGGCGTACATCTTGGCGTCGTGGCGGTAGATGGAGCCGACGTCACCGGTGTTGTACGCGATGCCCGAGAGGGTCGCCCCCGCGTACGTCGGGATCTGCCAGCGGATGTAGTCCCACGACAGGGACTGGTCGCCGCTCCACAGCACGCTGCAGCGCTGGGCGCCCGCCCAGGAGACGGGCATCCAGACGAAGCCGCGGGCGTCGCTGTTGTCCTCGATGCCGGCCTTGGCCTCGTCGCAGGCGTCGAGCGCCATGCCGTAGCCGCCGCCGACCCAGGCGACGTCGAGCTTGCGTACCCGGACGCCCGCCTTGGCCTCGTCGGCCTGGTTGGGCAGTCCGTCCTGGGTCCAGAGGCCGAGCTGGGCGTTGTTCTTGTTCAGGCCCGCGCCGGTCTCGGGGAGGTTCTCGTAGCCGCAGCCGTAGCCGTCGTTGACGAGCATCCAGCCGAGCGGCATCTGGTTCTGGACGTAGCCGTCGGAGACCTTCAGCGCGTCCAGGGTGTGGCGCTCGCCGCGGTTGGCGTTGTGGAGGTAGCAGTCGGAGTCGCCGGGCTCCAGGCCGTACACCGGCGGCATGAAGGGCTTGCCGACCAGCGAGGTGTACTTGCCGATGACCTTCTTCGTGTCACCGGTGAAGTAGTACGCGTCCAGGCGGCGTTCCTGCTGGCCGGTGCGGACGTGCGGCCCGAAGTCGTAGACGCCGGGGGTCATGGTGTTGCGGAAGACCCCGTAGCCGGCCGTGGAGAGGTAGAACGGCTGGGAGTTGTTGAAGCCGCCCTCGTTCCAGTTGGTGTTGTTGCCGACGTTCATGACCTGGTCGCGGTGGGAGAACGAACCGTTCTGCTCACCGCCGCCGAAGAACTGCTCGGTGGCACCTCGGCCCAGGCTCTGGCGCATCCCGCCCGACGTCCAGCGCAGGGGCGCGTCCTCCTGCCAGACGGGCGTGCGGTTGTCGGCCTTGTAGAGGCCGAAGCGCAGCGGCTTCTTGTAGACGCGCAGCACGGTGTCCTTGGAGCGGATGCCGTAGTAGGTGCCCGCGTCGAAGGAGCTCGTGTGCCGCTGGGCCGCGGGCTGCGTCCGGATCATGTGGCTGCCGGGCGGGTCGGCGAGGACGCCGTCCGGGGAGGCCTGCAGGCGCAGCGCGTCGTCGGCGAGGAAGTCGGCGCGCGCCTTGAGGGCGCCGGCCGCGATCTCGTACGTACCGTGCGAGCCGCTGAAGCCGGTGAGGTTGCCCGCGTCGGTGGCCTCGGGGAGGTAGGCCTTGCCGGTGAAGGAGTTGTTGTGGACGTCGTAGGGGACGACGACCACGTGGTACGTCCCGGACGCCTTCGGGATGACCGTGGCCTCGGGATCGGCCGTGCCCGCGCTCTCGGCGACCTTCTTTCCCGCCGAGTCGTAGATGTACATGTCGAAGTCGTCGGTGGGCGTCTCCCACTGGATGGAGACGGGGACACCGCCCTCGGGGTTGTCGTCCCACTGCCCGGCCGGCGGATTCACCGTCAGGTCGAAGCGGTCGCAGACTGCGTTGTCCGGGTCGTCCGCGGCGGCGGGACACTTGTCCGGCGAGCCGACGGTGCCCTGGGGATAGACCGGGCTCTTCCAGCTGACGCTCTTGCTCGCACTGTCCAGGACGCCCGAGGGCGGGGTCGCCGCCTGGGCCGAGGAGGCCGGGACGGTCAGGAGGGTGAGGGCGAGGACGGCCGCCGCCCCGGCGGCGGTCGCCGGCCGACCGGGCCGGTTTCTGAAGATGCGCCGGCTTCTGGGGATGAGCCGGTTTCGGAAGATCCGCAAGGAGTGTTCTCCGTTCGTACCGCACAGCAGAGTGGGCGAGACTTGCTCAAAGTTGCTTGGAACACTGGGATTTCGAGCATCACGATTCACCTCTCGGTCAGTACATGTCAACGACCTGCCTGTACCGGAACGGTAAAAGGGAGTTCCCGGGTCCCACTTCGCAGGAATGGCACACAGCCTTAACTCCCCGCCGTTGACCGTCCCTTGTCCGGATTGCCAGCATCACCCCATGCCGCCCGCCACGAGCACCGCTCCGCTGCCGCCGCCCCTCCTTCGCGCCCTGCCCGCACCCTTGGAACCCCCCGGCCGGGCCGATGGCACCGGCCCTTCCGCCGTCCTGCGTACGGTGCTGCGCGAGGGCCCGCTCGCCCGTACGGCGCTCTCACGGACCACCGGCCTCAGCCCGGCCGCCGTCTCACGGCACACCGCGGATCTCATCGGACTCGGCCTGCTGCACGAACTCGCCCCGCCCGCCGGGCCGCCGCGCGCGGGCCGTCCGCAGATCCCCGTCGGCATCGATCCGGCCCACCATGTGGTCTGCGGGGTGCACATCGCGCTCACCCACACCACGTTCGCGGTCGTCGACCTGCTCGGCCGGGTCACCGCCTTCCAGCGGATCCCGCACAGCGGCGACGCCCCCGGTGTGCTCGGACAGATCCTGCACCACCTGCCCGCCTTCCTGGCACGCCGGGCAGCCGGGCGCTCGGTCCTCGGCATCGGGGTGGTGACGGGCGGCTGGGTGGACAGCGCCCAGGGCGTCGTCGTCGAGCACGACCCGCTGGGCTGGCGGGACATTCCCGTACGGGAGACCCTCGCGGCCGGGACCCGGCTCCCGGTCCATGTCGACGGCCACGCACGGGCGCTGGCGCAGGCCGAGCTGCTGTTCGGGGCGGCATCGCGCCGCACCGAGATGGTGCAGCTCTTCGTCGCCAATGTGGTGGACGCGGCGATCGCCACCGGCGGGTCGGTGCTGCGCGGCCGGAGGTCAGGGGCCGGTGATGTGGCCCATCTGCCGCTCGGGGACCCGGAGTTGAGGTGCGGCTGCGGACGGCGCGGCTGTCTGCAGGACGCGGTCTCCGACCGCGCTGTCGCCGGGCGGGCGTTCGAGGCCGGGATCATCCCGGCCCCCCGGTTCCCGCTGCTGCTGCAGCGGGCCGGGGACGGCGACCCGGCGGCGCTGCGCATCCTGCGCGAGCGGCTCCGTACGACAGGACGCGCCTGCGCCCTCCTGCTCGACGTCATCAACCCCGAAGTGCTGGTGCTCACCGACACGACCGCCATCCATCTGCCGGAGCTGCTCCCCGACCTGTACGAGGAGATCGCCGCGCACTCCCATCTGTGCACCGACCCGGAACGGGCCGTCGTTCCGACCCCGTTCGGCAGCCAGGTGCTCGGGGTCGCCGCCGGGGCGGTGGTCCTGGACGCGGTCTACCGCAGGCCCATGGACCTGCGTACCGCACGCTCCGCATGAGGGCGGCGCGGGGGTTTGTTCCACGCCGTCGCCAATCATTGCCGGGGGCCTGCCCGCTGGTCGAGAATCAGGGCATGGACGCAACAGTGAGGGCCGCGGCGCGGGACGCCGCCGGGCGGGAGACGGTCAACGCCTTCCGCGCCCATCACTTCGCCGGTCTCGGCTGTCGTCGCAGCGCCGTGCGCTGACACGCGCACACTCCTCAGTTTCTCCCAGTTTCTCCAGTTCTCCCAACGGCCCTTTTCTGTGGGTCCGTTCACCCCTGCCGCCCTCCCCTGGAGCTGAGCTCTGCCATGACATTTTCCGCTGCGCGCCACCGATTGCTCGCCACCGCCCTCGCCCTCGCACTGCTGCCCTTCGCCGCCGCCTGCGGCGGTGAGTCCAGTGCCGCCGAAGGGACGGGCGGCGGCAAGGTGACCCTGCGCATCGGCGACCAGGGGCAGAGTCTGCTCACCACGCTCAAGGTCTACGGACAGCTCAAGAACCTTCCGTACGACGTGAAGATCAGCCAGTTCGACAGCGGCCCGCTGGTGAACCAGGGGCTGCAGGCCGGTGTGATCGACTTCGGCGTGCTGGGCGACACCCCCGCCGTACTCGCGCAGGCCAGCGGCATCCCGGCGAAGGTCGTCTCGGTGACCCGGACGGTCGGCCCCGGCTACACCCTCGTCGCCCGCGCCGGCAGCGGCATCACCTCGATCGGCGACCTCAAGGGCAAGAAGATCGCCTTCTCCAAGAACACCGCCAACCACGGATTCCTGCTGCGCGTGCTCGACAAGGCCGGGCTGAAGCAGAAGGACATCACGCCCGTCGACGTACCACTGCAGAACGTCGGGAACGTACTGGAGTCGGGGACGGTCGACGCCGCGACCGTCAGCGAGGAGACCCGCGCCAAGTACCTCCAGGCTCACCCGGACGCCGTCCAGGTCATCAACGGCCGTACGGTGACGCCCGGTTATGCCTTCCGGATCGCGACCGACAAGGCCCTCGCCGACCCGGCCAAACGCAAGGCGCTCCTCGACTTCGCCCAGCGTCTGTCGACGGCGAACACGTGGATCGCCGGCCATCGGGACGCCTGGGTCCAGGCGTACTACGTCAAGATCCGCAAGCAGACTCCCGCGCTCGGCCGGCAGGTGTTCGAGGCCGTCGGCCGCACTTCCTACGTCCCCGTGGACGACGCGGTGATCCAGGCCCAGCAGAAGCAGGCCGATCTCTTCACCGCCAACGGCCAACTGCCCGGAAAGGTCGACCTCTCCGGGCAGTTCGATCCATCCGTATCCAGGGATTTCAACGCCCGCACCGTACAGAAGGGTTCCTCCTCATGACCGCATCCGCCCGCCCCGCATCCGGCCACACCGGCGCCGACATCTCCGGCGTCGACCTCTCCAAGCCGCTCTCCGCGGACGACTTCGCCACCATCCAGCAGGCGCTCGACCGCTGGAAGGTCGTCTTCTTCCGCGGCCAGGAGCTCGACCACTCCTCGCAGATCGCCTTCGCCCGGCAGTTCGGCGACCTCACCTACGCCCACCCGCACGACGACGCCCCGCCGGCCGACCACCCGGAGATCTTCACGATCGACCCGCGACGGTACGAGGAGCGGTACGGCAAGGGCTTCCGCGATGCCGTCAAGAAGCGCCAGTACAGCTACTTCTCCGGCTGGCACACCGATGTGACGGCCGCCGTCAACCCGCCCGCCGGGTCCATCCTGCGCGCCGAGACCGTCCCCGAGTTCGGCGGCGACACCTCCTGGACCAACCTGGTGGCGGCGTACGAGGGTCTCTCCGAGCCGGTACGCGCCTTCGTCGACACGCTCCGCGCCGAACACCGTTACGGCGGCTCGGAGAAGACCGAAGGCAACAGCGAGTACGCCAAGCGCATCAACGACAATCTGCTGGTCGCCGTCCACCCGGTGGTCCGCGTCCACCCGCGCACCGGCGAGCGCGCCCTGTTCGTCAACCCCGGGTTCACCAGTCACATCGTGGGCGTCTCGGCCCGCGAGAGCAAGGCCGTCCTGGATCTGCTGTACGGGGAGATCACGCGCCCCGAGTACACGGTCCGCTTCCGCTGGGAGCCGGGCAGCGTCGCGTTCTGGGACAACCGCGCCACCGCGCACCTGGCCCCGCGCGACATCGAGCACCTCGACGTACAGCGCACGCTGCACCGGGTCACCCTGATCGGCGAGATCCCTGTCGGGCCCGACGGAACGGAATCGGAGCTGCTGTCGGGCAAGCCCTTCACCGCCGATCACCAGGTGGTCGTCGGTGCCTGACGCACTGGCCCAGGCCGTGGCGCCGTCGTCCCTCACGGGGGACGGCGGCGCCGCGCGCCCTCCCGGCCCCGGGCCCGGGAGCGCACTGGTCGACGCCGTGGCGCTGAACAAGCCGCGGCGTACCCTGATCCCCCTCCCCCGCCCGGTGCGCCGGCTGGCGGGGCCGCTGCTGCTCGTCCTTGTCTGGCAGCTGCTCGGCACGTTCGGCGTCGTGGGCGAGCGGGTGCTCGCCCCGCCCAGCGCGGTGTTCTCCGCGGGCTGGGAGCTCACCCGTACCGGCGAACTGACGGACCATCTGCTGGCCTCGCTCACCCGCGTCGCCTCCGGTCTTGCGCTGGGCGTCAGCGCGGGACTGGTCATCGCGGTGGTCGCCGGTCTGTTCCGGCTCGGCGACGAGCTCCTCGACTCGACCATGCAGGTACTGCGCGCACTGCCGGTACTGGGCCTGCTGCCCCTGGTCATCATCTGGTTCGGGGTCGGCGAGACCCCGAAGATCGCCCTGGTCGCCTTCGGCACCGCGTTCCCGGTGTACGTGAACACCTACTCGGCGATCCGCGGAGTCGACCACCGGCTCGTGGAGTCGGGCCGCACGGCGGGACTCGGCCGGCTCGGTCTCGTACGCCATGTGATCCTGCCCGGCGCGGTGCCGGGCTTCCTGGTCGGGCTGCGGTTCGCGCTCACCGGCGCCTGGCTCATCATGATCATCGCTGAGCAGCTCAACGCCACCAACGGCATCGGCTACCTGATGAACCAGGCGCAGAGCTGGTACCGGACGGACATCATCGTGCTCGGTCTGCTGATCTACGGCCTGCTCGGGCTCGGGGCGGATGCGCTCGTACGGCTCCTGGAGCGACGGCTGCTGTCGTGGCGGCACGGATTCGAAGGAGGTGCCTGATGACGACGGCGTCAGACACGGACAAGGACACGGCAGCGCATACGGCGACGGCCGAACTGGCGGTGTCCGCACGGAAAGTGACCCGCACCTTCGCGGGCCGCGAAGTCCTCTCCGGGATCGATCTCGACATCTTCCGGGGCGAGTTCGTCGCCCTGCTCGGGCGCAGCGGTTCCGGCAAGTCGACGCTGCTGCGTGCGATGGCGGGACTCGACCCGGAGACCGGCGGCCGGCTGCTCGTGCCGCGGCGCAGGGCCGTGGTCTTCCAGGACCACCGGCTGCAGCCCTGGAAGCGGGTCCTGGAGAACGTCATTCTCGGGCTGCCCCGGCAGGGTGCGCGCGATCGGGGCAGGGCAGCGCTCGCCGAAGTCGGTCTCACGGACCACGAACGCGCCTGGCCCGGCACACTCTCGGGCGGCGAGGCGCAGCGCGCCGCCCTCGCCCGGGCGCTCGTACGCGAGCCCGAACTGCTTTTGCTGGATGAGCCGTTCGGCGCGCTGGACGCCCTGACGCGGCTGCGGATGCACGCACTGCTGCGTGAGCTGTGTGCGGTGCACCGCCCGGCGGTCCTGCTGGTCACCCATGACGTGGACGAGGCGATTCTGCTCGCCGACCGGGTGCTCGTACTGACCGACGGCAGGATCGGCCCGCCCAGGACGGTGGACCTGCCGGAGGGACGCCGGCGCACGGACCCGGACTTCGCGCGGCTGCGCGGGGATCTGCTGGCCGAACTGGGGGTGGCCGAGGGCTGAAGCCCGACGCGGGGAGGCGCCGGACCTGGCGGGCGGGGCCGGCGGCCCGGGCCGTGGAGGCCCGGCCGGACAGGGCATGTCAATCCCTCGCCCGTACAGGAACGGCAAAGAAGTGCGCGGCCCGCACTTGACCATGCCCTTGCCACGCATTGTCCGCCTGTTCATCGGCTCCCCCTTTCCCCCCTCTCCACGCTCCCGGAAGAGTTCCGACGGGGTCACGACAAGTGCCCCACACACGGTTCTGGAAGGGATGTTCATGGCTGAGTTGACACGCCGCAGACTGCTCGGATCCGCTGCCGGGGCGGTCGGTGGCGCCGCGGCATTCAACCTTCTGCCGCCCAGCGTGCAGAAGGCCGTCGCGGCAGGGCCGCCGCGCCACGGTTCGCTGCGCGACATCGAGCACGTCGTCATGCTGATGCAGGAGAACCGTTCGTTCGACCACTACTTCGGCACGCTCTCCGGGGTACGCGGCTTCCGCGACCCGGACGCGCTGAAACTCGCGGACGGCCGGTCGGTGTTCTACCAGCCCGACGCGGTGAACCCCGACGGCTACATGCTCCCGTTCCACCTGGACACGCACAGCTCCAGCGCTCAGGCCATCCCCTCCACCAGCCACGCCTGGTCCGTGCAGCACGAGGCATGGAACGGCGGCAAGATGGACCAATGGCTGCCTGCGCACCGCAAGGCGGACGGCGTCAACGGCCCTTATGTGATGGGGTATTACACCCGCAAGGACATACCGTTCCAGTTCGCCCTCGCGGAGACCTTCACCATCTGCGACAACTACTACTCGTCCGTCTTCGGGCCGACGTGGCCGAACCGCCTGTACTGGATGACGGGCACCGTGGACCCGGGCGGCACCAAGGGGGGTCCGGTCCTCAGCAACAAGGCGCCCAAGCCGTACCAGTGGACGACCTACGCCGAGCGACTGCAGGCCGCGGGCGTCAGCTGGAAGGTGTACCAGCAGGAGGACAACTACGGCACCAACATGCTGGAGCAGTTCCAGACCTTCAAGGACGCCAAGCCGGGCGGCGAGCTCTACGAGCGCGGGATGCGCCGGCAGCCCGAGGGCACCTTCGAGGACGACGCCCGCAACGACCGCCTGCCGACCGTCTCCTGGATCATGCCGACGAGCTTCCAGTCCGAGCACCCGGACTACCTCCCGGCGGCCGGGGCGGACTTCGTCGCCCAGAAGATCGAGGCCATCGCGTCCAACCCCAAGGTCTGGGCGAAGACGGCCTTCATCCTCAACTACGACGAGAACGACGGCCTGTTCGACCACGTGCCCCCGCCCACCCCGAAGGCCGGCACGACGGACGAGTTCGTCCAGGGGCTGCCCATCGGCGGCGGATTCCGGGTTCCGGCCATCATCATCTCGCCCTGGACGGTGGGCGGCTGGGTGGCGAGCGAGGCGTTCGACCACACTTCGTCGCTGCAGTTCCTGGAGCGCTTCACCGGCGTCGAGGAGCCCAATGTCACCGAGTGGCGCCGCCGCACCTTCGGTGATCTGACGTCCGCGTTCCGCTTTTCCCACAGCCGTCCGCGCCCGCCGCGCCTGCCGCACAACACGGCGGAGCAGCTTGCGCAGGCCAAGGAGGACGTGGCCACACTGCCGAAGCCCACACTTCCGGGTGCCGAGCAGACGTTCCCGAAGCAGGAGAAGGGCCACCGGCCGCACACATAGAAGGACCGCCCGTCCTCCCGGGCCACCGCTCTTCCCTTTTCGTCACCTTGACGAGATCGACGCCACCCAATATCGTCTTGGTGACGAAAAGAGAAGGGTCCTCCCATGGCAGACATCACCCGGCGCCTCGGCTGGCGCCACCTCCGCTCCGCACCCACCTCCCACATCCGCCACCACAAGCAGGGGCAGCTCGCCCACGACGGCACCGGGCTGAGCTTCTGGTTCCGTCCGCTGACCGCCGCACTCTCCGAAGTACCGGTCAACGACCGCGAGTTGGCAATGGCGTTCCACGCCCGCACCTCGGACTTCCAGGACGTCACCCTGCAGGCCACCGTGACCTACCGGATCAGCGAACCGGCCACCGCCGCCGCCCGCCTCGACTTCTCCGTCGACCCCGACACCGGCGCCTGGCGCGGCGCACCGCTGGAACAGCTCGCCACCCTGCTCACCGAGACCGCGCAGCAGCACGCGCTCGATGTTCTGGCCCGGACTTCCCTCGCCTCGGCGCTGGTTGACGGGGTATCAGCCGTACGGGACCGGATCACCTCCGGACTCACGGCCGAGCCCAGACTGCCCGCCACCGGCATCGAAGTGGTGGCCGTACGGGTCGTCGCGGTGCGGCCCGAGGCGGAGGTGGAGCGTGCGCTCCGTACCCCCGCGCGGGAGCAGATCCAGCAGGAGGCGGACCGGGCGACGTACGAACGGCGGGCCGTGGCCGTGCAGCGCGAGCGCACCATCGCCGAGAACGAACTCGCCAGCAAGATTGAACTGGCGCGCCAGGAAGAGCAGTTGGTCGACCAGAACGGCATCAACGCCCGCCGCGAGGCCGAGGAGAACGCGGCGGCCGACGGGGTACGTGCCGAAGCCGAGGCGGCACGTACCGTACGGCTCGCCCGCGCCGAGGCCGAGGCCGCCCGCGAGGTCGGAGAGGCGCGTGCCCAGGCGCAGGCCGCCTGGCTGCGGGTGCACGGCGACGCGGACACCGCAACGCTCCACGCGCTGGCCGCCGGGCGTCTCGCCGAGAATCTCCCCCGGATCGACAGCCTCACCCTCTCCCCCGACGTCCTGACCGGCCTGCTCGCCAAGCTCGCCCGTCCCGGCGACGGCACGTCATGAGCCTGGCCCCGCGCGCGGTGCTGGTCCACCGCATCACGGAGTACGAGGAGTTGCTCGCGCGGCACGGGACCCACGGTCAGGCCGCGTTCTTCCTCGGCGGCCGTGGCAGGTCGATCGACGAGGTGGCGGAGCGGCATCACCGCACGCGGCGGGCCCTCGCCCAGGTGGCCTCGGCCGTACCGCTGCAGTGGCGGCAGACGACCGTGGAGCGGGCGGACCTCGACCGGTTCCTCTTCGGCCCCGAGGACGTGGTGGTCGTCGTCGGCCAGGACGGTCTCGTCGCCAACGCGGCCAAGTACCTGTCGGGGCAGCCGGTCGTGGGCATCGACACGGACCCGGGCCGCAACCCCGGCGTCCTGGTGCGGCACAGCCCCATCGACACCGCGAAGCTGCTCGCCTCCGCGGTCTCCCCCGGGGCGGCCGCCGATGAACTCACCATGGTGGAGGCGGTCGCCGACGACACCCAGCGGCTGCTCGCCCTGAACGAGATCTACCTCGGCCCGCCGGGACACCAGACCGCCCGCTACCGCCTCGGCCCCGACGACGGCACGGCCCCCGCCGAACCCCAGGCCTCCTCGGGCGTCCTGGTCGGCACCGGGACCGGCGCGACGGGCTGGCTGCGCTCCCTATGGCAGCAGCGCGCCAGCTCCCTGCCGCTGCCCGCCCCCACCGATCCCCGGCTGCTCTGGTTCGTACGGGAGGCCTGGCCCTCCCCCGTCACCGGAACCTCGTACGTGGAAGGGCTGCTCACGCGGACGGACCAGCTGCGGCTGACCGTCGAGTCCGACCGGCTGATCGCCTTCGGCGACGGGATCGAGACCGACGCACTGCAGCTCACCTGGGGCCAGACCGTCCGCGTGGGCATCTGCGCGGACTCCCTCAGACTGCTGTGAGCTTCTCGAAGAAGAACTCGTGCTTGAGGAAGGACGTGTCGTATTCGTGGCCCGGCTGCGGCGGTATCAGCTGGGAGGCCTGGAAGAGCCGCCAGCCGTCCTCCAGGGCGGCCACCCCGGTCGCATACGGCGGCTCGTCGCTGTCACCGGTGGCCGGGCGGGTCAGGCCGGTGCCGTCGTAACGCGACCAGCCCACCACCTCCGCGTCCAGGGCCGAGGTGGCCAGATACAGGACCAGGACCTGCTGTCTCGTGCTCATGCGTCGCTCCCGACGGCCGGGCGGTTGGCCACCCTGGTCGTCCAGTGGTCGATGTCGAAGGTCGCGTCGCCGGTGAGCGCGCGCCACAGAAGGATGCGGTTGTGGATCTCGAGCCGCCCGGTGGCGTGCTCGTACCAGGGGAACTGGGTGCGCAGTTCGGCGGCGACCGCCGGATCGGCGAGGTCGCCGGTGTCCCAGAGGCGGACCTGTGGCACGGTCGGATTGAAGCGGATCTTGAACATATAGCGGCGTACGGAGCTGTCGTTGCGGCGGCCCCCGTGCCAGAGCCCGTGGTGCAGAAGCACCACCGTGCCGGCCGGGCAGGTCAGCCGGGTCTGGCCGCGCAGGTTCTGGTAGCGGCCGGTGTCGCTCTCGTTGGTACGGCGCAGATGACTGCCCGGCACGCTCAGGGTGCCGCCCATGTCGGCGGTCACCTCGTGCGGGTAGTACATGAGCTGTACGTCGAAGGCATCGGGCCGTACGTCGATGATCGCGTCGCCGTGCAGCGGCTGCGCGGTGCCGTTCTCGGCCTCGCGGATATGCACGGCGTGGTGGTCGACGGTCGGGCCGGGCCCGACCAGGCTGGCCAAAGCCCCCGCGACCACGGGAAGCCGGACGAGCTCGCGGGCGAACGACCCCTCGGGGAAGGCCTGGTCGAGCGGTGTGCCGTAGGGCACCTCGGGGATTCCGGCGTCGAGGACCTCGATCGCCCTGTCGTTCATCGCCTGCGGGACGACCGCGTCCATCCGCAGATATCCGTGAGCGACGAAGCGCGCCATCTGGACCGAGGTCAGCGGCTCGGTGCTGGTTGTCATGGGGCAACCGTAGATTTCCACGCGCTTTCTGTCGTGGCCTGCAATCATCGACTACTGGTAATTTCTCACCATGGACCGAGTGGCGCTTTCCCTCGACGAGCCGCCCCGCGTGGCCGACATCGGCATCGGGGTGCACGGGGTCACGAGTCCGCACGACGTCTTCCGGCTGTCCGGGCTCTGGCAGGTGCACCTGTACGGGTACGAGGGCGAGCTCGCCCTCGGCGCCTCGGTCCACCCCATCAGACCGGGGCGCGTCAGCCTGATCCCGCCCGGCACCGAAGTCCACTACCGCTACCGGGGCAGGTCCGAGCATCTCTACGCGCACTTCCGCCTGCCGGGCGTCGGCACGGCGCACACCGTGCCGGTGATGCAGGACGCGGGCACCGAAGCACCGGTGCTCTCCACCCTGTTGCGGCAGGGCGTCACGGCGATGCCCGGCTCGCCAGCGAAAGCGGCCGCCGCGCTCTGGTCGGCGCTCTGGCAGATCGTGGAACTGAGCTCGCCCGGCCGCGCCGAGGGCCCCGCCCCGGCAGTCGCCACCGCCATGGCCCATGTCGAGGCCGGACTCGCCGGCCCGCTGACCGTGCCGGACATCGCCCGTGCGGCCGGGCTCTCCCACAACCACCTCACCCGGCTCTTCCGGGCCGAGACCGGTCTCACCGTCGTCGCCTACATCCGGCGGCGGCGCCTGGAGCGGGCCGGCCATCTGCTGCGCGCCTCGACGCTGGCCATCCCGGCCGTGGCGGCGGCCGTGGGCATTCCCGACCTCCAGGCGTTCAACAAGGCGTGCCGCCGCGAACTGGGCGGCTCACCGCGCGCGGTGCGGTCCGGTGCTGTTCGCTCTGCCACGCGAACCGGTTCTACCAGTTGGTGAAGGCACCGTCCGCCGTACGCAGGTGGGGCCGTTCGGCCGCGGTGGCCTGGTACTTGCGCGCCTCCTCACGGTCGATGACGACGCCGATGCCGGGCAGGTCGCTGTACTCGATGCGCCCGGGCACGACGGTGGGCCGCTGGGTGAAGAGGGCGGCGATGGCCGGCTCGGGGTCGGTCTGGTGCTCCTGTACCGCCACGTTGGGGCAGGCGAGATTGAGTTGCAGCGAGGAGGCCGCGGTGACGGGGCCGAGGGGATTGTGGGTGGCGAGCTTGATGTGGTGGGTCTCCGCCATCGCCGCGATCTTCTTCGCCTCGGTGAGCCCGGCGGCGACGCCGATGTCCACGCGGGCGTAGTCGATGAGGTCGCCCTCGATGAGGGTCCTGAACTCCCATTTGGATCCGTACTGTTCACCCGCCGCCAGCGGTACACCCGTGCGTGCCCGCAGCATCCGGTAGCTCTCCGGGTTCTCGCAGCGCAGCGGATCCTCGACGAAGTACGGTCGCGCCGCCTCGATTTCGCGGCAGAGCGTCAGCGCCTCGGGCGGGTCGAGCCGGGTGTGCACATCGAGGATGAGCTCCACCTCGTCCCCGACGGTCTCACGCACCTGGTGGAAGAGCGCGACCGAGTCACGCAGACAACGGCGAGCGTCCAGCACGTCGTCGGCATCGTGCGGTGCGGCGAAGCGCAGATGGCTCCAGCCATCGGCGACCAGTTCGCGGCAGCGGTCCAGGAACCCCTCGCGGTCGTGGTAACCATCACCGACATGCACATACGCGGGGACGTGGTCGCGCACCCGGCCGCCGAGAAGTTCGTGCACCGGCACGTCCAGCGCCTTGCCGCGGATGTCCCACAGCGCTACGTCCACCGCGGCGATGGCGGATCCGAGGATGCGGTCCGCGGGGAAGAAGCCGCGCCGGAACATCACCTGCCAGAGGTGTTCGATGCGCCGCGGGTCCTCTCCCACGATCAGCTCCGCAAGGTGTTCGAGCCCGCCCGCCACCGCCTTCTGACGGGACCTGATACCGACCTCCCCCAGTCCGTGGATGCCCTCGTCCGTGTCCACGACGACCAGCATCATGCTGTCTCCGTGGTCGGGGAGGGTCAGCACTTCCAGGCCGGTGATCTTCATGCCACTCCTCTATGAAAACGTTCCCGCAATTTCAGAGATGTTGCTGAGAAGGAATCATCGGCAGCCAGGTGCGACCCGCACAAGCCCCTTGCAACCAAAGGATTTTCCTTTTTGAAACACTCTTGACACGTCCGGGAACGTTCGCAAGGATCCACCGCATCCAGCAGGTGTACGACGACGAGGAGGCGGTCCGTGGCAGTCACGATCCGGGAGGTGGCGAGCGCTTCGGGCGTCTCGGTCTCGACGGTGTCCCGCGCCTTCACCGCCCCCGACCAGGTGCAGCCGAGAACCAGGCAGCGCATTCTGGACGCCGCGGCCAAGCTCGGTTACTCACCCAACCCGGCGGCCCGCAGCCTGCGCGGCGGCTCCACCGGAACCCTGGGGATGATCATCCCGGACATCGCCAACCCCTTCTTCCCGCCGATCGTCAAGGCGATCCAGGCCCGGGCCAGGCGCCAGGGCTACACCGTCCTGGTCGCCGACAGCGACGAGCACGAGACGGACGAGCTGGCCACCATCGCGGCCGTGTCCAAGCGGGTCGACGGTCTGATCCTGTGGGCCTCCACGCTCAGCGAGGCCCGGCTGCTCGAACTCGCGGGCCAGATGCCCCTGGTGATCGTCAACCGGCACGTGCCCGGCATCGCGGAGGTACGCATCTCCCTTTCCGCCGGCATCACCCAGGCGGTCGAGCATCTGCGGGCGTACGGACACCGGCGCTGCGTCTTCATCAACGCCTCCCGTGACGAGCTCAGCCGCGGCAAGTCCATTCACGAGTCGTTCGAGGCCCTCGACCTGTCCATCGTCGAACTCGGCCCCTACGAGCCGCGGTTCGAGACCGGCGTGCATGCCGCCACGCTCGTCGCCGCGCACGGGGCCACAGCCGTCATCGCCCACAACGACCTGGTCGCCCTCGGCGTACTGCACCAGATGAGCTCGCTCGGAGTGAGCGTCCCTGGCGACGTCAGCGTCATCGGCATCGACGACACACTGCTCGCCTCCGTCTCCACCCCCAGCCTCACCACCATCAGGATCGACCCGGAGGAGATCGCCGCCAAGGCGGGCGATCTGCTCCTCGAAACGATCGCCGGGCGCGCGAACAGTGGTGACGGGACCTCGGTCGTGGAGATCGGCTCCCGTCTGGTCCCGCGCGCCTCCACGGGTCCCGCACCCACCCGCTGACCCCTCTCACGACGTTCAGGCCCGCCCTCCCTCGGTACCCCCTGCTCTTCTTGGAGTCGAAATGTCACCAATAACCCGCCGTGCGGCCGTACTTGGCTGCGTGGCCGTCACCGTCGCCCTCTCGGGCTGTGCGGCTGTCACGCCCAGCAAATCCGGTGCGAACGGCGATGTCGTGCTCCGCGTCCAGGGCATGCCACCGGCGACCGACAAGCCGGGCCTGGCCCTGTTCAAGAAGCAGGTCTCCGACTTCGAGAAGGCCAACCCGGGCATCAAGGTGCAGGGTTCGACCACCGTCTTCGACCCGCTGACCTTCTCCGCCAAGCTCGCCGGCGGCAGCGTCGAGGACGTCATCAAGGTCCCGCTCACCGAGCCGCAGCGCCTCATCCAGCAGAAGCAGGTGCAGCCCATCACCGGCCAGCTCAAGGCCTGGGACCACTTCAAGGAGTTCAACCCGCAGGTCCTCAAGCCCCTGAGCGACTCCGCGGGCGACGTCTACGGCGTACCGCAGAACCCTTACGCGCAGGGTCTGGTCTACAACCGCGAACTCTTCGAGAAGGCGGGTCTCGACCCCGACAAGCCGCCCACCACCTGGGACGAGGTCCGGGCCGCCGCCAAGGCGATCAGCGAGAAGACCGGCAAGGCGGGCTTCGTCCAGGAGTCCAAGGAGAACCAGGGCGGCTGGCAGCTGACGATGCTCAGTTACGCGTTCGGGGGCGACCTGCAGACGCAGCAGGGCGGCAAGTACACCGCCACTTTCACGGGTGAGGCGACCCAGAAGGCACTCGGCCTGCTCAAGGACATGCGCTGGAAGGACGACTCCCTCGGCAAGAACCTGCTCAACAACCAGAACGACGTCATCAAGAACTTCGCGGCCGGGCAGGTCGGCATGTTCATGGGCAGCCCCGGCACCTACCGGCTCGCCAAGATGCAGTTCTCCATGGAGAACACCGACGCCTTCGGGGTCGCCCCGCTGCCCCAGGCGGGCGGCAACGCCACCCTCACCGGCGGCGACATCTACATGGTCCCCAAGTCCGCCGACACCCAGCGCGCCGCGGCCGCCGTCAAGTGGCTGACCTTCGCCTACGCCCAGCCGCAGTACAGCACCGACGCGGCCGCCCAGCAGGCCAAGGCCCTCTCCGCCGACCCCAAGTCCGCGGTGGGCGTGCCGACCCTGCCGGTGTTCGACGCAGCGCGGCAGGCGCAGATCAACGCCGCGATCAAGCCGTACGTCAATGTGAAGCTCGACCACTTCAAGCCCTACATCGACGGCCTGTCGAAGCTGGATCTCAAGCCGGAGCCGCCGTACCAGGCCCAGCAGCTCTACACGGCGCTCGACACGGTCGTCCAGGCGGTGCTGACCAAGCGCGACGCGGACATCCCCTCGCTGCTCGCCGCAGCGGAGAAGGACGTCAACGCCAAGCTCGCCGCCGCCCAGAAGTAGCCGGCCATGACCCTGCTCACCCACCCCCGGCGCACCGCAGCCGTGTCCAAGGAGCCCGCGAAACGGGCCGTGGACCGCAGACGCGGAGGCGCACTGCGCAAGCAGCTGACGGCCTGGCTCTTCCTCGTGCCCACCCTGATCGTCTTCGGGCTCTTCGCCTGGTGGCCGATCGTGCGCAGCCTGCTGATGAGCTTCCAGAAGACCAACCTCGTCGAGCCCGCCACCTGGGTCGGCCTGGACAACTTCCGTGCGCTCTTCGACGACCCCCTGCTCTCCACCGCCGTCGGCAACACCCTCTTCTTCGTCGGTCTCGGCCTGCTCATCGGCTTCCCCGCCCCGTTGATCCTGGCCGCCGTCATGTCGACGGTCCGGCGCGGCGCCGGGGTGTACCGCTTCCTGGTCTATCTGCCGGTCGTCATCCCGCCGGTGGTCGCGATCCTGCTGTGGAAGTGGTTCTACGATCCGGGCAGCGGCCTCTTCAACAGCGCCCTGGGCACGATCGGCCTCGGCCCGTACACCTGGCTGGAGTCCTCGGACTCCGCGATGCTCTCGCTGGTCCTGGAGGCCACCTGGGCCGGCATGGGCGGCGCCGTACTGATCTACCTCGCGGCGATGGTCGGCATTCCCGGCGAGCTGTACGAGGCGGCCGAGGTCGACGGCGCCGGGATCTGGCGCCGGATCTGGCACATCATGCTGCCCCAACTACGTTCGGTCATCGGCCTGTTGCTCCTGGTGCAGCTCATCTCCACCGTCCAGGTCTTCACCGAGCCGTACGTCTTCACCGGCGGCGGCCCGGAGAACTCGACCCTCACCGTGCTGCTGCTGATCTTCCGTTACGCCTTCCAGGACGGCCAGTACGGCGAGGCCGCCGCGCTCTCCTTCCTGATGGTGCTCGCCCTCGCCCTGCTCTCCGCGGTCTATCTGCGGGCCACCCGCAGCTGGAGCAAGACATGACCTCGCTGACCACCTTCGTCTCCGTCAACGACCGCCAGCGGCCGGGCGTACGGGCCGCCGTGCGCTCCGTCCAGGGACTCACCCTGATCCTGCTGCTGCTCATCGGCATCGGGCCGCTGTACTGGATGATCAAGGGGGCGGTCACCCCGCCCACCGAGCTGAGCAACCACCCCCTCGCCCTCTGGCCGGACCGTCCGCTGCTGGGCAACTTCTCGACCGCGTACACCGATCTGAGCATCGGCCACTACCTGATGAACACCTTCCTGGTGGTCGGCGGATCGTGGTTCGTCCAGCTCTTCATCTCCTCGACGGCGGGCTTCGCCCTGTCCGTGCTGCGGCCCAAGTTCGGGAAGGTGATCTACGGGGCGATCCTGGCCACGATGTTCGTGCCGTACTCGGTCAACATGGTCAGCCTCTTCATGACCGTGATCGACGTGCCCCTGCTCCACCTCAACCTCGGCGACACCTACTGGGCGCTCTGGCTGCCTGCCGGTACCAACGCCTTCACCGTGCTCCTGGCCAAACAGTTCTTCGACGCGCTGCCCAAGGAGCTGTTCGACGCCGCCAGGGTCGACGGCGCGAACACCTGGCAGCTCCTGACGAAGATCGTGCTGCCCATGAGCCGGCCGGTACTCGCCGTGATCAGTCTGCTGGCCGTCATGCACAGCTGGAAGGACTTCATCTGGCCGCTGGTCGCGATCACCGATCCGCAGAAGCAGCCGATCAGTGTCGCCCTCGCCCAGCTCGCCACCCAGGCGCCGCAGGACCAGCTCATCGCCGCGATGGTGCTCGCCGTCGCTCCGCCGGTCCTTGTGTTCGTCGTCTGCCAGAAGTACATCGTCGCCGGACTCGGCTTCACCGGCGTCAAGGGCTGACGCCCTTCCTCACGTCCAGCCCCCTCATTGCAGCTTCCTCTTCGGGACAAGAGAAAGGCACTGCCATGTCAGTCGCACGCCGCAGATTCCTCCAGGGCACCGCCGTCGCCACGGGCGCAGCCCTCCTCCCGGCGGGTGTCGCGCACGCCGCGGACCCCGTCATCCTCACCGCCGATGGCATCACGCTCGTCGGCCAGGCAGACGGGAGTGTGCTGCTCAAGGACGCCGCCGGCACCGACCGTCTGCTGCTCACCCACTTCATGATCAAGGACAGTGTGCTGGGCCAGCAGCGCACCTTCGGCGGCACTCCGTCGCAGATCACGCTGCCCGACGGACGCCCCGCGCTGCGGATCACGTACATCCTGGGCGGCGGCGCCCCCGGCATCACGGTGACCGGCACGTTCGACGTCACCGCGCACAAGGCGCACCTGAAGTGGGAGGTCGCAGGCTCCACCACGCTGACGCCGACCGGCTTCCTGTTCGCCCGCACCGCGCAGGGCACCGGCGCGAGCGAGTCGTACGAAGCGCTGACCGTCTGGGAGAAGGACGCTCGGGGCGGCATCCCGTACGAAGTCAACGCGGGCGCCGTCTACACCGACACCTGGCCGGACGCCACCGCCTTCACCTGCCTGTCCGCCACCACCCCCTCCTACACCAACGCCACGTGGGTCCACGCCCCCGGTACGTCGACCGGCACGACCACTGCCGTCACCGAGGCCGACATCGTGCTCGGCACCATGCGGCCGCGCGGCGCGGGCGCCCTCGCGAAGGGCCGGCCGCTGGGCGTGGAGGTCTGGACCGACCAGCCTTTCAACCTCTACAAGGCCGCCGGGCAGACGATGACGCTCAAGACCCAGGTGGTCAACGGGGCGCCCGCCGACCGGTCGGTGACCCTGAACTGGTGGGCGCGCGACTTCGCCGGGACCCGGATCGCCGGCGGCACGGTCTCCCGTACGGTCGCCGCCGGAACGGCGTGGGACGCCGCCTTCACTCTCACCTCCCCGTCGCAGGGCATCGTCTTCACCGAGGTGGAGGCGGTCGCGGGGAGCGACAAGGCGCTGGCCCGCACCAACCTCTCCGTCCTGCCGGACTTCGCGTACCAGGCGGGCGGCGAGTCGATGTTCGGCATCGCCAACTACCCGTGGCTGCTGAAGCCGAGCCAGGACGCGGTGCTCGGTCTGATGAGGACGCTGGGCATCAAGCGGGTCCGTAACGCCTACGCCGGTGCGCCCGGCATCGACATCGCGACCCTCGACGCCCACGGCATCGGGCACAACGTCGAGCTCAGCAGCATCCCCCTCGGCGGCACCGCCGAACAGATCGCCGCCTGGGCCGACACCAACGTCGCCAAGGCACTGGACTCGAAGGCCCCGTACTTCGAGGTCGCCAACGAGGTCAACACCCCCTGGATGTCGGGCCGGGGCGCCGATGTGTACGTCAGGGACGGGCTGCGCCAGGTCACCGACCGGCTGGCCGCCGCAGGATCGACGATGAAGGTCATGAACGCGGGCCTCGGCGGCATGGACTACGTCTGGACCGAGAACTTCCGCGCCGCGGGCGGCTGGGACCTCATCGACGCCTTCGCCATCCACCCGGGCCGCGGAAACTTCACCGCCGACTACGCCCCGCCGGTGGAGGAGTGGACCCTGGGGTCGACCGGTTCGTACTGGAACTTCCTGGGAGCGGTGCGCAAGGCCAGGGAGCTCGTCGACACGTACGGCGGGAACAAGGAGCTCTGGCTCAGCGAGGCGTACGCCCCCACCAAGCCCAACTCCTGGTGGCACGACACCTACCGGCACGCCGCCGAGAACGTGTTTCTCTCGCTCGCGCTGGCCAAGTCCGAGGGGGTGCGCGGCGTCAACTGGTACCAGCTGCACGACTCGGTCATCAGCCACCCGCAGTCGGCGGACCCCACCAACGTCGAGTACCACACCGGCCTGATGAACCGCGACACCAGCGCCAAGCCCTCGCTCTTCGCGTACGCAACCGCCGCCCGCGTCCTCGACCGGGCCACCTTCGTCCGCCCGCTCGTCTTCGCGGACCCCGACGTCAAGGGGCTCCTCTTCACCACACCGGACCGGGGTCCGGTGTCGATCCTGTGGAGCCGAAAGGACGGCTATGTCCTCAACGCCGACCACGGCGACGACGCCTGGTACGCCTCTCCGGAGCCCTGGACCGAGACCTGGACGACGAAGACCGCCGTCGTCGCACACTCCGGCGCGGTCGCGGGCACGGTGACCGTACTGAACTGCATCGGCCAGGAGAGCACGCTCACCGCCGCCGCCGGCAAGGTCACCCTCACCCTCGACGGCGCACCGCGCGTCTACTACGGTCTCGCCGCCAACCCCGACTGGAAGTAAGCCATGAGGAACGAAACCGCACGACACGACATCACCGTCGTCGGCGGCGGCCTGGCCGGGGTCTGCGCCGCCATCGCGGCGGCGCGCCTCGGCCGGACGGTCGCGCTGATCAACAACAGGCCGGTGCTCGGCGGCAATTCGAGCAGCGAAGTCCGGGTCTGGGTGTGCGGCGCGACCGGGCACGGCAAGAACCACCACGCCCGTGAGGGCGGCATCATGGGCGAGCTGCTGGTGGAGAACCAGTTCCGCAACCCGGACGGGAACCCGTACTACTGGGACACCGTGGTGCTGGACGCCGTACGCGCCGAACCCAATCTCACGCTCTACCTCAACACCGATGTGCGCGAGGTCGAGGCCGAAGGTCCGGACGACATGCGGCGCATCACCGCCGTCACCGGCTGGACAATGGGCTCGGAGCGCCGTATCCGCTTCGAGAGCAAGGTGTTCCTCGACTGCACGGGCGACGGGCTGATCGGCCATCTCGCGGGGGCGCACCACCGCATCGGCCGCGAGGCACACGCCGAGTACGGAGAGCCGTGGGCACCCGGGGCCGCCGACGACATCACGCTCGGCTCGACGCTGCTCTTCTATACGAAGGACGCCGGGCGGCCGGTCAAGTACGTGCCGCCGAACTTCGCGAAGGACATCTCCAAGACCTCCATCCCGCAGCGCCGCATCATCAAGGCCGGTGACAACGGCTGCGCGTACTGGTGGATCGAGTTCGGCGGCGAGCTCGACACGGTCCACGACAACGAGGAGATCCGCGACGAACTGTGGGCGGTCATCTACGGCATCTGGGACCACATCAAGAACTCCGGCGGGTTCGACGCCGAGACGATGACCCTGGAGTGGGTGGGCTCGGTGCCCGGCAAGCGCGAGTACCGGCGCTTCCTCGGCGACTACGTTCTCCACCAGGGGGACATCCTCGGCCAGAGCGAGTTCGCGGACCGGGTCGCCTTCGGCGGCTGGTCCATCGATCTGCATCCGCCGCAGGGCGTGTACGCGGCCGAGGACGGCGCCAAGCAGCGTTACACGGACGGGATTTACCACATTCCGTACCGCAGCCTGTACTCGGTGAACACCTCCAACCTCCTCTTCGCGGGACGCAACATCTCCGCGAGCCATGTCGCCTTCGGCTCGACCCGGGTGATGGCCACCTGCGCCACGATCGGGCAGGCGGCGGGGACGGCGGCCGCACTGTGCGCGGAGCAGGGTCTTACCCCGCGCGCGCTGGACGTGCCCTCGTTGCAGCGGACGCTGCTGCGCGAGGACGCCTCGGTCATCGGCCTGACCTGCGACGACTCCGCCGACCTGGCTCCGCGCGCGAGGGTCACAGCCTCCTCCACCCTGGCCTGCATCGCGGTCGAAACACCGGACGAGCCGTGGCAACTGACCGCCGACGCGGGCATCGTGCTGCCCGTCGATCCGCAGCTCACCGGCATCGAACTGCTCCTGGACGCCGAGCACGACACCGAGGTCGTCATCGAGCTGTACGACCCCGTGCTCGGCCAGAACTACGTCCCGCGCCGCCTGGTCGCCACCGCCACCGTGCCCGTGCCCGCCGGATCGCACCAGTGGGTCAAGACGGGTCTGGAATGGTCCCCCGCCACTCCGCGCAACGCCTTCGTTCTCGTACGGGCCAATGAAGCGCTTGCCCTGCACACCGCCGACCGGCCCACCCCCGGCGTCCTCTGCTTCACCCGCATTCCGCTGCGCCCCCAGGACGAGGCCCCGCAGCCACTGCGCGAGTGGACCGACGCCGGTCTGCTGCGCCGCACCTTCTGCCTTCGTACGGGAGAGACGTCAGCCTTCGCCCCCACCAGGGCTGTCGACGGATATCTGCGCCCGTACGCGGGACCGCACCAATGGGTCTCCGAGCCGTCGGTCTCCGGCGCCTGGCTGGAGCTGGCCTGGCCCGAGCCGGTCACCCTGCACAGGATCGAGGTCATCGCCGACGACGACGTCAACGAGGATCTGATCAATCTGCACCACCACAGGACCCCGTTCGACACGCTGCCCACCCTGCTGCGCGACTACCGCATCGAGGCGCGCGGCCCCGACGGCTCCTGGCACACACTGTCCCGTACGAAGGACAACCGGCGCCGCCGCACGTCCCACCCCCTCGCGGAAGAGGTGACGACGGACGCGCTGCGGGTCGTCGTGGAGGCGACCAACGGGGCCGCGTCGGCGCACATCGTCGCCGTACGCGCCTACGCACAGGAGTAGTCGGCATGGTCGGCAGAGTCATGGTCACCGGGGCGGCCGGCCGGATCGGGCGCGCCGTGCTCGCCCTGCTGGCAGAGCAGGGCATCGAGGCGAACGCCCTTGTCCTGGACGACCCGGGCGACCTCTCCGCCCGGCTGGTGGTCACGGGGGACGCCACCGAGGAGAAGTCCGTGCGGGCCGCGCTGGAGGGAGCCGACGCGGTCGTCCACCTGGCGGCCATCCCGACACCGGAGCGCAACACGCCCCTGGAGGTCTTCGGGTCCAACACCCGGGCCACTTTCACGGTGCTTGAGGAGGCCGGGCGGGCGGGGGTCCGGCATGTCGCCCTGGCCAGTTCGTGGGGCGTGACAGGCCTGCCCTGGACGTCCGTCGAGGACCCGCACCCTGCGTACGTACCGGTCGACGAGGCCATGCCGGCCCAGGTGGAGGATGCGTACGGCCTCTCCAAGCAGGCCGACGAGCTGACCGCGCGGATGATGGCGCGACGCCACGGGATGAGCGTGGTCTGCCTGCGCTACCCGTTCGTCGGCGGCTTCGACGAACGGCTGCGTGCGCATGCGGCCCGCGTCACCGCCCAACCGGCCCTCGGCGCAAGGGACCTGTGGACATACCTCGAAGTCAGGGACGCGGCCCGGGCCGCCCTCCTGGCGCTCGACGTCACCCTCCCCGGCGCCCACTCCGTGCACCTCTGCGCCCCCGAGACCCTCGTCCCGTACGAGACCGAGGACCTTCTGCGCCGCTACCACCCCACCACCCGGCTCCTGCGCCCGCTTCCCGGACGCGCCGCCCCCGTGGAGCTCGCGGCAGCAGAACGACTGCTCGGCTTCCGGGCGCGGCACCTGCTGGACTGAGGAGCCGGACCTGCCCGGACCTGCCCGCATCGGACCCTGAGCCCGCCCGTATGCCCGTGAAGGTCTGACCGTCCTGGATCGCGGCGGCCGGAACTCGTAGGCTCCGGCCGTCCCGCCGTACCTCTGAAAGGAACACCCTGTGATCGTCGTCGCCGGTGAGGCTCTGATCGACCTGGTGCCGCAGACCCGCGGTGACGTGCTGACGCCGCTGCTGCCCGCGCGCGGCGGCGGTCCGTACAACACCGCGATCGCGCTCGGGCGGCTCGGGGCCGAGGTCTCCTTCTGTTCGCGGATCTCCTCCGACGGCTTCGGCGGAGCGCTGGTGGAGCGGCTGGAGGAGGAGAAGGTCGGCACGGGGTTCGTGCAGCGCGGCCCCGAGCCCACCACGCTGGCCGTCGCCTCGGTCGACGCGGGCGGTTCGGCCTCGTACAGCTTCTATGTCGAGGGCAGCGCGGACCGGCTCTTCGAGGTGCCGGGTGAACTGCCCGCAGGGACACGGGCCTTGTCGTTCGGCACCTGCTCGCTGGTCCTTGAGCCGGGGGCGAGTGCGTACGAGCAGCTGATGCGGCGGGAGTCGGCGCGCGGGATCTTCATCGCACTGGACCCCAACATCCGGGCCGGACTGATTCAGGACGCGGACGCCTACCGGGCGCGGTTCAAGAGCTGGCTGCCGCATGTCTCGCTGCTGAAGCTGAGCGAGGAGGACGCGGACTGGCTCGGGTACGACGTCCGGGGGTGGCTGGCCGCCGGGCCCGCCGCGGTCGTCGTCACCCGGGGCGGCGACGGGCTCACGGTCTTCGCCCGGGGCGGCGAGGAGTTCTCGGTGCCCGGCGAGAAGGTCGAGGTCGTCGACACGATCGGCGCGGGCGACACGGTGAACGCGGCGCTGCTGCACGCGCTCGCCCTGCGCGGTCTGCTGTCGCCGGGCGCACTGGAGACGCTTGGCCACGAGGGCTGGTCCGAGGTGCTCGGCTTCGCCGCCCGCGCGGCGGCGGTCACCTGCTCGCGCGCTGGCGCCGAGCCGCCGTACGCCGACGAACTGCCGGCGTCCGGCGTGTCGGGGGCCTGAGTACCCCCGTCAGGCGTTGACGTCCACCACCGTGCGGCCGCGCACCTGTCCGGCGAGGATGCGGTCCGCCACGGCCGGCACCTCGTCGAGACCGACGACCGTGGTCATCGACTCCAGCTTCGCCAGGTCGAGATCGCGGGCCAGTCGGTCGTACGCCCTGATACGGCGCTCCATCGGAGCCTGTACGGAGTCGATGCCTGCCAGGGTCACCCCGCGCAGGATGAACGGCAGTACGGTGCCGGGCAGTTCGATCCCCTGGGCCAGGCCGCAGGTGGTGACCGTGCCGCCGTAGCGGGTGGCGGCGAGCACATTGACCAGGGTGTGGCTGCCGACCGAGTCGACGGCCCCCGCCCAGCGCTCGGAGGCGAGCGGGCGGCGGCCCGGCTCGGAGAGGGTCGTACGGTCGATGATCTCGGCCGCTCCCAGAGCGTGCAGATAGTCGGACGTCTCGGGGCGTCCGGTGGAGGCGAGCACGCGGTACCCGAGCTTCGCGAGGAGCGCGACGGCCACCGAGCCGACGCCGCCCGCCGCGCCGGTGACCAGGATGTCGCCGCTCTCCGGTGTCACCCCGGCGTCCTCCAGGGCGAGCACGCTGAGCATCGCGGTGTACCCGGCGGTGCCGATCGCCGCTGCCTGCCGGGTGGTGAGCCCGGCGGGCAGCGGGACGAGCCAGTCGCCGCTGACCCTGGCCTTCTGGGAGAAGCCGCCGTGGTGGCTCTCGCCGACTCCGTAGCCGTTGAGGACCACCTTGTCGCCGGGTGCGAACCGGGCATGCGCGGACGACTCGACGGTCCCGGCGAAGTCGATGCCGGGGACCAGCGGGTACGTGCGCACGATGCCCTTGTCGGCGAGCGCGAGGCCGTCCTTGTAGTTGACGGTGGAGTAGTCCACCGCGACGGTCACATCGCCCTCGTGCAGATCGCTTTCGTCGAGGGTCACGGTCTCGGCGCGGCGGCCCGCCTCGTCGCTGACGACCCTGATGGCGCGAAATGACATGGTTCGCTCTCCCGGTTCTCTGCGGTGTGCTGCGTACTGCGGGCTGTGCCCTGTGTGGACTCAGCCGTTGGGCAGGATCACGGCCCGGCCGTTGATCTTCCCCGCGTGCAGTCTCTCGTACGCGAGCGGTGCCTCGTCCAGCGAATACGTCTCCACATGGACGTCGATCGCACCGGCGCGTGCCAGGTCGAGCACCTCGGTCAGCTCGGCCCTGGATCCCCAGTAGGGGGCGGTGACGGACACCTCGTACGGCATCACACCGAATCCGACGGGCAGCGTGCCCCCGCCGATGCCGACGATGGTCACATCGCCCTCGACCGCGACACATGCGCCCCCGGTGGCGGTGGTGGGCGGGGCTCCGACGAAGTCGAAGACCGCCTCGGCGCCGCGTCCGCCGGTCAGTTCGCGCACCTTGGCCGCTGCGTTCGCGTCGGAGAGCACGGTCTCGTGCGCGCCGACCGTCCGGGCCAGCGCCAGCTTCTCCTCGCTGACGTCGAGTGCGACGACCCGCGCGGAGGACATGGCGCGCAGCAGTTGGATGGCCACGTGGCCGAGCCCGCCGGTGCCGATGACGACGGCGGTTGAGCCGGGCACCAGCTTCGGCAGGGAGCGCTTGATCGCGTGGTACGGGGTGAGCCCGGCGTCCGTGAGCGGAACGCTCTTGACCGGGTCGAGGCCGTCCAGCGGCACCAGGTGACGAGGGTTGTCCACGATCATGTACTCGGCGATGGCGCCGGGTGCGCCGAGGCCGGGCGGGCGGATGGAGAGCTCTTCGGCGCGCAGGCAGTAGTTCTCCTTGCCCTCCGCACACTTGGCGCAGGTGCCGCAGCCCCAGGGGCCGTAGACGGCGACCGGGTCGCCGATGTTCAGTCCGGTGACGCCCGCGCCGAGTGCGGCGACCGTGCCGGCGCCCTCGTGGCCGAGGGTGAGCGGCAGCGGGAAGGGGAGCGCCTCGGCGGGCCAGGACATCACGGCGATGTCGGAGTGGCAGACGCCTGCGGCGGTCACCTTCAACAGGACCTGTCCGGGGCCCGGTTCGGGGTCGGGGACGGTGACGACCTCGGGGGCCGCACCCACCTCACGGTATTGCAGAGCCTTCATGATGCTTCGTACCTCCTTGTACGGATGCGGGGGAACGGCGGGGTCAGCGGGCGGAGTAGCCGCCGTCGACCAGGTGGTAGCTGCCCTGGATGAACGAGGCCTTCTCGGAGAGCAGGAACACGGTGAGCTCGGCGACCTCTTCGGCGCGGCCGAGGCGGCCCTGCGGGTGCAGCGAGACGAGGTGGTCATGGGAGGCGGCGTCGGATCCTGCGAGCAGCGGGGTCTCGATGAAGCCGGGGCCGACCGCGTTGATCCGTACGCCCTGGGCGGCGTACTCCAGCGCGGCGGTCTTCGTCAGGCCGACGACGCCGTGCTTGGCGGCGACGTACGCGGGCGATCCCGCGAAGCCGTTGGTGCCGAGGATCGAGGCCATGTTGACGACGGCGCCGCCGCCGGAGGCGACGATCGCGGGCAGCTCGTGGCGCAGCGAGTAGAAGACGCCGCTGAGGTTGGTGGCGACGACGCGGTCCCAGTCGGAGATCTCGTACTCGCCGGTCGGCCGCGACGGGCCGCCGATCCCGGCGTTGTTGACGGCCAGGTGCAGTGCGCCGAACGTCTCGACGGTGAAGCGGACGGCGGCCTCGACGGAGGCGGCGTCGGTGACGTCGACGGCGACGGCTGCGGCGCGGGCGCCCGAGGCCGTGAGGCGGTCCGCGGTCTCCTTGGCGCCGGTCTCGTTGTAGTCCGCGATGACGACGGCGGCGCCGCTCGCGGCGAGCTTCTCCGCGATGGCCAGACCGATGCCGGATGCGGCGCCGGTGACGAGGGCGACCTTGCCGTCGAACTCAGGGGTGGTGCTCATGTTCTTCACGACCTTCTGGAATTACGGGTGCTGCGTGTGCTGCTTTTGTTGCGTGTGCTGCTGTCCGGTGCTCCCGCCGGGCAGCAGCCCGGTGAGCGCTCCGAAGTACTTTCCCGCGAGAGCGGGGAGGGCGTCGGGGTCGCCGCCACGGGCCCAGGCGCGGAGGACCGCGGTGAGTGTTCCCGCGCCGGTGCCGACGGTCACCGCGGGACGGGGGTCGACCGCCGGGTCGACGCCGAGCCGGCCGGCGATGATCCGTACGGACTCCTCTTCCGCGTCGATCCGCAGGTGCTGGAAGGCGGCGAAGAGCGCGGGCTCCCGGTCGATCCTGCGGAACAGCTCGATGCGGCGCGACAGGTCGGTGGTGCGGTGGCCACCGAACTCGTCGGCGAGCCATGCGCAGACCGCCTGCCAGTACGCCATGAGCGGCGCCTCGTCCGCGGGACGGCCCCTGAGCGCGTCGTTGATCGTGTGCCCGCTGTCGCCGATCTCGCCGAGGATCGCCTCCTCCTTGCCGGGGAAGTGCCGGCTGAAGGTGCGGCGGGTCACTCCGGCGCGCTCCGCGATCTCCTCGACGGTCACACCATCAAGGCCGCGCTCGAACAGCAGATCGGTCGCCGCAGCCACCATGGCCTCGCGGCTTCGCAGTGTCCGCTGCCTCCGGCCGTCCGGGCCGGTCTTCTCGATGCCCATGCGACGACCGTAACACTAATGTCCCCATGGGACATAACATGGGTGATCGCATACGGCAGGATGAAAGATCGTTTCGGACCCGAGAATCGAGCAGACACAAGGTGACGACACATCACATACCGTCCGCCCAGGCGTCGTCGGCAGCGGGAGACGGCCGGTGAACCGGGCCCTCACGCTCCATGACCTGATCGTCGCCGGAATCGCGGTGGCAGCCGGTCTCGCCGCGGGGCTGCTGCTCCGCGGCGCCCTGCGGTGGCTGGGAGAGCGGGCCCGCAGGACCCGCTGGAGCGGGGACGACGTCATCGTCGACACGCTGCGGTCCCTGGTCCCATGGGCGGCGGTCGCCGCCGGGGCGGCCGTGGCCGCCGCGGCACTGCCGCTGAGCTCGCGGGCCGGGCACAACGTCAACCGTGCGCTGACCGTGCTGCTCCTCCTGGTGGCCACGCTCACCGCGGCCCGGGTGATCACCGGCCTGGTGAAGCGCCTGGCCCAGTCCAGGTCGGGGGTGGCCGGATCGGCCACCATCTTCGTCAACATCACCCGCGTCCTGGTGCTGGCGATGGGCTTCCTCGTCGTACTGCAGACCCTTGGCGTCTCCATCGCCCCGCTCCTGACAGCGCTCGGCGTGGGCGGTCTCGCGGTCGCCCTGGCGCTCCAGGACACCCTCGCGAACCTGTTCGCTGGGGTGCACATCCTGGCCTCGAAGACCGTGCAGCCCGGGGACTACATCCGGCTGACCAGCGGGGAGGAGGGCTATGTCGTCGACATCAACTGGCGCAACACCGTGGTGGAGCAGCTGTCGAACAATCTCGTGATCATCCCCAACAACCGGCTCGCCAGCACCAACATGACCAACTTCAACCGGCCGGAACAGCAGATGTCGGTGCTCGTCCAGGTCGGCGTCGGATACGACAGTGACCTCGAGCACGTGGAGCGGGTGACCACCGAGGTGGTGGAGGGCGTGATGCGCGACATCGAAGGCGGCGTCCCCGACCATGAGCCGGCCGTCCGCTTCCACACGTTCGGGGACTCCCGGATCAACTTCACGGTGATCCTCCGGGCCGGCGAATTCAGTGACCAGTACCGGATCAAGCACGAGTTCATCAAGCGGCTGCACCAGCGGTACCGCGCGGAGGGGATCAAGATCCCCGCACCGACGCGGACCGTGGCGGTGCAGCAGTCCGAAGCGGCCCTGCCGATCCCGCACCAGCGCACCGTCAGCCCCTGACCGGAGGCGGCGCCCCGTCCTGCGGGGGGGACTTTCAGGAGAATCTCACCTGTGCCACCGGCCCCTCACAGACCGCCCACATGTACGCGGAGCACGCTGTCACGGCAGTAGTCGGACGTACGAAAGGCGTGATGTGGGCACCACTGAGACCGCTGGCTCCTCCCCGATAGCGGCCCCGGACCGGCACTGGACCCGGCGCGGGGTCCTGGCGGCGCTCGGCGTCGTCCCGCTCGCGTCACTGGCGGGGTGCGCCGGCGCCGCGGGCACCTCCGGCGCCTCCGGTGCGAGTGCGGCAGCGGCAGCCACGAAGTCCGCGTCGGCGACCGTCACCGTCACGCCGGCCAACGGGTCGGGCAAGGCCGATTTCACCACGCCGGTGACGGTGGCGGTGACCGGCGACACCCTGGCCTCCGTCAAGGTCGCCGATGCGAGCGGCAAGACCCTGGCCGGGACACTCAACGCGGCGCGCACCCTGTGGACGTCCACGGGCAACCCGTACTCCGGCACCCGGTACACCGTCACGGCGCAGGTCGGCGGATCCGGCGCGGGCACCACGCACACCTCGGCCTTCACCACCCGCTCCCCCGGCTCCACCTTCGTCGGCTACTTCACCCCCGAGGCGGGCTCGACGTCCGGTGTCGGCATGCCGGTGTCGATCAACTTCACGCACGCCGTCACCGACCGCGCCGCCGTCGAGAAGGCCATCACCGTCACCGCCGACCCGCAGGTGGAGGTGGTCGGGCACTGGTTCAGCGACACGCGGCTCGACTTCCGCCCCGAGGAGTACTGGGCCGCGGGCACGAAGGTCACCCTGAGCCTGCGGCTGCAGGACGTCGAGGGCGCGGACGGTGTGTACGGGAAGCAGTCCAAGGACGTCGTCTTCCACATCGGGCGCAACCAGATCAGCACGGTCGACCTGTCGGCGAAGAAGATGACCATCCGCCGGGGAGGCAGGACCGTCGCGACGTATCCCGTCAGCGGCGGGAACTCCTCGCACCCCACCTGGTCGGGGAAGATGGTGATCAGCGAGCGGTTCAAGCAGACGAAGATGGACTCCTCGACCGTCGGCCTCGGTGACGAGTACTCGATCTCCGACGTACCGCACGCGCAGCGTCTCACCACGTCGGGCACCTTCGTCCACGGCAACTACTGGGCCTCGACCTCGGTCTTCGGCTCCAGCAACACCAGCCACGGCTGTGTCGGTATGCACGATGCGAAGGGCGCGGACGACGGCTCGACGCCGGGTGCCGAGTTCTACAACAGCTCGATGCTCGGAGACGTGGTGGAGGTCGTCAACTCGAAGGAGGACACGGTGGATCCCGCCAACGGCCTCAACGGCTGGAACCTCTCCTGGGAGAGCTGGAAAGCGGGCAGCGCCGTCTAGCATGGCGACCGTACGGTGCGGTCGGGCGAGCCGGGGAGGCCGGAAGTGGCAACGCGTGCGGGGCAGTTACTGGCATTCCTCACCGTCGCACTGCTGATTTCCGGCTGCGGCGGGACTGCCACGCCCGGTTCCGTGACCGCCCCACGAGATGCTCGTCCACCTCGCGCGCGTCCGGTTCGTGCGAGCCGACCGCGGCCACGGCGGTGTGCGGGGCGAGCAGCGTGCTGTCGAACAGCGGCTCACGCGCGGTGGTGCAGCAGCACACGATGTCCGCGCTCGCCACGTCCTGCCCGCCCGCCGCGTCCGCCGAGAGCCCCGCCGCGCGGCAGCGCGCCACGAAGGCCGCCACCCGGCCGGCGTCGCGCCCGACCACATCCACATGCTCCAGCATCGGCCGCACCGCGCGCACCGCCTCGACATGCCCCCACGCCTGCGGTCCTGTCCCGAACACCAACAGCCGCCGTGCGTCAGCCACCGCGAGGCTCCGCAGCGCCGCCGCGGACACCGCCGGGGTCCGCAGCGAGGTAAGGGCGATGCCGTCGAGCAGGGCGACCGGAGCATGCGTCACCCCGTCGAGGAGCAGATAGAGGCCCTGCACGCGCGGCCTTCCGCGCCCGGGGTTCTCCGGCGTGACGGTGGCGATCTTCACCCCGGTGTACGAGGCGGTGGACGACGGCATCAGCAGCAACTGCCCGCCGGGGACGTCGACGACGGAGCGGTCCGGCTCCCCCTCCGGATCGAAACCCGCCGCGAGGACGGTCTCGACAGCCTCCACGGCGGCGGACATCGGGACGAGCCGGGCGATGGCGCGGGCATCGGTCAGCGGCAGCGAGAGCGGCTGGTTCACGGGATTTTCCTCACTCAACTGGCGAACGGGACAGTGCGGTCCCATATATCGGACCGCTTCCCGGCGTTGACGCCCGCCACACAGGTACATCATCCATAATGCCCACCGTGGACCAGCGCATAGACCCCGCCGACAGCCCTCCCGTGCACGCCGCCGCGATTGATCCGGCGTTCGTCCCCGGTCCCATGCCCGCGCGCCCCGCCGCGCCCGACGTCAAGGCCGCCGAGCCCGAGGACGGTGCGCCCGAGGCCGCCGCGATCGAGCCGGACGAGGCCGCACTGGAGGACGGCACTCCCGATGCGAGTGCTGCCGACGACAGTTCCGACGACGGCGTCGCCGAGAGCGGTGCTCCCGGTGATGACGACGACAGCCCCGCCTGCGAGGCCTCGGACCGCCGCGCCTCGGTCGTCGCGGACCGCCACGGTGTCCGGCTCCGCCAGGACGATCTGGAGGTCGACTTCGACTGGAAGGAGATCGGCGCGGTCGAGTACAACACGTCCCGCTTCGGCCGCCGTCTCACCGTCACCGTCCACATGCCCAACCGCCACCAGTACTGGGTCGAGATCACGGCCGTGAACAAGGAACGCCTCGAGGAGTGGACGACACAGCTCGACGCGGTCCTCGACTCCCACTTCGAGGAGTGACCTAGCCGGCGGCCGGGCCGTCCGCCGCGATACGGAAGCCGATGTTCCCGGCGGAGCTGTCGGGGGTGTTGGAGCTGCGGGCCGCGACGCGGTAGCGATTGCAGTACGAGTCGTGGCACATGTGGGAGCCGCCCCTCATCACACGGGTGGGGCCGGCCGCGGGGCCCGTCGGATCGGTGCGTTCGCCGGTCAGGTGGTGGTCACGGCTGAACCGGTCGGCCGTCCACTCCCAGACGTTGCCGACCGTGTTGTAGAGCCCGAAACCGTTGGGCCTGAAGGAGTTGACGGGCGCGGTCGCACGGAATCCGTCCTCCGCGGTGTTGCGGGTGGGGAAGACGCCGCGCCAGATGTTGCACTGGTGGCGGCCGCCCGGGGTCAGCTCGTCGCCCCACGGGTAGCGCTTCTGTACGAGTCCGCCACGGGCCGCGTACTCCCACTCGGCCTCGGTGGGCAGCCGGGTTTCCGACCAGGTGCAGTACGCGAGTGCGTCGTTGTGGCTGATGTGGGTGGCCGGGTGGTTCTGGCGCGCGTCGATGGACGAGCCGGGCCCCTCGGGCCGCCGCCAGGTCGCACCCTGTACGCCGCGCCACCACGGGGTGGCGGGGACGCGGGGTGCGCGGGCGGACAGTTCACGGCTGAGAAAACCCTCGAAGACGTACGAGAAGTCGAACTTCTCGGCGTCCGTCACATATCCGGTCGCCTTCACGAAGGTGGCGAACTGGGTGTTGGTCACCGCGGTCGGGGAGATCCGGAAGGGGCTCAACCCGATCTCCCTGACGGGCCCTTCGCCGTCGGCGGGGTAGCCGATCGCGTCGTCCGTACCCATCAGGAAGCTCCCGCCGGGCAGTGCCAGCAGCCGCTTTGCGATCCGGGCGGCCGCCGGGGACGGCGGTGCGGGCGCCGGGGCGGCCGGTGCGCCGAGCGGGATCGTGGCGGGGCCGCGGCCGGGGGCGCAGCAGGCCTTCTGCTCGTGGCTCATGGGGTGACTCTCTGACGGTGGTACGGGGAGGGTGCGGAATGCGGCCGGGGCGGAAATCGGCCCGCGAGGTCCGCGCCACGCCGCGACCCTAGGCGGGGCGCGCACCGGGGACAACATCGTCCGGCCGGAGATCTCGTATCCCGGACGCCGCACGACCGTCCTGTGCGGGAGAAATCCCGTGGATCGCGGGCACCCCTGTGTGCCAGTGTTACGGGCACAGAGGGGTGTAGCTCAGCCCGGCCAGAGCCACGGATTCCAAACCCGTACGCCGCAGGTTCGAATCCTGCCGCCCCTGCCACGACATGGTGCCGCTCACCTCACCAGGTGTAGCTCGGATTGACCTTCATGCACGCGGTCTCGTCCGACGCGTTGACCGCGGCGGCCGCCGCGNNCCACCGTGCTGCCCGACCGGGAGACCAGAGTGTCGTCGACCTCGGCCTTGGCATAGCCGAGGGAGGTCAGCTTGTCGGCGACTTCGGCGGCCCGGCCGCTGACCGGGGTCTGGGTGTCGGTGGACGTGCCGTTCCGTACCGTGACCGCGATTCCGGCCTTCTGCGCGGCGCTCGCCGTCGGTGCGGCCGTGGCCTTGCTGTCCGTTCCCGCGCTCTTGCCGTCCACCGGCTGATCGTTGCGCAGCAGAGTGAAGAGCTTGCCTGCCGCCGCGGTCGGCACCACATGGGCCGTCGGGTTCTCGGGGTCGGCGCCCCACGGCATGGTCGTCATGGTGATCCCGGAGGTGGGGACCTTCTTGAGGTCCTCCGCCAGGCCGTACAGCTTCGCGACCGAGCCGAGACCGGTGTCGACGGTGAGCGACTTGGTCGCGGCCTCGGCGAGGTTCATCAGCTTTCCGGGGTCGGTGAGTTTGGTGCCTGCCTTGAGCTGGCGCACCATCGCGTTCATATAGAGGTGCTGGGCGTGGGTGCGGCCGATGTCGCTGCCGTCCTCGAAGCCGTGCCGGGTGCGCAGCCACTGCAGGGCCTGCTGCCCCTTGATGGTGTGGGTGCCCTTGGTGAGCTTCAGGCCCGACAGCTTGTCGTGGACATTGCTCTTGACACACACCGGTACGCCGCCGACAGCGTCGGCCATCGACACCACACCCGAGAAGTCGATCATCATGAAG
>NZ_JAFLRJ010001688.1 GCF_017315755.1 Streptomyces beijiangensis
CTCTAATATCAGGAGCAAGCGCATGCGCCAATGATTTCGTCAGACCGTGGACCGCCGCTTTTGATACGGCATAGGGTAACGAAGAGCCTGAACCGGTAAGCCCGGCGATGCTGCCGACATTTACGATGGCGCCTTGTTTATTTCGCTTCATAAAAGGTGCCGCCGCTCTCGCACAATTAAACATCCCTTTGACATTTACCGCATACAGTTCATCCCAGACTTCTTCAGAAGCCCCTTCCAAGTCATCAAGCTCGATATGCCTGGTGATGCTTGCATTGTTGACGAGCAGATCGACGGTACCGAACTCGCCCACCGCCCGATCAAACAT
>NZ_JAFLRJ010001689.1 GCF_017315755.1 Streptomyces beijiangensis
GGATCAGGTTGTACCGCCGCCGGTCGGCGGGGGTGCGCCGCCGCTCGACGTGCTGGTTGCGCTCCATCTCGTCGATGACCGTCACGACCGTGGTCGGGTCGAGGTTGAGTAGCCGGCTCAGGTCCTGCTGGGAGAGCTCGGGCCCGCCGGCCAGCGAGGCCAGCACGAAGAAGTACCGGCTGCGCATGCCGACCGTCTCCAGGG
>NZ_JAFLRJ010001690.1 GCF_017315755.1 Streptomyces beijiangensis
TCTCCGGATACCGCAGTATTTAAAAAGCATCTGAAAGAAACAAAATCAATGATTATCAGCTGGCATAAAGACTCTATCATTCAAGCGTACGGCGAAGAGGTCGAGCCGTTTATATGGGATATCGTCATCATTTTCCACGGGCTGATGAGGGAATTCCTGTTTTTAGTCGGCACTGGAAAAGCGCAGCCTGACGTTAAAACGATTCCGCCATTCATTATGTCAGTTCTGGACCTCTTCATAGAGAAAAAGCTGAACGA
>NZ_JAFLRJ010001691.1 GCF_017315755.1 Streptomyces beijiangensis
TCCGGGGAGTTGCAGGCATGGACGGACCGATCGAGACACCGTCGGTCATCATAGGGTCCTGTTCCGCAAAGATGTCAGCAGATACGCGCAGAGCAGCACCACGAGGGACAACGCCAGCGCGCCACCCACCGGTTGGGCGATCATCCGTAGCGCCCCCTCCAGATACCGTTCGCCCCCGAAGGACCGGAGCGGGAGTACCTCACGCATCCGCAGGGGCGCCCCGGCCGCGGTCCGTACCGACGGCCCGTCCGTCAGCTTGCCCACGAGGGGCACGACGAGGAGCGGAACGGCGACGACCGCGGCGAGACCGGCGGTGGTGGACCGGAAG
>NZ_JAFLRJ010001692.1 GCF_017315755.1 Streptomyces beijiangensis
GCGCCAGGTCGCCGACACCTTCGACTCACCCGCGGAGGCACTGATGGCCTTCGAGAAGGTCCACGCGGCCGAGATGCGCCCCGGACCGGCGCCCCTGACCGACACCGAACGCGCCGCCCTCGAAGCGCGCTCCGTCTTCGACGTCACCACGGCCAAGTCCGAACCCTCCCGCCCGGAGCCGGAAATTGTCCCCGTCTACCTGGCCGATGCCGGCGACCACGACTCGCTCCTCGACACCTTCCTCGACGCGCACGGCGAGTTCGAGAAGTGGCGGGCCTGGGCGGATGACACGACCCACGC
>NZ_JAFLRJ010001693.1 GCF_017315755.1 Streptomyces beijiangensis
TCATACTCATTCGGCTCGCGCACATCGATGAGCTGCGCTTTGCGATAGCCTGCCCGGAATTCTTCTTCTGTCAAGGTTTTCATAATGCGCTGCTGATAGATGTATGAAGCGACCGCGTAGATGATGAGCGAGGCGCAAATCAAGAGAACGACAATGCTACTGGTAGACAATCTGATCCGACTACTTTTTGAATTCGTCCCGCCTAAGTAAGTATGCGGGAGATTTTTAACGATATGTTAAGAC
>NZ_JAFLRJ010001694.1 GCF_017315755.1 Streptomyces beijiangensis
CCTCGTGGTCAGCGGGCCCGACACTCTTGACCGGGCTGCCGCCTGCCGCGGGGAGCGCGTCGCGCTGGCGCTGCGCCCGATGGGCGGCCGTTTCCCGCAGCCCCCGGCCGGCTTCGCGGACTACGCCGTCGAGGTGCCGAGCCAGGGCGACCGCTTCGCGCCGTACGCCCCGGTGGACCCGGACGCGCCCGCGCTCGCCGTCGGCGGCCGTCAGCTCCACGCCGCCGACGGCGAGCGCG
>NZ_JAFLRJ010001695.1 GCF_017315755.1 Streptomyces beijiangensis
CGCCGGCGCTCTCACCCGGCCCTGCTGAGGTTTTCTTTCTGTACGGGCCTAACTGACGGGCTCTAACTGACGGGCCCCGTCATGGTCGAGGAGAAGACGCTGTGGCCGTCCTGGCGGCCGGTGACCTCCACCGTCATGGTGTTGCCGCTCTCGGAGGCCGTCTGCGTGACGTCGATCCAGCAGGGGCGGTCGAGCTCGGCGTAACGCCAGAAGGAGTTGGAGGCGTTCACCGGGATGAACCCCTGCGGGCCGACGAGCGCGGAAGCCGCCTGCCGGGCATGGTCCTGATGGAAGGCGCCCGGCACGTGATCGGCGCT
>NZ_JAFLRJ010001696.1 GCF_017315755.1 Streptomyces beijiangensis
GTGCGGAAGTACTCGACGAGCGGCTCGACAGAGTCCGGTGAGTCGATCACCTCGGCCGAGCCGTCCATCTGCACCCACGGCCCGTCCCACTCGTCGGACAGGACGATCAGGCTCACCCGGTCGACCCGCTTGGCGTGACGGGTCTTGGCCCGTGCGGGGTACGTCGAGATGACGAGCCGCCCCGCGTCGTCGACGCCGCAGGTGAGCGGGGAGCCCGGGGGGCGGCCGTCGGACCGGGTGGTCAGCAGGACCGCCCGGTG
>NZ_JAFLRJ010001697.1 GCF_017315755.1 Streptomyces beijiangensis
GAAGGAGCGCGGAAGCCGCTCGACGGGCTGTCAGCGGTCGGGTCCCGGGTCCTTCAGCCAGTTGATCAGCTCGGAGGAGAACGCCACCGGGTCCTCCTCGTGCGGGAAGTGGCCGAGCCCGTCGAACAGCCGCCAGCGGTACGGCGCTTCGACGTACTCCCCGGACCCGGCGGCGCTGCGGATGCCCACCACGGGGTCGAGCGAGCCGTGCAGATGCAGCGTCGGAACCCGCACCGGCCGCTTCATCCGGCGGTTGAAC
>NZ_JAFLRJ010000018.1 GCF_017315755.1 Streptomyces beijiangensis
GACATCGGTCTCGGCGTGCCGGGGATCCCCGCGCCCCAACACGGCACGCCGCTCTCGGGGTTCGTGGAGCGGGCCGCCGCGCTGTGGCGCTCCGACGAGCAGCAGCGTCCGCACATACTGGGTGCGCCAGCGGTCACGGGTACGCCCGCCGTACTGCCGGTGTGGGAGTGGGAGAACCCGCCGGAGGACGTGGACGTCTCCCGCAGCGGCCAGACGCGGGTGAGCCTCGCCGACACCGAGACACTCCGCGCGGCCCGCGCCCACTACGAGCAGATGTACCGCAAGGCGGGCGGCATCGCGACGCGCGCCCGTATCGTCGGCTTCCTCAACAACGAGACCGCGCCGCTGCTGCGCGGCAGCTACACCGACGCGACAGGGCGCCAACTGCACCGCGCCACGGGCGGGTTGGTGGCCATCGCGGGGATCTGTGCGTACGACTCCAACGCCCAGGGCCTCGCCCAGCGCTACTTCCATCAGGCGCTGCGCCTGGCCAAGGCCAGCGGGGACCGCGGGCTCGGTGCGTATGTCGTGGCCCTGCTGGTCAACCAGACGCTGTTCATGAAGGAATACCGCCAGGCCGTGGCCTTTGCCGAGGCGGCGCTGCGAGCTGCGGGCAAGGAGCTGACGCCGGCGCTGGCGACCGATCTCCACGCGATGCAGGCGAAGGCCTACGCCTATCTCGGCGACAGCAGCAACGCCCTGGCGTGCATCAGGCGTGCGGAGGCGGCCGCCGAGCGCATCAGCACCAGTGCGGAACCGGATGAGACCGGCTACGTCCAGCCGGGTCTGGTCAATGTGCAGGTGGCGGAGGCGCTGCTCAGACTCGGTGACCTGCCGGCTGCGCGGGAACAGGCCGCCGCGGCGGCCGGCGCTCCCGCACACGACCGGGGTCGGGTCCACCGGCTGGCGATGCTCGCCCAGATCGAACTGCGCCAGGGGGAGGCTGACAGGGCCGTGGCCACCGCTGTCGAAATGGCCGAGGCGGCCCGGGGGATGGAGTCGCAGCGGCTCAGGGACCGGCTGCGTGTGGTCCGGAATCATCTGGCCGCGAGCGGATTCGCACAGGCCGATGAGGCCGCTGCACTCATCGACAGGGCTTTGCGCGTTCCCCTGTGACCGTGCTCCTGCTGCGATGTTGCCATCTACTTGTCGGAAGGTGGCAGAAACGTGCAGTGGACGAACTTAAGCGAACAGACTGTGTACAAGAACCGCTGGTTCCGGGTCAACCTGGCGGACGTCGAACTCCCCGACGGCCGCCACCTCGACCACTTCGTCATACGGCTGCGGCCGGTGGCCGTGGCGACCGTCGTCAACGAGGCCAACGAGGTGCTGCTGCTCTGGCGCCATCGCTTCATCACCGACAGCTGGGGCTGGGAACTCGCGGCCGGCGTCGTCGAGGACGGTGAGGACGTCGCGGTGGCCGCGGCCCGCGAGATGGAGGAGGAGACCGGCTGGCGGCCGGGCCCCCTCCAGCACCTGCTGACCGTCGAGCCGTCCAACGGACTGACCGACGCCCGGCACCATCTCTACTGGTCGGACCAGGGGACGTACATCGGTCATCCCGAGGACGACTTCGAGTCCTCGCGCCGCGAATGGGTCCCGCTGAAGCTGGTCCCGGACATGATCGCCCGCGGTGAGGTACCGGCCTCCAACATGGCTGCCGGACTGCTGATGCTGCACCATCTGCGGCTCGGCTGAGCGCTGAGCCTGTCGGCTGGGGCGTGTTGTGAAAGCAGCGTCGTCCGCCCGAAGGGCGGGCCGCGCGGCGTCAGGTGCACCGCACTCGCTTCGCTCGCTCCGTCTCGGCTCATTCCTTCATTCTCCGGATGCCGAGCGCTCTCTGCGTGCCGGCCGGAAGCCCTCGTAGTGGACTGCTTGGGCTCTCGGCCGGTGCGGCGAGAGTGCGTGCATGGCGTCGCGTGGCAGACGGGACTTTCACAACACGCCCTAGTGCCCGAGGGCCTGCCAGACCGCCACCGCCAGTGCGCCGACGGCGGCCAGGACGGCTACCGTGGGCAGTGGCCAGCGGGTGTGCTCCAGGGTGCTGATGCGTACGGTCAGATCGGTCAGGTCCTTGTCGATCTGACCGTCGCGCTGACTGAGCAGGGCGAGCCGGCCGTCGATCTTGGCGAGACCGACGTCGAGGCTGCGGTGCAGCTCGGCGAATTCTTCGACGACCACGGGAAGGTCGGGGTCGGAGGACACGGTTCCGCTCCCTTTCTCTCTGAGGAGGGCCGGAACCGAGTCAACTCGCCTTGTGCACAAGGCGACAGGCAGTGCGCGGGGCATATGCGAGCACGCCCCGCACACTCCGTGCGAATCAGGAGTACGGGTAGAAGCCAGAGCCCGTCTTGCGGCCGAGACGACCCGCGTCCACCATCCGCTGCAGCAGCGGGGGAGCGGCGTACAGCGGCTCCTTGAATTCGGCGTACATCGAGTCAGCGACCGAGGCCACCGTGTCCAGGCCGATCAGGTCCGCGAGCTTCAGCGGGCCCATCGGGTGGGCGCAGCCCATCTCCATGCCGTTGTCGATGTCCTCGCGGCTGGCGATTCCCGACTCGAACATCCGGATCGCGGAAAGCAGATACGGAATGAGCAGCGCGTTGACCACGAAGCCCGAGCGGTCCTGCGCGCGGATCGCGTGCTTGCCCAGGACGTTCTGCACCAGCGCCTCGGAGCGCTTCACCGTCTCGTCGGACGTGGTCAGCGCCGGGATCAGCTCGACGAGCTGCTGGACCGGAGCCGGGTTGAAGAAGTGGATGCCCATGACCTGGTCGGGACGGGAGGTCGCGACCGCCAGCTTCACCAGCGGGATGGACGAGGTGTTGGAGGCGAGGATCGCGTCCGGGCGGGTCACCACCTGGTCGAGGACCTGGAAGATCTCATTCTTGACCTGCTCGTTCTCCACGACGGCCTCGATGACGAGATCGCGGTCGGCGAACTCCCCGAGGTCGGTGGTGAAGCTGAGGCGGGCGAGCGTGGCGTCGCGCTCCTCCTCGGTGATCTTGCCGCGCTCGGCGGCCTTCGAGAGGGAGTTGTGCAGCCGGGTACGGCCGATCTCCAGGGCCTCGCCGGTGGTCTCGGCGACCATCACTTCGAGGCCGCTGCGCGCGCACACCTCCGCGATGCCCGCGCCCATCTGGCCACAGCCCACCACTCCGACACGAGTGATGTCCGTCAGCGAGTCCGTCACATCCAGCCTTCCGCAGATCTGTCCGGACGAGTCCCCCGTATGATTCCGGCGCCCGTCCCGGCCCTTGACGTTACTCCTGACCTGCGGGTGAATGGCGTGTCGGGTTAACAATCGCTTACTGAGCAGGGGGCGACGCATGAGGTCTGTCAGCCGAAGAGGACTGGTGGCGGGGGCGGCCGCGGTGGTGTCGGCCCTGGTGCTGCCGGGTGAGGCCGTCGCCCGACCGCTTCCTTCGCACCGCGAGATGCGCGGGATGTGGATCGCGACCGTCGCCAACCGGGACTGGCCCTCAGTGGCGGGACTCACAGCGGCGCAGCAGCGCGAGGAGCTCATCGCGTACCTCGACACGGCGGTGAAGCGGAAGCTGACCGCCGTGATCCTCCAGGTCAGGCCGACCGCCGACGCCCTCTGGCCCTCGCCGTACGAGCCCTGGGCCCAGTACCTCACCGGGGTGCAGGGCCAGGACCCGGGCTGGGACCCGCTGGGCACCGCGGTGAAGGAGGCCCACCGGCGCGGGCTCGAGCTGCACGCCTGGTTCAATCCGTACCGCGTCGCCAACCACACCGACCCCTCACGGCTGGCGCCCGGGCACCCGGCGCGCGTCCACCCGGACTGGGTCCTTCCGTACGGCGGGAAGCTCTACTACAACCCCGGTCTGCCCGAGGTCCGGCGCTTCGTGCAGGACGCGATGCTCGATGCCGTACGCCGCTACGACATCGACGCCGTCCACTGGGACGACTACTTCTACCCGTATCCCGTGGCCGGGCAGACCTTCGCCGACGACGACGCGTACCGGCGCTACGGCGCGGGCTTCGCCGACAAGGCGGCCTGGCGGCGGGACAACACGGACCGGCTGGTGCACGAGACGGCCGCCCGCATCAAGAAGATCAAGCCGCGGGTGCGCTTCGGGATAAGCCCCTTCGGCGTGTGGCGCAACCAGGCGACCGACCCCGCCGGGTCGGCCACGACCGCCGGCGTGCAGACCTACGACGATCTGCACGCGGACACCCGTAAATGGGTCAGGGAAGGCTGGATCGACTACATCTGCCCGCAGGTGTACTGGAACATCGGCTTCGCTGCGGCGGACTACGCGGCGCTGGTGCCCTGGTGGGACGGTGTCGTACGGGGCACGGGCGTCGACCTGTACATCGGCGAGGCCCTGTACAAGGCGGGCGACCCGGCCCAGCCCGCGCCGTGGCAGGACCCGGCCGAGCTGTCGCGCCACCTCACCTTCGCCCACGGCTGCCGCCAGGTGCGCGGCCATGTCTTCTTCTCCGGCAAGGAGGTCGCCACGGACGCGACCGGCGCGATGGCCAGGGTGGTGGCCGACCACTACGCCTAACTGGTCTCGCGGTGCTGCACCACGGAGTCGGGGCCCGGTGACATCAGGGCCTCGTGGCCGTCCTCGAAGCGCACACGGTACGGAGGCAGCCCGCCGGTCCCCAGCACTTCGACGATCTCCGCGATCCTGTCCTGCTGTCCGACGGTCCTGCCATGCACCAGCAGATGGTCCCCCACGCTTGCTTGCATGGGATCAATTCTACGACTGGCAGCGGGAGTTGAAGCCCGCTGCGTCACGGCGATGCACACCAGAACGGCCCCCGCCGCCACCGGCGCGGCGGGGGAGAGGTGCTCCCTGAGCAGTGCCACCGACCAGACGAGCGTCAGCAGGGGCTGGGCGAGCTGGAGTTGACTGGCCTTGGCGACGCCGATGTCCGCCATGGCCCGGTACCAGATGACCAGTCCGAGGAACTGGGCCCCCACCGCTACCCAGAGCAGGCCCGCGACGCTGTGGACCGTGAGATGCACCGGTTCGACGGACAGGGCGAAAGCCGCTGCCGGAACGGCGACCGGCAGGCACAGCACCAGGGTCCAGCCGATCACCTGCCAGCCGGGCATCTCCCGTGCCAGCCGCCCGCCTTCGGTGTAACCGGCCGCGCACACCAGGAGTGCGGCGAAGAGGAAGCCGTCCCCGGCGGACAGCGCGCCACCGGACTGCTGCACGGTGAACGCGATCACCACGGCGGCCCCGGTCAGGGCGGCCGCCCAGAAGGTCCGCGAGGGCCGCGCCCCGGTCCGTACGGCGGCGAAGACGGCCGTGGTCAGCGGGAGCAGGCCCACCACCACGGCGGCATGGGAGGTGGTCGACGTCTGCAGCGCGAGCGTGGTGAGCAACGGGAAACCGGCGACCACGCCCAGTGCCACCACCGCGAGCCCCGCCCAGTGGCGGCGAGGGGGGAAGGGGGCCCGGCAGGCGATCAGTGCGGCGCCCGCGACCAGCGCGGCGAGCACGCACCGTACGGTCACCAGCGACCAGGGGCCGAAGCCTTCCAGGCCCCAGGCCGTCGCGGGGAAGGTGAGGGAGAAGGTGACGACAGCCAGGGCGGCCAGGAGGGTTCCCGAGCTGACCGCTATCGAGCCGGAGTGAGTAGCGCTATTCTCTGCTGTCATGCATGAGCGTAGCAGTGTGGCTGATCTGGTGAAATCCCTGCGGGACGAGCTGAACCGCTATCCAGTGGATGGAAAACTGCCGTCGAGCCGCGTCATGGTGGAGCACTACCGGGTCAGCCCGGTGACCGTCTCGCGCGCCCTCGCCCAGCTGGCCGCCGAGGGGCTGGTCGTCACCCGCCCCGGCGCCGGCGCCTACCGTGCCGAGCCCCGCGCCCGGCCCGCCGAGTCCGGCGACACCTCCTGGCAGGAGGTCGCACTCGGTGTGGAGGGCGCCACTGGCGCCACCCCGCGAACGGTCGACGCCTCGGGTGTACTGGTCTCGCTCGCCACCCCCGCACCGGGCGTCATCGAGTTCAACAGCGGCTATCTGCACAGCTCGCTCCAGCCCGAACAAGCGATGGCCGCTGCCCTCGCGCGCGCCGGACGCCGTCCCGGCGCCTGGGGACGGCCGCCGACGGACGGACTCCCCGAGCTCCGCGAATGGTTCGCGCGCGGGATCGGCGGCATGATCACCGCGGCGGAGGTGCTGGTCACCTCGGGCGGCCAGAGCGCACTCACCACCGCGCTGCGCGCCGTCGCCCCGCCCGGCGCCTCTGTCCTCGTCGAATCGCCCACCTACCCGGGCATGCTGGCCATCGCCCGCGCTGCCGGGCTTCACCCGGTGCCCGTCCCGGTGGACCGCGACGGTGTACGCCCCGAACTCCTCGCCGCCGCTTTCAAGGCCACCGGCGCCCGCGCGTTCGTCTGCCAGCCGCTCTTCCAGAACCCGACCGGCGCCGTGCTCTCCGACGAGCGCCGCCCCGAAGTCCTGCGCATCGCCCGCGAGGCCGGGGCCTTCGTCATCGAGGACGATTTCGTACGCCGGCTGGTCCACGAGGACGCGGGTCCGCTGCCGCGCCCGCTCGCCACCGACGACCGCGACGGCACTGTGATCCACGTCTGCTCGCTCACCAAGGCGACCTCGCCGAGCCTGCGGATCGGCATCCTGGCCGCCCGTGGACCCGTACTCGAGCGGATGCGCGCCATCCAGATCGTGGACAGCTTCTTCGTGCCGCGCCCGCTCCAGGAGGCCACCCTCGAACTCGTCGGCTCACCCGCCTGGAACCGCCATCTGCGCCGGGTGTCGGTCGAGTTGAGGAAGCGCCGCGACACCCTGACCACCTCCCTGAGCCTGAACCTCCCCGAACTCGCCCTGCCGCACATCCCCTCCGGCGGCTACCACCTCTGGCTCCGCCTCCCCGACGGCACCGACGAGGCCGCCCTCACCTCTGCCGCCCTTCGTGCGGGCGTCTCGGTCACACCCGGCCGCCCGTACTTCTCCGCCGAGCCACCCGCACCGCATCTGCGGGTGAGCTTCGCGGGCGTATCGGGCCCCGCCGAGATCATCGAGGGGGTGCGCAGGCTCCGTACCGCCTGCGACGAGGTGCTCGGATAGCCTCCGTTAGCCTCCGTACATGAGCGAAACGACCTTCGGCGCGTACGAGATATCCGCCGACCCGGGCCGCCTGGACGCGGCCCGCATCCACCACTGGCTCTCGACCGACGCGTACTGGGCGCTCGGCCGCAGCCGCGAGAAGCAGGACTCGGCCATCGCAGGGTCGCTCAACTTCGGTGCGTACGACGCCACTTCGGGTGAGCAGATCGCCTACGCCCGGGTGGTCACCGACCACGCCACCTTCGCCTGGCTCTGCGATGTGTACGTCGACCGTCCGGCCCGCGGCACCGGCCTCGGCACCGCCCTGGTCGCCGCCGTCCGCGACCACCTGGAGCCCAGCGGGCTGCGCCGCATCCTGCTGGCGACCGCGGACGCGCACGGCGTGTACGAGAAGATCGGCTTCACGACGCTGGAGAACCCGGACAAGTGGATGGCCCTCGGAATCCAGTGACCACGTGCTGAGTGACTAGGGGAGGGACCGCTCGAGTTCCGTGACGAGCAGCAGCTCCTTGGCGGGGCCGCCCACCTGCCAGACCATCCGCCAGCTGTCGGGTCCGTAGACCTCGAACTCGCCCCGGTAGAGGTCCGCCGAGCACGGATGGTCGGCGGTGTGGCGCCCCGTCCGCAGATCCAGATCGTGGAAGAACCGCCCGTCGGAGAAGTGGACGTCCATCGTCCCCGCCGTGTCACCGGGCAGGAACCGCAGCGTCCGCTCCGCGGGCCGCGCGACGCCCTGCCAGGTGAAGGTGCCGGACTCGTGGTGCAGCAGCCCGCCGCCGTCGAGCGGCCCGAACTCAGTACGCCCCGTGAAGTGCCCCTCGGCGCCGTTCGCCAGATCGCGGACGGTGCGCTCGACCCGCCAGGTCCCCGCCAGATAGGCCAGGGCGTCGGGCACGGGATGCATGGGGGCGGATCTCCTAGGACGGTTGCTCAGGAACTGCGTGTACGACCCGGACGACCCTACTCGTACCCCTTGACCAGCAGGGCTTTCGGTCGGACGATCACCGCCATGGACATACGGGTCACGCTGGTCGCCGCCGCGCGCAGTTCCTCCCGCCTCGCCGAGCGGTTCGACGACGACCGGCCCCTCGACCAGACCGGCTGGCACGAGATCCAGCTCGTCGCCCACACCCTTGTCCCGCTCGGCGCGGCCGAACTGCGCTACTGCTCACCCACCGCCCGCTCCCGCGCCACCGGCGAGGCGCTCGGCTACGCCCCGCTCGCCCAGCCCGGACTCAGCGACTGCGACATGGGCCGCTGGCGCGGCCACACCCTGGCCGAGGTGACGGCCCGCGAACCCGGCGCCGTGGACGCCTGGCTCGCCGACCCGCGCTCGGCCCCGCACGGCGGCGAATCGCTGCTCGCCTTCATCTCCCGGATAGGCCGCTGGCTCGACACCCGCCCCGCCGACGCCGGGGACAGCATCGTCGCGGTGGCCGAACCGGCCGTCGTACGGGCCGCGTTGGTGTACGCACTGAAAGCGCCGCCCTCCGCGTACTGGAACGTGGACGTCCGGCCGCTGTCGACGGTCACGGTCAGCGGCCGGGCGGGCCGCTGGAGCCTGCGTCTGGAGGCCGGGGTCTGACCTGTCGGCACGGCCGGGGCAGGATGGCCCCGTGAATCATGTCCTGTGCGGGCTCGCCGCCAATGAAGCCCTGCCGCCCGAGCTGGTCGACCGGCTCATCGCCGTCGCGGACTCCGAGATCGCCGACCATCTCGCGCAACGGACCGACCTCAGCGGTGCGCAGGCGAGAGCGCTGGCCGCGCGCGTCGAGGATTCCGCGGTGAGGCTCGTTCACGAGGGCCGGCTCACCGCCGCCGACATCGATCCGGTGACGCAGCCGGATGCCGCGCTCGCCCTGCTCGACCGGGGCGCGGGACGCCCGGAGTGGGCGCGCCTCTTCGCGGTGGACCCGGCCGTCGGGCGCCGGGAGAAGCTGGCCGCCTGCCCGGGCCTGCCGCCCGAGGTGGTGGAGACGCTCGCCGTGGACCCGGACGTAGGAGTCGTCGCGGAGCTCGCCCTGTGGGGCACATCGGAGGTGGCGGCCCGGCTTGCTTCGCATCCGCATGCCGAGGTCCGCCGGGCGGTCGCGGCCAACGGGGCGACGTCCCCGGCCGTACTGGCGATGCTGATCACCGGCGAAGGACTGCCCCCGGCACGAAGTTGCCTGGTCTGCGACCGCGAAGAGATCCCGTACGTACACGATCCGCAGTGCCCTCGGCCCGACTGCGACCTGCTGCCCGGCGCCTCCTGCGACGGATCGCACGAGTCCACCGTGCACAACATGCAGTGGCAGGTGCTGGGGAACGAGGCCACGCCCACAGAGGCTGTCGTCGCCTTCGCCGATCACCCCTCGATGCTGCTGCGCTGCCAACTGGCCGCCCGCCCTGACCTGCCGCCCGAGGTGGCGGAACGGCTCGCCGTCGATCCCCTTCCCGGGGTACGGGCCGACCTCGCCGAGAATCCCGCGATCGGCGAGGCGCTGATCCGCACACTGGCCGCCGACCGCGGTCACGACGTACAGCGCAGGCTGGCGCACCACCCGCAGGTGCCGCTCGACGTGCTCGCCGCCCTGGCAGGCTCCACCAAGATCGGCGCGACTCCCGTTCCCCGGATCGCCGCTGCCTCTCCCGCCGAGATCGAGGAACTGGCCAAGTCGCCCTGTCCGGCGGTACGGATGCTCCTGGCCCAGCGCCGTGATCTGCCGGCCGCGATCCGCGACGCGCTGGCCGACGACCCCGACGCGAAGGTGGTCAAGTCCGTCGCGCCGCACCCTGGCCTCCCGGAGGACCGGCTCCGCGCCCTGCTCGCCCGGCACGGTTCCCGGGTCGCCGCCGGGGTGGCGGCCAATCCGGACGCCACCGCGGACCTCCTGGTGGAGCTGAGCCGGCAGGAGCCGCCGGTACGCAAGGCCTTCCGAGAGATCGCCCGTCACCGCAACGCGACGGCACCGGCCCTGCTGGCCTGCCTGGCGGACCGGCGGGCGAGACCGATCGCCGCCGGTCATCCGGCCCTCCCGCCGCCGGTCGTCGTGGAGCTGCTCGCCGACGCCGACTGGCAGGTGGTGGAGGCCGCGGCGGCCAATACTTCGCTGCCGCGCGCCGTGATGACCGAACTGGTGCCCTAGCCCCGGTCGGGGTCCGCGCCCAGTTGCTCCTCGATCCGCTCGATCCGCCGCAGCAGCGGCTGGAGCTCCCGGCGTACGGCCTCGGCGACCGGCTCCGCACTCTGTGCGGCCGGTGCCGTCGCCTGGGTACGGAGGTGGAGGTATCCGGCCAGGGCCGCACTCACCGCGCGGCGGACCGCCCGCGGCTCGGCGCCGAGGGCGCGCAGCACCTGGCCGCCGGTGCCGTCGGGTTCCGTGACGATGCCGAGCAGGAGGTGCTCGCAGCCCACGTAGTGGTGGCCGAACGATGTCGCCTCGGTGACCGCCAGCTCCAGCGCCTCGGCCGCAGGACCGTCGAACCGGGCCGGGTCCGCGGGCCCGGCAACCTCTGCCGCCGCCTCTGCCGCCGCCTGTTGTTTCGCCAGATCGCGGGTGATCTGCTGCGGTTCGATCTCCATCGCCTGCAGGACCCGTACGGCCAGATTGCCGCCCTCCTCCAGGATCGCGCCCAGCAGGTGCCCGGTCCCCATGCGGGGCGCACCGGTGGCCCGCGCCTGCTCCGATGCCAGCTTCAGGACCTGCTGGGCCCGCTGGGTGAAGTTCGTGAGTGCTCCCGCGGGCTCCGCGCCGGTGGGGGCCGCGACGGTCTCCCGGATGGCGATCACTCTCCGTACCGCCTGCTCCAGGGCCCGCTGGCAGACCGCGGACACCGGGACGCCGGTCTCCTTGACCGCTTCCGCCAGCTCGTCCGGCAGATAGACGTTGATCTTCGGCATGAGCTCCGCCTCACTCTCGCGTGATGGAATAACCCCAAGCTACCCCCAGTGGGGTTATGATCGCTACTCTTTGCATAACACTGCATTGTTACGTATAGTCATGCCATCAACGAGGAGGGTCCGATGGCGGTACGAGCAGCAGTGGCAGGGGCGAGCGGGTACGCGGGCGGGGAAGTCCTGCGTCTGCTTCTCGCGCACCCCGGCATCGAGATCGGCGCCCTCACCGGAAACTCCAACGCGGGCCAGCTGCTCGGCGCACTGCAGCCGCATCTGCTCCCGCTGGCAGGCCGGACGCTGGAGCCGACCACCGCCGAGGTGCTCGCCGGTCACGACGTCGTCTTCCTCGCGCTGCCGCACGGCCAGTCCGCCGCCGTCGCCGAACAGCTCGGCGACGATGTGCTCGTCGTCGACATGGGCGCCGACTTCCGGCTGAAGGACGCGGCCGACTGGGAGACGTTCTACGGCTCCCCGCACGCCGGCACCTGGCCCTACGGCCTCCCCGAACTCCCCGGCGCGCGTGCCGCGCTGGCCGGCACGAAGCGTATCGCCGTCCCCGGCTGCTACCCGACCGCCGTCTCCCTCGCGCTCTTCCCGGCGTACGAGGCCGGAATCGCCGAGCCCGAAGCGGTGATCGTCGCGGCCTCCGGCAGCTCCGGCGCGGGCAAGGCCGCCAAGCCGCATCTGCTCGGCTCCGAGGTCATGGGCTCCATGTCCCCGTACGGCGTCGGTGGCGGCCACCGCCACACCCCCGAGATGATCCAGAACCTCTCCGCCGCGGCGGGCGAGCGCGTCGGCGTCTCCTTCACCCCGACGCTCGCCCCGATGTCCCGAGGCATCCTCGCCACCTGCTCGGCGAAGGCGAAGCCCGGGGCCCGGGTCACCGCGGAGACGTTGCGTGCGACGTACGAAAAGGCCCTCGCCGACGAGCCGTTCGTGCACCTTCTCCCCGAGGGGCAGTGGCCCGCCACCGCCTCCGTGTACGGCTCCAACGCCGTCCACATCCAGGTCGCGTACGACGAGGCCGCCGGCCGCATCATCGCGATCAGCGCCATCGACAACCTCGCCAAGGGCACCGCGGGCGGCGCGATCCAGAGCATGAACATCGCCCTCGGTCTTCCCGAGGACACCGGACTTTCCACGATCGGAGTAGCACCGTGAGCGTCACGGCAGCACAGGGATTCACGGCGGCGGGCATCACCGCCGGAATCAAGGAGAGCGGCACCCCCGACCTGGCCCTCGTGGTCAACAACGGGCCGCGCCGCGCCGCTGCGGGCGTCTTCACCTCCAACCGCGTGAAGGCCGCCCCCGTCCTCTGGTCGGAGCAGGTCCTCAAGGGCGGCGAGGTCACTGCGGTCGTCCTCAACTCCGGTGGAGCCAACGCCTGTACGGGCCCCAAGGGCTTCCAGGACACGCACGCCACCGCCGAGAAGGTCGCGGAAGTCCTCGGACAGAACGCGGGCGAGGTCGCCGTCGCGTCGACCGGTCTGATCGGCGTGCTCCTCCCGATGGACAAGCTGCTCCCCGGTATCGAGAAGGCCGCAGCCGCACTCTCCGCGCACGGCGGCGAGAAGGCCGCCATCGCCATCAAGACGACCGACACCGTCCACAAGACGTCGGTCGTCACCGGCGACGGCTGGACCGTCGGCGGCATGGCCAAGGGTGCGGGCATGCTCGCCCCGGGCCTCGCCACCATGCTCGTCGTCCTCACCACCGACGCCGACCTGGACAGCGCGACGCTCGACAAGGCGCTGCGCGACGCCACCCGGCAGACCTTCGACCGGGTCGACTCCGACGGCTGCATGTCGACCAACGACACGGTCCTGCTGCTCGCCTCCGGAGCGTCCGAAGTCGCCCCCGCCTACGCGGAGTTCGCCGAAGCGGTACGTACCGTCTGCGACGACCTCGCCCGCCAGCTGATCGGCGACGCGGAGGGGGCCAGCAAGGACATCCGTATCGAGGTGATCAACGCCGCGACTGAGGACGACGCCGTCGAGGTGGGCCGCTCCATCGCCCGTAACAACCTCCTCAAGTGCGCCATCCACGGCGAGGACCCCAACTGGGGCCGGGTGCTCTCCGCGATCGGCACCACGGGCGCCGCCTTCGAGCCCGACGAGCTGAACGTCGCCATCAACGGCGTCTGGGTCTGCAAGAACGGCTCGGTCGGCGACGACCGCGACCTGGTCGACATGCGCTACCGCGAGGTGAAGATCACCGCGGACCTGGCCGCAGGCAGCGAATCGGCGGTCATCTGGGCCAACGACCTGACCGCGGAGTACGTCCACGAGAACAGCGCGTACAGCTCATGAGCGCGCGCAAGCACACCGCGCTGCCCAAGGCGCAGATCCTCATCGAGGCACTGCCCTGGCTGACCCGTCACCAGGGCAAGACCGTCGTGATCAAGTTCGGCGGGAACGCCATGATCGACGAGGAGCTCAAGGCCGCCTTCGCCCAGGACGTCGTCTTCCTGCACCACGCGGGCCTCAAGCCCGTCGTCGTGCACGGCGGCGGCCCGCAGATCAGCGCACAGCTCGATCTGCAGGGCATCGTCAGCGAGTTCAAGGCGGGCCTGCGCGTCACCACCCCCGAGGCGATGGACGTCGTACGGATGGTCCTCGCGGGCCAGGTCCAGCGCGAACTGGTCGGCCTGCTCAACCAGCACGGCCCGCTCGCCGTCGGTATGACCGGCGAGGACGCGCACACCATCACCGCCACCCAGCACTTCCCGCAGATCGACGGCGCACCGGTCGACATCGGCCGGGTCGGCGAGATCACCGAGATCAACACCGGCGCCATCGAGGCGCTGCTCGCCGACGGCCGTATCCCGGTCGTCTCCTCGATCGCCCGATCCCAGGACGACCACCATGTCTACAACGTCAATGCTGATACGGCGGCTGCGGCACTCGCTGCTGCGCTGGGCGCCGAGACCCTGATGGTCCTCACGGACGTCGAGGGCCTCTACGAGGACTGGCCCAACAGCGACGACGTGATCAGCCGCCTCACCGCCACCGAGCTGGAGAAGCTCCTGCCCGAGCTGGCCAGCGGGATGGTCCCCAAGATGGAGGGCTGTCTCCACGCGGTACGCAACGGCGTCACCACCGCCCGGGTGATCGACGGGCGGGTCCAGCACTCGATCCTGCTGGAGATCTTCACCGACGAAGGAATCGGCACGATGGTCGTGCCCGACGCAGTACCCGGTCCGGAGGGGGACTCATGAGCAACCAGGAGCTGTCGCAGCGCTGGCAGGGCGCGCTGATGGACAACTACGGCACCCCGAAGCTCTCCCTCGTACGCGGCGAGGGCGCCAGGGTCTGGGACGCCGACGGAAAGCAGTACACCGACTTCGTCGGCGGCATTGCGGTCAACGCACTCGGCCACGCCCACCCGGCGGTCGTCGCCGCGGTCTCGCGGCAGATCGCCGAACTCGGCCACATCTCCAACCTCTTCATCGCCGAGCCTCCCGTGGTGCTCGCCGAGCGGCTCCTGCAGCTCTTCGGCCGTCCGGGCAGGGTCTACTTCTGCAACTCCGGGGCCGAGGCCAACGAGGCCGTGTTCAAGATCGGCCGGCTCACGGGCCGGACGCACATGGTCGCCACCGAGGGCGCTTTCCACGGCCGTACGATGGGCGCCCTGGCGCTGACCGGCCAGCCCGGCAAGCAGACCGGATTCAAGCCACTCCCGGGCGATGTGACGCATGTGCCGTACGGGGACGTGGAGGCGCTGCGCGCGGCCGTCACCGAGAACACCGCCTTTGTGATCATCGAGCCGATCCAGGGCGAGAAGGGCGTGGTCGTACCGCCCAAGGGCTATCTGCGGGCGGCCCGCGAGATCACCCGCGCCACCGGCACCCTCCTGGTGCTCGACGAGGTGCAGACGGGCATCGGCAGGACCGGCACCTGGTTCGAGTACCAGGCGCACGAGGGCGTCGACCCCGATGTCGTCACGCTCGCCAAGGGCCTCGGCGGCGGGCTGCCCCTCGGCGCGACCGTCGCCTTCGGCGAGACGGCCGAACTGCTCCACCCCGGCCAGCACGGGACGACCTTCGGCGGGAACCCGGTCGCCTGCGCCGCAGGCCTCGCGGTCGTGGACACGATCACCAACGACGGAATCCTCGATCATGTGAAGCGGATCAGCGAGAAGCTCCGCGACGGAATCGAGACGCCGGGCCACCCGCTGGTCGCCCATGTCCGTGGCTCGGGCCTGCTCCTGGGTATCGTGCTCACCGAGCCTCTCGCACCCCAGGTGCAGCAGGCGGCTCAGGACGCAGGCTTCCTGGTGAACGCGCCCGCCCCCGATGTCGTACGGCTGATGCCGCCGCTGATCATCGGCGACGACGAGGTGGACGCGTTCCTGCGGGCGCTGCCCGGCGTTCTCGACACGGCCAACGGGGAAGAGCGATCCGGAGAATGAGGCGACGACGATGACCGAGGCGCAGGAGACCGAGCACGGAGGACCGTCCGTGCCGCAGACCCGCACGGCCCGCCACCGCCGGATCGTGGACATCCTCAACCGGCAGCCGGTGCGCTCCCAGAGCCAGCTGGCCAAGCTCCTCGCGGACGACGGGCTGAACGTCACCCAGGCGACGCTCTCCCGCGACCTCGACGAGCTGGGCGCGGTGAAGATCCGCAACACCGGCGGCGAGCTGATCTACGCGGTGCCCAGCGAGGGCGGTTACCGCGAGCCCAAGGCGCCGCTCGGCGGGTCGGCCAAGGAGGACCGGATGCGCCGCCTCTCCTCGGAACTCCTGATCTCCGCCGAGGCCTCGGCCAACCTGGTCGTCCTGCGGACGCCGCCGGGCGCGGCCCAGTTCCTCGCCTCGGCCATCGACCAGGCCGAACTGCACGACATCCTCGGCACCATCGCGGGCGACGACACCCTGATGCTGATCAGCCGCGACCCGGCCGGCGGCCAGGCGCTGGCCGACCATCTGCTGCGCCTGGCCCAGAACGACCGCTAGGACACCGGCTCCTAGGCGAGACTCCCCGCCAGATCGGGGTCGACGGCGTGCTGCAGCGGTTCGCCGTGGACCAGGCGGCGGAGCTCTGCCAGGACCAGCTCGCCCATGCGCGCCCGCTCCCGCCCCATGGCTCCGGCCAGATGGGGCGTCAGGACGACGTTGGGCAGCGTGAACCAGGGCGAGTCCGGGTCCGGGGGCTCGGGATGCGTCACATCGAGTACGGCGGTGAGGTCGGGACGGCGGCGCAGTACGCCCACGGCCTCCTCCTCGTCCACCAGGCCGCCGCGCGCGGTGTTGATCAGCGTCGCCCCCTCCCCGAGCCGCGACAGCAGCCGCTCGCCGACCAGCCCTTCGGTCTCCGGCAGCAGGGGCGCGTGCAGGCTGACGACGTCGCAGGTCGCGAACAGCTCGTCCGTACCGACGAGGCGCAGGCCGAGCTCGTGCGCGGTGGCGGCGTCCGTCATGGGGTCCGAAGCCAGGACATCGACGTCGAAGTGGCGCAGATGCGCGGCCACCAGACGGCCGATGCGGCCCAGGCCGAACAGGCCGACCCGGGAGCCGTAACCTCCGGGGACCTGCGGGTCGGCGGGGAAGCCGCGGTTCTCCCGCGCCTCGCGGCTGATCCGGTGGACCTGCTTGAGACCGAGCAGGATCTGGGCCAGGGTGTACTCCGCGACCGGTACGGCGTTGGCAGCGGCGGCGGAGACGATGGGGATCCTCCGCGCCCAGAACTCCGGTGTGGTCAGCGGGCGTACGGATCCGGCGGCCACCAGCACCGCGCGCAGCTCGGGGGCGTGCCCGAGCAGCCCTGCGTCGAGCACCGGAGCTCCCCACCCGGTGAGCAGGACGTCCACCCCCGCCAACACACCCGGATCCGAAGCCAGTTGGGCACGGGTGAGCGGCGGCCCCTGCCAGCGGGCGATGCGCCCGATCTCCTCCAGGAGCGCCGGGGGATAGACGTCGCTCCTGCGGTTCTCCTCCATCACGAGCAGTGCGGTCGGTGGCGTCGGATCGGTCATTCCGGCTGCTCCCAGGCTTGTTGACGGTCCGTTGCCGTCTTGCATGGCCGGGACGATACGTCGGACGTGTGCTGTAGGGCGAGCGGGCGATGAAAGTAACTTCCCGGACTTAGTCCACAGATTTAACAAAGTCATCGGACTATTGACCCCCGTTTAACGCAGACGTTACCGTCCCCGGCAAGCGCTTTCCACAAGTGCGAACGCAGTTCACACATCCGATCAGGAGTCGTTATGAACAAGCCATGGTTGACCGGCGCCGGGATCCTCACGTCCGCCGTGCTCCTGACCGGGTGCTCGTCGAGTCCCGCAGGCACGCAGGCCAAGCAGAACCCCGACGCGCCGCTGGAGCTCTGGATCAGAACCACGCCGGGCGGGCCCGGCGAGGCGGCGACGATCAAGCTGGCGGGGGGCTTCGAGAAGGCCACCGGCAAGAAGGTCAAAGTCACCGCGATCTTCGACGACTTCGAGACCAAGCTGCAGCAGCGAGCGGCCCAGAAGAACCTCCCCGACATCGTCCTCAACGACGTGACGCAGATCGGGACGATGCACAGCCAGGGCCTGCTCCGCGAGATAGACCTCGACAAGATCAAGAGCAGCAAGGACATCACGGCCCAGGGTCTCGCCTCCGGCAAGAGCGTCGACGGCAAGCAGTTCGGTCTGCCCTACTCCGCCCAGGCCAGCGCGCTGATGATCCGCAAGGACTGGCGCGAGAAGCTCGGCCTGAAGGCCCCGCAGACCTGGGACGAGTTCGCCGCCATGGCCAAGGCGTTCACCGCCAAGGACCCCGACGGCAACGGCAAGCAGGACACTTACGGCCTCGCCGCCCCGCTGTCGACCAAGCGCGGATACGCCTCGTGGTACTTCTCCAACTTCCTCTGGGCGGCGGGCGGCGACTTCATCACCGAGTCGGGCCAGGGCAAGTACAAGCCGTCCATGACGACCCCGGAATCCGTCAAGGCCGTCCAGTGGTTCCGTGACCTCGGCTGCAAGGACAAGGCGATCCAGCCCGGCTCCGTCACCATGGACACCCCGCCGACCAACGAGACGTTCGAGGCGGGCAAGACCGGCATGTACGTGGTCGGTCCGTACCTCATCCCGCGCTTCGACAAGTCCCTCGGCAAGGACAAGTACGAGGTCGTCCCCATGCCCAAGGGGCCCAAGGACGCCACGGTGCTCGCCGAGGGCGGCTCGGTCTATCTGATGGCCGGCTCGGACAACCAGGCAGGGCAGGACGCCTTCGCCGACTACGCGGTCTCCGCAGAGGGCCAGAAGCTCGGCATGCAGGGGACCGAGGGCTACATCGTGCAGTTGCCGGTCAACAAGACGGTCGACATCTCGACGGTGCGCCCCGACCCGCGCTGGAAGACGTACTCCGACATCTACAGCGCCTCGGGCCGCTACGCCCCGTCGATCCCGAACTGGACGCCCGTGCGCCAGACGACGGCCGAGACCATCAACGCCCTGGTGGCCGACTGCGGCCTCGACACCGGCGCCAAGCTGAAGGAACTGGACGCCAAGCTCAAGGCAGTTCTCGAGGAGCAGGGGATCGCCGCGTCATGAGCGTCGACCAGGTGCGGCCGTCCGCGAACGGCTCCGCCGCCCCGAGCGTCCGGCCCCCCGCCGGCCGGCCGGCGAAGAGCCGGACGCGGCACAGCCGCAGGGCAGGACGATGGTGGACGCCCTGGCTGTTCCTGGCCCCGGCGCTGATCCTCTTCCTGTACTTCAAGTTCATCCCCATGGCCAACGCGATCACCATGTCGTTCCAGGACGTGCAGCCCTACCTCGGCAACAAGTGGGTCGGCACCGACAACTACGCGACGGTCCTCACCTCGGACGGTTTCCGCGAGGCCGCCTGGCACACCATCGTGCTCGCCGTCGGACAGACCACGGGCTGCCTCGTGCTCGGTCTGGCACTCGCCCTGCTGATGGAGGGGCAGAGCAGGCGGCTCGGCGTCATCCGCTCCGCGGCCTTCCTCCCCGTCGTCGTACCGATCGCGGTCGTCGCCGAACTCTGGCGGATCATGTACCACCCCACCGGGGACGGCATGATCAACTCCCTGCTCGGGCTGGTGGGTTCGGGCCCATCGGGGTTCATCAACGACCCGCACACCTCGATGGCCTCCATCATGGTCACCGGCATCTGGCGGGGCGCGCCCTACGACATGATGATCTTCCTCGCGGGTCTGGGAAGCGTCGACCGCGGTCTGTACGAGGCCGCCAAGGTCGACGGCGCCTCCCGGCTCCAGCGGGTGCGTTACGTCACGATCCCCGGCCTGCGCTCGGTCTTCTCGATCCTGTTCATCCTCGCCGCCATCCGCGGCCTGCGCGTCTTCACCGAGGTCTTCCTCCTCACCAACGGAGGCCCCGACGGCTCCACCGAGGTCGTGATGACGCTCATCTACAAGCTGGGACTCGAACAGAACCGGCTGGGCGTCGGCGCGGCCGGCGCGGTCCTGCTGTTCCTCGCGACGCTCGTCCTGACCGTCTGCGTCCACCTGTTCCGACGGAGGGGTAACGAATGAGCGCGCCGACCGAGACCGCGCTGGGGCTCACCGAGAGCAGGAGCATCGGCGGCAGGGTCGCGAAGGCGGTCACGTACGCCCTCGTCCTGGTCGTCTTCGCGGGCCCGCTGCTCGCCCTGCTGGTCGGCGCGTTCAACCACGTCAAGGACCCGACGCAGCTCAGCCTCATCCCCTCAGGCGCCACCCTGGACAACTTCAGGACCGCCTTCGACCAGGGCGTCCTGAAGTACCTCCTCAACTCGTTCTTCGTCGTCGGCTTCGGACTGCTCCTGCAGGTCGCGGTCTCGGTCCTGGCGGGCTACGCGCTCGCCAGGAAGAAGTTCCGCGGGATGACCGTGGTGATGGTGGCCATCCTCGCGACGCTGATGCTGCCCGAGGAGATCCTGGCCATCCCGCTCTCCCTGATCCTCGCCGACCTGCCGGTGGTGCACTTCAACCTCATCGGCACGCTCGCCGGCATGATCGTGCCGCTCGGCGCCTGGGCGTTCTCCATCCTGGTCATGACCGAGTTCATGAAGGACGTGCCCCGCGAACTCGAAGAGGCCGCCCGTATCGACGGCGCCGGTGACCTGCGGATCTTCGCCCAGATCATTCTGCCGATGTGCAAGCCCGCGCTCGGCGTCATCGGGGTCTTCGGCTTCACCATGATCTGGGACCAGTACCTGCTGCCCCTCCTGGTGGCCACCAACTCCTCCTCGTACACCCTCCCGCTCGCCCTGCGGACCCTGAGGATCGACCCCTCGGTCACCCCGGGCGTCGTGATGGCCGCATCGCTCCTGGCCCTGCTGCCCTCGGTGGTCGTCTTCCTCTTCTTCCAGCGCTCGTTCGTCCAGGGCCTGACCTCCGGCGCACTCAAGGGCTGACCGGCCCCCATTCCCCCCTGATGTAAGGAGCGGCACGTTGAGTGCGCGCAGCGACACCACCTGGTTCACCCATGACCGCTTCGGCCTGTTCGTCCACTGGGGGCTGTACGCACTCCCGGCCCGGCACGAGTGGGTCAAGAACCGGGAGAGGCTCACCGACGACCAGTACCAGGTCTACTTCGACCACTTCGACCCCGACCGCTACGACCCCGTCGAGTGGGCCAGGACGGCGAAGGCCGCCGGGATGCGGTACGTCGTCCTCACCACCAAGCACCACGACGGCTTCTGCCTCTGGGACAGCGCCCTCACCGACTACAAGGTCACCAGGACGCCGTACGGCCGCGATCTGCTCGGCCCGTTCGTCGACGCCTGCCGCGCCGAAGGTCTCAAGGTCGGCTTCTACTACTCGCTGATCGACTGGCACCACCCCGGCTTCCCCGTCGACGGGACGCACCCGCAGCGCGACGACGCGGAATTCGTCGAGGCGGCGGCCGACCGGGACATGGCCGGGTACCGGAGCTATCTGCACGGCCAGGTACGGGAGTTGCTCACCTCGTACGGCACGATCGACTACCTCTTCTTCGATTTCTCCTACGCCGGCCACGAGGAGTACTGGGCCGGCAAGGGCGCCGACGACTGGGATGCCCCCGGCCTGCTCGCACTCGTACGCGAACTCCAGCCGGACATCCTGGTCAACGACCGGACCGGAATCCCCGGGGACTTCATCACCCCCGAGCAGTACCAGCCGTCAGGACCGATGACCGAGAACGGCCGCCCGGTGGTGTGGGAGGCCTGCCAGACGCTCAACGGCAGCTGGGGCTACGACCGTGACAACGTCGACTTCAAGAGCGCCGATCTGCTGATCAGGATGCTCGTCGACGGGGTGTCCAAGGACGGCAACCTGCTCCTCAACGTCGGACCCACAGGGCGCGGTGACTTCGACCCGCGCGCCGTGGAGACCCTCGCCGAGATCGGCCGGTGGATGGAGCTGCACGAGCGGTCCGTACGCGGCTGCGGCCCCTCCGCACACGAGCCGCCGGCCGACTGCCGCTACACCCGGCGCGGCGACCGGCTCTATCTCCACCTCTTCACCTGGCCGCTGCGCCATGTGCACCTGCCCGGACTCGCCGGGCGGGTGCGGTACGCGCAGCTCCTCAACGACGCGTCGGAGATCGTACGCGTCGAGGTGGACCCGGATCAGCCCGCCCAGAACACCCGGATGGGGGGCCAGCCCGACGGCACCCTCACGCTCCAACTGCCGGTACGGCGGCCCGAAACGCCCGTGCCCGTCATCGAGCTCTTCCTCAACTGACCAGAACCGACCCGTCCGCTCAGCACTGTGGAGGCATCATGCAACGACGTACGTTCCTCACCGGCACCGCGCTCGGCATCACCCTGGCCGCGTTCCCGGCGGTCGGCGCTCAGGCAGCGACGACGGTCAGCTCGCTGACCGCGCTGCAGTCCGCCATCAACGCGGCGGTCCCCGGCGATGTGATCACCGTGGCCAACGGCACCTACGCCGTGCCGGACGGCAAGCCGATCACCATCACGGGCAAGCACGGCACGGAGGCCGCGCCCATCACGATCGTCGCGCAGTCCCGTGGCGGCGTCGTCCTCACCGGGAAGCAGAGCTTCGTCTTCTCCGGCTCCGACAACATCACCCTCTCCGGCTTCGCGTTCCGCCAGAGCACCACGCTCGACGTCCCGCCGGACTCCTCGTACATCCGCCTCACCCGCAACGACTTCCAGCTCGCCGACATCAGCGGACTCCACTGGGTCATGATCCGGGGCGACCACAGCAAGGTCGACCGCAACCACTTCCACAACAAATCCCAGCTGGGCATCATGCTGGGCGTGGAGGGCGCGGACACGGACAAGATGGCCTACAAGGTCCTGATCTCCAAGAACTACTTCTCCGACCACTCCTTCACCGGCGACAACGGCGGCGAGCCGATCCGGCTGGGTGTGAGCCCGCGCGCGCTCGCCAACGCAGAGGCCACCGTCGAACTCAACCTCTTCGAGCGGACGAACGGCGACCCCGAGGCCATCTCGATCAAGTCCTCGGGCAACTTCATCCGCCACAACACCATCCGTGACAGCAAGGGCGGCATCGTCCTGCGGCACGGCAACGGCACCCAGGTCGACAGCAACTGGATCCTCGACGGCCAGGAGGGGATACGTATTTACGGAAACGACCACCAGATCGTCAACAACTACGTCTCCGGCCTCTCCGGTACGGCCCTGATCATCGGCAGCGGCACAGAGCGCGACCACATCCCCAACGAGCCGCCCGCGTCCCGGACCGGCAACGACGCACCCGACCGCGTGACCATCGTGCACAACACCCTGCGGAACAACGCGAAGACCCTCGCCGGGGAGTCCCAGCGCACCGAGGAGCCGCGCGACTGTGTGGTCGCCGACAACCTGCTCGTCGGTGACGCGGGCTCCCTGGTGGCGATGGCGACCACCGTCCGCTTCACCTGGCAGAGCAACATCCTCTTCGGTGCGGCCGCCGACGGGAACATCCCCGCCGGGACCTACACCCGCACCGACCCCAAGCTGGTGACCGGCTCCGACGGCATCGCACGTCTGTCGGCGGCCAGTCCGGCGATCGGCGCGGCCACCTCGCAGCAGCTGACGGTCGGGTACGACATCGAGGGCGACGCACGCGGCACGGCCAGGGACGTCGGGTGCGACGAGTACTCGACGGCGGCTCCGGTCTACCGGCCGCTCACCACGGCCGACGTGGGCCCGAACGCGGCCTAGGCGGCCCCGGCCGCTTCGGCGGCCTCACTCTTCCTGGCCCGGTACGACATCCAGGCGGCGACCAGCGCCCCCGACACGTTGTGCCAGACCGAGAAGATCGCCGCGGGCAGGGCGGCGAGCGGGCTGAAGTGGGCGGTGGCGAGCGAGGCGGCAAGACCGGAGTTCTGCATCCCGACCTCGAACGCCATCGCCCGGCTCGCGGGCTTCCCGAGCCGCGCGGCCTTCCCTGCCCCGTAACCCAGGAGCAGGCCGAGGCCGTTGTGCAGGACGACGGCCAACAGCACCATCGCCGCAGCGGACTTGATCGCCGCCGCGCTGCCCGAGACCACGATCACCACGATGAAGGCGATGGCGACGGCCGAGAGCCAGGGCAGGGCGCCGAGCAGCCTGTCGATGTACTTGCCCGCGAAGAACCGTACGGCCAGGCCGGCCAGGACAGGCAGCAGCACGGTCTTGAGGATGTCGGTGACCATCGAGCCCGCGTCGACGGGCAGGTACTCGCCCGCGAGCAGCAGCGTCAGCGGGGGAGTGACCAGCGGCGCCAGGACGGTCGAGACGGTGGCCACCGACACGGAAAGGGCCACGTCGCCGCGCGCGAGATACGTGACGACGTTGGACGCCGTGCCGCTGGGCGCACAGCCCACCAGGATCACGCCGGCGGCCAGTTGGGGCGAGAGGTTCAGCGCGTGGGCGATCAGCCAGCCCAGGCCCGGCATGATCACGTAATGCGCCACCAGGCCGAGCCCCACGGCCCAGGGGCGCTTCAGCACGCCCTGGAAGTCCACCGCGGTCATCGTCAGGCCCATGCAGAACATGACGACGCCGAGGAGGTAGGGCACGGACGTCTTCCAGCCCGCGAAGGTGTCGGGGGTGGCCAGGCCGGCTGCCCCTGCCGCGAGGACGAGGACGGGAAAGACGGTGACCGCGCGGCGGGCCGCGCGGTCGGTGGAGTCTGATGTGGGGGACGTACGGGGTATCGCTTGTTCGGTCTGCACGGCGCGATGCAACGCCCTGACCGGCCCGTTCCGCAACAGCGTCTCGTTATGTGGTCCTTACACGGACAACCGCGTGGCCAGCGGGTCGTCACCCAGGAAGGCGATGAGCTGTGCCAGATCGGGAGCGGTGGCGGGGCCGCGGCGGCTCACCGCGTACGCCGCCGAGGCATTGGCGCCGCGTGCCGCCGAGAGCGGGTCGAGGCCCCGGCCGACGAGGGCCAGGAACGCGCCGACGTGGGCGTCGCCCGCGCCGTTGCTGTCGACCGCGTCCACCACGAAGCCCGGGACGTGCACAGGGTCCTCCCCGGGCGCCGCGAGCCAGCAGCCGTCCTTGTCGGCGCGCAGCAGGATGCCCGCTCCGGGGGCGAGCCGCTCCCGGAGAGCTGCGACGGCCTTGCGGGGGTCGTCGTGGCCGGTCAGCAGCCTGCCCTCGCGGGCGTTGCAGCTCAGCCAGTCGGTACGGGCGAGCACCGGGTCCAGGATCTCCGCCGGGATGTCCGCGACCAGCGGAGCGGGGTCGAAGCAGACCGTGAGGGACGGCGGGAGCTGTGCGGCGAAGCGCGAGAGGAGCGGACCGTTGACGGGGGTGACCAGGCCGTAGCCGGAGATCTGCACCATGTCGTCGGGCCTCAACTTGCCGGTCACCACGGCCAGTTCGGCCTGGGTGAGCTGCGCGTCGACTCCGAAGCTGGTGACGAAGGTGCGCTCGCCGCCCGCGTCCACCAACGCCACGCAGAAGCTGGTGTCGCCGTCCTCGCGGACCGGCAGCATGGTCTCCACGCTCTCGGCGGCGAGGGAGGCGCGGACGAGATCGCCGTACGGGCCGGTGCCGTGCAGTCCGGCGAACACCGCCTCCGCGCCGAGCCTGCGGGCCGCGACAAGGGTGTTGAAGCCGCCGCCCGCCGTCAGTTCGGTACGGGTCCCGATGACGTCGCCGCCGCGCTCAGGGAGGGCGGGGACCTCGATGACGAGGTCGGCGATGACGTTTCCGGCGAGTACGAGACGGGGGTGCGCAGAAGTGCTCATCGGACGGCTTCCTCTAGAGGGGCGGGGGAGGACGGGACATCGGTGACGGAGGCGCGGCGGCCGAGGACCGCGTACAGCAGAGCGCCGACGGCGATGGCGATCGCCCAGCCGAGACCGTTCTCGCCGAGCCAGGTGTTGGTGAGCGGGCCCTTGAACCACACGTCGTCCGCGCTGGTCGACGCGGTGGTGAAGAGCAGTCCGCAGACGATCGCGGCGACCCAGGCGAAGACCGCGGGGAGGTTGAAGCCCCCGGAGTACCAGTAACGGCTGCTGCGGGTGGTGTCCATGAGGCCGGCCGGGTCGTAGTCGCGGCCGCGCAGCATGTCCACGCCGATCACCCCGATCCAGGCGGAGATCGGTACCGCGAGGAGGGTGAGGAAGGTGGTGAACGGGCCGTAGAAATCACCGGCGATCAGCATGAAGTAGATGCCGCCGAGGAACATCACCACGATGTCGATGCAGACGGCCCAGGTGCGCGGCACCTTGAGACCCAGCGTGATCATGGTGAGGCCGGCCGAGTAGGTCGACAGGTGGTTCGACATCAGCAGTCCGCCGAACGCGGCGATCAGATACGGGATGGCCATCCAGGACGGCAGCATCGCGTTGATCGCGGAGACCGGGTCCGACGAGGTGGCCAGGGTCGGGTCGCCCGCGGTGAGCAGCGAGCCGAGCGAGATCAGCAGGACCAGGGGGATGCCCGCGCCGAACGCCGATGCGGTGACCAGGCGGCCGCCGGGGATCGAGCGGGGGAGGTAACGGGCGTAGTCCGCACCGGCGTTGGCCCAGCCGATGCCCGTACCCGCGGCGATGAAGCCGATGCCCGCGATGACGCCGCTCGTGGCGCCCGCAGGTGCGTCGAGGACCTTGGTCCAGTCGACCGTGGCGACCAGGAAGCCCATCACGACGAGGTTGAGGACGCCGAACGCGACCGTGGCCCACTTGTTGATCCACATGATCGTGGCGTGCCCGAGACCGCTGATGAGCAGGGTGCAGGTGATGAAGACGAGCAGGCAGAGAATGGTGAGGAAGTTGTTCTGGTCCACCCCGAAGGCGACCCCGAGCAGCGCCAGCAGGGCGTACGCGGCGGTGGTCGTGGTGATCGTCTCCCAGCCGACCCGGCTCAGCCAGGTGACGACGGTCGGCCCGACGTTGCCGCGCTGCCCGAAGGTCGCGCGGGAGAGGGTCAGGGCGGGGGCCCCGCCCTTCTTGCCCGCCAGACTGAGTGCTCCCACCAGGGCGAACGAACCGAAGGCGCCGACGACGGCGACCAGTGCCGCCTGCCAGATGTTCAGCCCGCGGAAGGCGACGAGCGAGGCGCCGAGCGGCAGCCCGAGGATGGAGATGTTGGCGGCGAACCAGGTCCAGAACATCTGGCCCGCGTGGCCGTGACGCTCGCTGTCGGGGACCGGTTCGATCCCCCGGGTCTCTACGGTGCCGACGCGATCGTTCGTCGTTGAATCGGTCATGACGGAACCTCCTTGCACGGTATGCGGGTGGGTGGGGGAGCGGAACTCGGCGGAACTCAGCGCAGGGCGAGCAACTGGGCCGTGAGCGGCTCCAGTTCGAGGTGGTTGACCGTGCGCAGGGTCTGCACGGCGTCGGCGGGGAGGGCCTGAAGTCCCCGTACGGAACCGGCGATCGCGCCCGCGATGGCGCCGATCGTGTCGCTGTCGCCGCCTAGATTGGCCGCCATCAGCGCACTGCGCCACGGGTCCCCGCCGGTCAGAGCGAGCACCGCGAAGGCCGCGGGCACCGACTCCTGGCTGGCGACGCTGGTGCCGATGAGCGCGACGATACGGTCGAGCGCCTCGGCCTCATCAAGACCGGCGACGAGCTCACGGGCCCAGCCGATACGGGCCGAGATGGAGGCGCCCGCAATCCAGTGCCCGCGCCGGGACCCTGCGGCAGCGGCGGCGATCGCCGCGTCGAAGGCCTGGTCGAGCGTGCCGCCCGCGATGCCAGTGGAGACGGCGGCGGCGACGGCTGCCGCGCCCGCGATCCCGACGGTGGTGTCGTGCGTGACCTGGCAGGACTCCACGACCCGGTCCAGGAAGGCTTCGAGGTCGTCGGCGGCGAAGGCGATCCCGACGGGGGTGACGCGCATGGCGGCCCCGTTGGTGGTGCCGTACCTGCCCGCCTCCTTGGGGTCGGTGCCGCGTGCGACCGCGTCGAGCGCGGCCTTCGTGGACGGGCCGAGGAGGTCGAAGGAGCCCTTGGCCTTCATCTCCCTCTCCCAGTCGAGGAGTTCACGCGCGAAGGCCGTGGGGTCGATGTGCCCGCCGCCCTCGGTGAGGAGCCGGGCCACGATGACGGCCTGTTCGGTGTCGTCGGTGACCGAACCTGAGGGCATTCCGGCGCTGACCGGGTTGTCGGGCAGGGCCGCCTCGAAGCCGGTGAGGGTGCCGTAGACCCGTACGACGTCCTCACGGGCCATGATCTGCGTCGGCATACCGAGCGCGTCGCCGAGGGCGAGTCCGTAGAAGGCGCCGAGCGCACGGTCGAGCCGGGGGTCGGTGGGGGGTGCGGGGGTCATACGAGGCCTCCTCGGCCGGTGGTGCGGACGTGCAGCTGGAACCGGGACGGGTCGAGCAGGCTGCTGACCTGCTCGACGACGGAGCCGTCGGCGGCCCGGAACACCTGGGACAGATGGAGGAAGGATTCACCGGGGGAGCGGTGCAGTACGGCCGCGTCGCTCCCGCTGATCCCGGCGACCGCGATCCTGGCCTCGCCGCTGTCGGCGACCCGGCCCGCGGCGATCAGCGCCTTGTTGAGGGAGCCGCCCGCCAGGCCGCGGCCGGGGAGTCCGGCGAGCGGACCGACGGCGGGGACGCGGCTGCGCTCCAGCGACACACCGTCGCCTCCGGGCAGTCGGCGTACGCGGTCCAGGGCGATGAACTCACTTGCGTCCAGGCCGAGTTCGGCGGCGAGAACGTCATCGGTGACCGTCTCGAAGCGGAGTATCTCCGTGGTCAGTTCGGTGCCCTGCTCGGCGAGCGCCTGAGTCCAGCCGAGCCGGTTGTCCAGCGGCGTCCCGTCGAAGGTCACGAAGGAGCCGATGCCCGCGTGGGTGGCGATGAGCCCCTGCTCGCCGAGCACGTTCAGCGCTTGGCGCACGGTGGTGCGGCTGACGCCGAAGCGCCCGGTGAGCGCGTGCTCCCCGGGCAGCCGGCTGCCGTCGGAGTGGACTCCGGCCCGGATCTCGTCGGCGAGAACCTTGGCGATGTGATGGTGTTTATGGACCTGTCCAGGCATGTCTAAACCGTAAGCGGAGCTTCCCCTTCAGGTCCAGCGTTTCCGGATGTCGGTTTCCTGTCAGGGGGTAGGCGGCAGCGGGAGCGGCAGTCCCGGGAGGCCGTCGATGCTGGTCGCGATGTACTCCTTCTTCTGGAAGTACGCGTCCAGACCGGCGTCGTCCTTGCGCGCGAAGAAGTCGCTGTGCAGATCGCGGTCCTCGTCGTACGACATGAACGGCACGGCGTACCCGCAGGTGTCCCTGACCAGCTCCGCGCTCACGACGATGATCGCGCGCAGCCCGTTCCGGGACGGGTCGATGTCCGGGAAATGGCCGAGCAGCTCCTTGAAGCGCGGGTCGTCACGGAAGACCGGCTCACCGCGCCCGTGCACCCGCACAATGTTCGGCGGCCCTTCGAAGGCGCACCACATCAGCGTGATCCGCCCGTTCTCACGCAGATGCGCCACGGTCTCCGCGTTGCTGCCCGCGAAGTCCAGATAGGCCACGGTGAGTTCGTCGATCACGGCGAACGATCCGTTGAGCCCCTTGGGGGAGAGGTTGACCGTGCCGTCGCCCGACAGGGGCGCGGTCGCGGTGAAGAAGATGTGCTGCGCCTCGATGAAGGCGCGCAGGCGGCCGTCTATTCGCTCGTATGTCTTACCCATACGGTGGATTATGCGTGGCGACCGGCGCGGCGGATCCGGCATTTCACCCCGTGGACCGGGCGCGGAGCAGCCGGACGGCGGCGGTACGCGTGTGCCGCGGGGTCCCGTCGCCGAGCCTCGGGTGCAGCCAGGCCCAGGGGATGGCGTTCGCGGACGGCAGCAGCGCGGCGGTGGCCGCGCGGACCACCGGCGGCGAGGGGTCGTCGAGGTAAGGCAGAAGCCGGTCGGTGTCCGCCGCGTCGAGGATGCGCAGACCGGTGATCGCACTGGTCCGTACGGCCGGGAGCGCGTGCGGGACCAGCGACCACAGCAGGGCCGCGTCCGTGCGGGAGCCGCACTCGGCGAGCCCCGTGAGGGCGTTGGGGTGTGCGGCCGGATCGGCGCACATGGCCAGGTAGCCGGCGTAGGGATCGATGCCGTGCTGCTTCAGCACCCAGCGCGCGCAGGCCCGTACGAGACCCGAGCGGTCGGCGAGGAACGGCCGGGCCTCCGGTGCGCGCCCGGCCCGCCGCAGGAGCGTGACACCGGCCGAGCGGACCTGGGGCAGCCGGGAGGGGAGCAGGTGTGCCAGCACGTCGTCGTACGCGGCGGCATCGGCCCGCTGGAGCGCGGCCTCGGCGCAGAGGTTCTGTACGACCACGTCGCCGCCGGTGGCTGCGGTACGGGCGAGCTCCCCGGCGCTGAACAGATCCCGCTCGACGGCGATGCGGTACGCGAGGCGCCGTACGACCCGGTCTTCGGAGTCCAGCAGGGCCGCGAGGGACCCGCGCGGCGCCCGGTGCAGCGCCGCGGTGAGCAGGTCACGCGTGAACCCGCCCCGGTTGCGGCGGGTCAGACGCAGGATCAGGGCGGCCGTCGAGGGGGCGATCAGCCACGCCTCCGGTGTGCGGCGCAGCGTTTCCCTGGCCCGCTCCCGTACCGGACGAACCCAGTCCGTGCAGCGGACGACCACCAGCGGAAGCAGCTCTGGGTGGTCGGCGGCCCGCTCCAGTGCCGCCTCGCGGACGTGGCCGTCGGGGTGGCAGAGGGCGAGGGCGGTATCTGCGGCGGTCGGCGGTGTCCGGGTCCAGAAGGGCAGTCCGGGGGCCCAGGACGCGAGCCGCCGTACATCCAGGTCGAGGGTGATCCAGGCCTCGGCGGACGAGGTGTCCAGCGCCTCGCTCGGCTGCGTGCCGTCCGCGAGCCGCTCCACCGCCGTGCTGTTCCCCGTGTTGATCCACCTGGCCATGGGCACAAGAGTACGCATTGACGAAACATACGGAGGAGCGCATACTTATGCCTATCGTCGTATGCGCCATAGGAAGAACCCGTGACCGAGCGCGTCGTACTCGCCCCCGCGAAGATCGCCGCCCGGCGCGACCCGGCCCGACCTCCATCGTTTACGCGTACGACAGCTGCCTCCCCGTTCCTCCGCGGCGGGGAGGCAGCCGCACATCCACCCTTCTGAGGAGTACGAGCTGTGAGCAGCAACACCGGTGACGTCAGGCTCTGGGGCGCCCGTTTCGCCGACGGACCCTCCGAGGCCCTGGCCGCGCTGTCGGCCTCGGTCCACTTCGACTGGCGGCTCGCGCCGTACGACCTCGCGGGCTCCCGCGCCCACGCCCGCGTGCTCCACAAGGCGAACCTGCTCACCGATGACGAACTGACGCGCATGCTCGCTGGACTCGACCAGCTCGAGGCGGACTTCGAGGCAGGCACGTTCGTCGCCACCGTCGCCGACGAGGACATCCACTCCGCTCTGGAGCGTGGCCTGCTGGAGCGGCTCGGCGCGAACCTCGGCGGCAAGCTGCGCGCCGGACGGTCCCGCAACGACCAGGTCACGACGCTCTTCCGGATGTACCTGCGCGACCACGCCCGGATCATCGGCGGTCTGATCGCCGACCTCCAGGACGCCCTGGTCGGCCTCGCCGACGCCCACAAGGACGTCGCGATGCCGGGCCGCACCCACCTCCAGCACGCCCAGCCGGTGCTCTTCGCCCACCATGTCCTGGCGCACGTCCAGGCCCTGTCCCGGGACGCGGAGCGGCTGCGGCAGTGGGACGAGCGCACGGCCGTGTCGCCGTACGGATCGGGCGCACTGGCCGGCTCCTCGCTCGGCCTCGACCCCGAGTCCGTCGCCGCCGACCTCGGCTTCGAGCACGGCTCGTCGGGCAACTCCATCGACGGGACGGCCTCGCGCGACTACGCCGCCGAGTTCGCGTTCATCACCGCGATGATCGGCATCAACCTCTCCCGGATCGCGGAGGAGGTCATCCTCTGGAACACGAAGGAGTTCTCCTTCGTCACCCTGCACGACGCCTTCTCGACCGGCTCGTCGATCATGCCGCAGAAGAAGAACCCGGACATCGCCGAGCTGGCGCGCGGCAAGTCGGGTCGCCTCATCGGCAACCTCACCGGGCTCATGGCGACGCTGAAGGCGCTCCCGCTCGCGTACAACCGCGACCTCCAGGAGGACAAGGAGCCGCTCTTCGACTCCTGCGAGCAGCTGGAGGTCCTGCTCCCCGCCTTCACCGGCATGATGGCGACGCTCACCGTCCACCGCGAGCGCATGGAGGAGCTGGCCCCGGCCGGCTTCTCGCTCGCCACCGACGTCGCCGAGTGGCTGGTCAAGCAGGGAGTGCCGTTCCGTGTGGCGCACGAGGTCGCGGGCGAGTGCGTCAAGGTCTGCGAGCAGCAGGGGATCGAGCTCGACCAGCTCACCGACGAGCAGTTCGCGAAGATCTCCGAGCATCTGACGCCCGAGGTGCGCACGGTGCTCAACGTGTCCGGCGCGCTCGCTTCACGCAGCAGCCGGGGCGGTACGGCTCCCTCGGCGGTCAGGGTCCAGACCATCGAGCTGAAGGCCAACCTGATCATCCAGCACGCCTGGGCGGCCGCCAAGCAGAAGTAGGCCGCGGGGACAGACACGAGGGCCCGGCCGCGCATGATGCGCGGCCGGGCCCTCACTGCGTGCGGTGGTGCGTCAGGCGAGCGTCGCGATCGCCTGGTTGAACGTGGCCGACGGGCGCATGACGGCGGCGGCCTTCACCGGGTCGGGCTGGTAGTAGCCACCGATCTCGACGGGCGAACCCTGTACCGCGATCAGCTCGGAGACGATCGTCTCCTCCTGCTCGGCCAGCGTCTTGGCCAGCTCCGCGAACGCCCCGGCGAGCTGGGTGTCCTCGGTCTGCTTCGCCAGCTCCTGCGCCCAGTACAGCGACAGGTAGAAGTGGCTGCCGCGGTTGTCGATGCCACCGAGGCGACGGCTCGGCGACTTGTCCTCGTTGAGGAAGGTCGCGGTCGCACGGTCCAGGGTGTCGGCGAGGATCTGGGCGCGCGCGTTGTCCGTGGTCTGCGCCAGGTGCTCGAAGCTCACCGCGAGCGCGAGGAACTCGCCCAGGCTGTCCCAGCGCAGGTAGTTCTCCTTGACCAGCTGCTGGACGTGCTTGGGCGCGGAGCCGCCGGCGCCCGTCTCGAAGAGGCCGCCGCCGTTCATCAGCGGGACGACCGAGAGCATCTTGGCGCTGGTGCCCAGCTCCAGGATCGGGAACAGGTCGGTGAGGTAGTCACGCAGCACGTTGCCGGTGACGGAGATGGTGTCCTCGCCGCGGCGGATGCGCTCCAGCGAGAAGGCCGTCGCCTCGACCGGGGAGAGGATCTTGATGTCCAGGCCCTCGGTGTCGTGCTCGGCGAGGTACGTCTTCACCTTCGCGATCAGCGTCGCGTCGTGCGAGCGGCTCTCGTCCAGCCAGAACACGGCCGGGACGCCGGTCGCGCGGGCGCGGGTGACGGCGAGCTTGACCCAGTCCTGGATCGGGAGGTCCTTGGTCTGGCACATGCGGAAGATGTCGCCCGCGCCGACCGTCTGCTCAAGGACGACGTCGCCCGCGGTGTCGACGACCCGCACCGTACCGGTGGTGGGGATCTCGAAGGTCTTGTCGTGGCTGCCGTACTCCTCGGCCTTCTGCGCCATCAGACCGACGTTCGGTACCGAGCCCATGGTGGAGGGGTCGAAGGCGCCGTGCGCGCGGCAGTCGTCGAGGACGACCTGGTAGACGCCGGAGTAGCTGGAGTCCGGGAGGACGGCGAGCGTGTCGGCCTCGCCGCCGTCCGGGCCCCACATGTGTCCTGAGGTGCGGATCATGGCCGGCATCGAGGCGTCGACGATGACGTCGCTCGGCACGTGCAGGTTGGTGATGCCCTTGTCGGAGTCGACCATCGCGAGCTCGGGGCCCTCGGCGATCTCGGCCTCGAAGGACGCCTTGATCGCGGGGCCCTCGGGCAGCGACTCCAGCCCCTTGAGGATGCCGCCGAGACCGTCGTTGGGGGAGAGGCCGGCCGCGGCCAGCGTCTCGCCGTGCGCGGCGAAGGTCTTCGGGAAGAAGGCGCGCACCACGTGACCGAAGATGATCGGGTCGGAGACCTTCATCATCGTGGCCTTGAGGTGGACGGAGAAGAGCACGCCCTCCTCCTTGGCGCGGCCGATCTGCGCGGTGAGGAACTCGCGCAGCGCGGCGACGCGCAGCACGGAGGCGTCGACGACCTCGCCGGCGAGGACGGGGACGGACTCGCGCAGGACGGTGGTGGTGCCGTCGTCACCGACCAGCTCGATACGCAGCGTGCCGGGCTCGGCGAGCACCGCGGACTTCTCGGTGGAACGGAAGTCGTTCTCGCCCATGGTCGCGACATTGGTCTTGGAGTCGGCGCTCCAGGCGCCCATGCGGTGCGGGTGCGTCTTGGCGTAGTTCTTGACCGAGGCAGGGGCGCGGCGGTCGGAGTTGCCCTCGCGCAGGACCGGGTTGACGGCGCTGCCCTTGATCTTGTCGTACCGCGCGCGAACGTCCTTGTCCTCGTCGGACTTGGGGTCGTCCGGGTAGTCCGGGAGGGCGTAACCCTGTGCCTGGAGCTCGGCGACGGCCGCCTTCAGCTGCGGGATCGAGGCCGAGACGTTCGGAAGCTTGATGATGTTGGCGCCGGGCGTCTTGGCCAGCTCGCCGAGCTCGGCGAGGGCGTCCTCGATGCGCTGGCTCTCCTGGAGGCGCTCGGGGAAGCTGGCGATGATGCGTCCCGCCAGGGAGATGTCACGGCTCTCGACGGTGACCCCGGCCGTCGAGGCGTAGGCCTCGATCACGGGCAGGAACGAGTACGTGGCCAGGGCAGGGGCCTCGTCGGTGTGCGTATAGATGATGGTCGAGTCAGTCACCGGGTGCTCCGCTCCAGGTCTGCAACATTGCTTGACATCAAGATATCTCCTGCCCGGCCCGGTCAGGACAGGGCCCTGCCCACTCGGCCAGCACACCGAAGTCCGCCGGGGTCAGTCCGATGCTCTCGTTGATGCGCAGGAGCAGGGTGTCCGCGGTGTGGTGTCCGGCCACCCAGGCGCGGTCCAGGTCGGTGATGTCGTCGTCGATCCAGGCGAAGCGGCGGCCGGCCGCGTACTCCACGATGTACTGCGTCTTCCAGAAGGTCCCCGCGGGGGCGCGCCCGTGCATCTGGGGCCAGTCGATGAAGGGCAGTTCGGGCAGGCCGAGATGCGGCCCGATCCACTCGTTGGCCTCGTTCTTCCAGGTGGTGGCCCAGACGAGGTCGTAGCGCCCGGCGAGCGCGAGCAGCTGGGCCCCGTGCCCGTGGTTGAGCCAGACGCGCAGCGGCCTGGCGCCCGCCCAGCCGACCGGGCTCATCCGGTGCGTGGTGTAGCCCTCGGGTCTTCGGCTGGGCTTCGCCGCGTACGGATTGAGCGGGCCGTCGACGTCGATCAGCAGCAGGGGCTTCGTCATCCGCACAGGATCGCGGGTGTGTGGCGGATGCCGCGGTGAATTAATGGGTGAGACATCATTGTCTCATTCGGGTTATGGTCGTCTCATGACAGTCGACCGGGACCAGGTGCTGCGCGCCGCAGCCGTCGCCCTCACCCGCAAGGCGACCTCCACCATGGACGAGGTCGCCAAGGCCGCGGGGATCGGGCGCGCCACCCTGCACCGGCACTTCGCCGGGCGGGAGGCCCTGGTCAGGGCCCTGGAGAACCTGGGCATCCAGGAGTTCGAGGCCGCCCTCGACGCGGCCAGGCTCGACGAGGGGCCCGCGGGCGACGCCCTGCGCCGGTTCATAGGCGAAGTGGAACCCGTGGCCGGACTCCTCGCCTTCCTCGTCACCGAGAACCAGCTCTTCGAGGGCGAGGAGATGAACGACGGCTGGGCCAGACTCGACGGCCGCGTCTCCGCCCTCTTCCGGCGGGGCCAGGAGCAGGGCGAGTTCCGGATCGATCTGACCCCCGCCTGGCTGACCGAGGCGCTGTACGGACTGATCGGCAGCGCCGCCTGGGCCGTGCAGGACGGGCGGGTCGCCGCGAAGGACTTCCAGTACATGATCGCCGAGTTGCTGCTCGGCGGCGCACGACGGAGCGTGGAGCAATGACCAGTACAGACCAGCGGGCCACCGACGGCGAGACGGTGAGCGGCCCCGGCCGCTGGCTGGCCCTCGCCGTTCTCGTACTGGCCGTGCTGCTGGTCGCCGTCGACGCGACCGTGCTCGGTCTCGCGACGCCGTTCCTCAGCGAGGACCTCAAGCCGTCAGGCACCCAGCTGCTCTGGATCGGTGACGTCTACTCGTTCGTCATCGCGGGCCTGCTCGTCTCCATGGGCAGCCTCGGCGACCGGATCGGCCGCAAGAAGCTGCTGCTCGTCGGCGCGGTCGCGTTCGGCGCGGTCTCCGTGCTCAACGCGTACGCCTCCAGCCCCGAGATGATGATCGCGGCCCGAGCGCTGCTCGGTGTCGCGGGCGCGACCCTGATGCCCTCGACCCTCGCGCTGATCCGCAACATCTTCCACGACCCCAAGGAGCGCAGCCTCGCCGTCGGCATCTGGGGCGCCGCGGCCTCGGCCGGCGCCGCGGTCGGCCCAGTCGTCGGCGGATTTCTGCTGGAGAACTTCTGGTGGGGCTCGGTCTTCCTGATCAACCTCCCCGTGATGGCGGTCCTGGTCGTCGTCGGGATCAAGCTGCTCCCGGAATCGCGCGACCCGAACCCGGGCCCGTGGGACCTCGCCAGCGTGGTGCTCTCGCTGGTCGGCATGGTCGCCGTCGTGTACGCCGTCAAGGAGGCGGCGGTGGAGGGCTTCCGCTGGGACATCGCCGTGTCCGCGGTGGTGGGCGTCGGCGCCCTGATCTGGTTCGTCAGGCGGCAGCTGACGCTGAAGTCGCCGCTGCTCGACATGCGGCTCTTCCACAACCGGGGGTTCTCCGGCGCCGTACTGGCCGATCTGCTGACCATCCTCGGCCTCTCCGGCCTGGTCTTCTTCCTCTCGCAGTTCCTCCAGCTGGTGCAGATGCGCTCGCCCCTGGAGGCGGGGCTGATCGAACTGCCCGCCGCCGTCGGCGCGGTCGGCGCGGGACTGCTGGCCGGGTACATCGCCCGCAGGGCATCGGTGCGCAGCGCCGTCTCCGGCGGCCTCGCCGCGGTCGGTGTCGCACTCGCCGCCTGTACGGTGATCGGCGCCTCCACCGGCGTCGCCGCGCTGGGCGTCGCGCTCTTCCTCGGCGGCATGGGCGCGGGCCTGGCCTTCACCGTGACCGCCGACGTCATCCTCTCCAGCGTCCCCAAGGAGCAGGCGGGCGCGGCCTCCGCGGTCTCCGAGACGGCGTACGAACTGGGCGCCGCCCTCGGCATCGCCCTGCTCGGCTCCGTGGTGACCGGCATCTACCGGGGCTTCGCCGTCCCGGCGGGGGTCCCCGCCGACACGGCGGCCGCGGCCCACGAATCGCTCGGCGGGGCGGTCGAATCGGCGGCGAAGCTGCCGGCCGACCAGAGCGCGGCACTGCTCTCCTCCGCCCAGGGGGCCTTCACCGACGGCTTCCAGACGGCGGCCGGAGTGGGCGCCCTGGTGCTCTTCGCCACGGCGGTCGCGGCCTGGTTCATGCTGCGGGGCGAGAAGCTGGAGTCGTAGACAACGACAGCGGTGGTACGAAGAGACGAAGGGCCGCACCCCCGCGCGGGGGTGCGGCCCTTCGTCCAATTCCGCTGGCGTCAGGCGGCCTTGGCCTTCGTGGCGTACATGTCGACGTACTCCTGACCGGAGAGCCGCATGACCTCGGTCATCACCGAGTCCGTCACGGCGCGCAGGACATAGCGGTCGCGGTCCATGCCCTCGTACCGCGAGAACTCCATCGGCTCACCGAAGCGGACCGTGACCTTGCCGGGGCGCGGAACACCGGCGCCGCCCGGCTGGATCTTGTCCGTACCGATCATCGCGAACGGCACCACCGGCGCGCCCGTCATCAGCGTGAGGCGCGCGATGCCGGTGCGACCGCGGTAGAGACGGCCGTCGGGGGAGCGGGTGCCCTCCGGGTAGATCGAGAAGATCTTGCCGTCCTCCAGCACCTGGCGACCGGTCATGAGCGCGGCGACACCGCCCCGTCCGCCGTCCCGGTCGACCGGGATCATGCCGACGCCGGTGAAGAACCAGGCCATCAGCCGGCCCTTGAGCCCCTTGCCCGTGACGTACTCGTCCTTGCCGATGAAGTAGACCCGGCGGTCCAGGCAGATCGGCATGATCATCGAGTCGATGAACGTGAGGTGGTTGCCCGCGAGGATCACCGGACCCGTACCCGGAATGTTCTCGGCGCCCTCGACCTGCGGGCGGAACATCAGGCGCATGACCGGTCCGAGCAGTGCCTTGATGAGCGCGAGACGGGACAACGGGTCCTCCGGGGTCGTGGGCCGTGCCGTGGATATGAATGATGTCTGTGCAGGTGAGGACGATACTCGTGCGTCCTGTCCGATCGCACATCGGGTTCACCAAGTGGATACGCAGTGTTGACGTGCGACGCCTCTGAGTTCACTCCAGTGCACTCAAGTGTCATCCGTTTCCGTATGGAATCGAACCAGTGACCAGGGTCATATCCGCCGCTTGTCGAATGCGGCGGGATGCCCAGCGTTTGATTCGACACCTGGGAGCACCGCTGTGTTGTGTCCACGCTCTCCCGTACGTAAGGCGTGGCTGCCTACCATCGGGCACTTCGGTTGACAGGTGCGGGACATCACATGAGGAGCGTTTATGACACAGGGCGCGGACAAGAGCCCCGGCCGGCGGACCGTACTGGGAGCGGCGATGCTCTCGACGTTCGCGGCATCCGCCGTCGCACTGCCCGCCGCGGCGAGAGCCGACGAGCGCAGCGGCGGCCACGGAGCCTCGTACAGGGAACTGCCCGTCCCGACGGTCATCGGACACCGGGGGACGGCCGGTTACCGCCCGGAGCACACCTTCGGCTCGTACCAGCTGGCCCTCGAACTCGGCGCGCACCTCATCGAGCAGGACCTGGTGCCGACCAAGGACGGCCATCTCGTCTGCCGTCACGAGAACGACATCACGGCGACGACGGACGTCTCCGCCCACCCCGAGTTCGCGGCGCGCAAGACCACCAAGACCGTGGACGGCATCGCGATCACGGGCTGGTTCACCGAGGACTTCACGCTCGCCGAGCTCAAGACGCTGCGCGCCAAGGAGCGCATCCCGGGCAACCGGCAGCGCAACACCCTCTACGACGGGCGATGGGACATCCCGACGTTCGAGGAGGTGCTGCGCTGGGCCGAGAAGGAGGGGCGCAAGCGCGGTAAGCCGGTCTGGCTGTACGTGGAGACCAAGCACCCCACCTACTTCCGCGGGATCGGCCTCGGCCTGGAGGAACGGCTGGTCAAGCTGCTCCGTAAGTACGGGCGCGACCACCGCGACTCCCCGCTCATCCTGCAGTCCTTCGAGCCGACCTCCATCCAGCGGCTCTCCCGGCAGGTCTCGACGCCGGGTGTCGTGCTGCTCTCCGGCACGGGCACCCGCCCGTGGGACTTCGTCGCGACGGGCGACCCGCGCACGGTCGACGACCTCGTCACGCCCGCGGGGCTGAAGTGGATCGCCTCCTACGCCCAGGGCATCGGCCCGACCCTCGACCTGATCATCCCCAAGGACGCGTCAGGGAAGCTCACCCAGCCGACCACGCTGGTGCGGGACGCCCATGCGCAGGGGCTGATCCTCCATCCGTACACGATGCGCAACGAGAACACCTTCCTGCCCGCGGAGTACCGGCGGGGCACCGACCCCAATGCCTACGGCGACGCGTTCGGCGCCTTCCAGCGGTACTTCGAGACGGGCATCGACGGGGTCTTCTCCGACAACGCGGACACCGCGCTGCTGGCCGCCGCGGACTTCAACCGTCGTTGACCAGGCCTTCTCGTACGGGTGAGATGCGGCCACCGCGGAAACCACAGCCCGCGGCCGCCGCGTCCCGCCCGGCATGGACCTCGTAGAAGAACTGGCTCCGCTTCTGGCCGCGGAGGCCGCCGCGGAAGCCTCCGCAGCCGGGATCGACCCGGCCGACCTCGAACAGGCAGTCTGGGTACGGCTCCTGGAGCAGGCCCCGGCGGAGCCCAGGCGCTGGGTGCGCTCCGCCGTACGGGCCGAGGCCAGGCGCGCCCGGCGGGTGGCCCGGCGCGAACTCCCGTACGCCGTCGAGCCGTCGTCGGAGGCCGAGGCCGAAGCCCGCCCCGAACACCGCGCGCTCTCCGCCGAGCGGCGGCGCGCGGTGCGCGCGGCCGTGACGAGGACGCCCGGCCGCTGCCCTGAACTGCTGGCCGCGATGCTGTCGCCGGAGGATCCCACCTACCGGGAGATCGCAGGCGAGTTGGGAATGTCACAGGGGAGTCTTGGCCCGGTTCGTTCCCGATGCCTTGGATGCCTGCGCAGAATGCTGGCGGCGGAGGTTGCAGCTCCTGAAGTCCGGGGAAGGGAGCGTTAGACAACCGGCGGATCAGGTGAGCGGGAGGCGTGCACACATGGGCATGAGCGTGACCATCCATGCGGCAACTTCGCAGGACGCCGAGCAGATTCTGAAGCTCCAGTACCTGTGCTACCAGAGCGAGGCCGAACTCTACGGCGACTACTCCATCGAGCCGCTCACTCAGACCCTCGACGGCCTGCGGGCCGAACTGGCCGACGGATACGCCCTGGTGGCGCGCCTCGGCGACGAGGTGGTGGCATCGGTGCGAGGAAAGGCCGACGGCGGCGGTACGGCGCTGATCGGCAAACTGATCGTCCATCCGCGGATGCAGCGCCATGGGCTCGGCGGCCGACTGCTCGATGCGATAGAGGGCCATTTCGCCGCGGAGCCGGCGGCCAAGCGCTTCCAGCTCTTCACCGGCCACCGCAGCGAGCACAACCTGCGGTTGTACCGGAGCCACGGTTACGTCCAGGTCTCCGCGAAGGAGGCCGGTCCCGCCCTGACGATCGTCACCCTGGAAAAGGAGACCGAGACAGGCGCGTACGCAACAAGCGCCTAGCGCATCAAGCCGATCCGGGGCAAATCAAGCCCCTCCGGCGATTGAGGAGCGGGGTCTGGGGCGGAGCCCCAGAAGGAGCCCCGCCGCAGCCCCCGCCCCTACCGCTTGGCCTTGCGCAGCCACAGCATGCCGAGCACCGGCAGGATCACCGGGATGAACAGATAACCCATCCCGTAGTCCGACCAGACCGTCGCGTCCGGGAAGGCGGACGGGTCGGCCAGCGTCCAGGTCCCCACGACGAGTACGAAGACCAGCTCGGCGGCGCAGCAGACCAGCGCCGCCCTGCGGGCCTTCTCACCGCCGCGCACCAGGGAGTACGTGATGAACCCGTACACCACGGCCGCGAGGGCCGACAGCGTGTAGGCCAGCGGCGCCTTGCCGTAGTCCATGATCATCTGGACGATCGAGCGGGACGCGGCGGCGACGGTGAAGACGCCGTAGAACCAGACCAGGACCTGTCCGGGCCCGGTGCCCAGCTGGTACGTCGGCTTCTCCTCAGCTGCGGTCATCGTCAGCCTCCCCAGATGTCGTAGAGCCGTACTTCGAGTACTGCGAGCACCACCGCACCCGCGGCGACCGTCACCGAACCCCAGCGGGTCCGCTCGGACAGGGACAGGACCCCGGCGGCGGGGACGGCGGCGAAGGCACCGATCAGATAGGCGACGAAGACTGCCGTGCCCTGCTCCGGCCGCTCTCCGCGCCCCAGCTGTACGAAGCCGATCACCATCTGTACGAGGGCGAGGACCGAGACCACGGCCATGCCGATGAAGTGCCAGTCCTTGGTGGGCTGGTCCCGGTAGGCGGCGTAACCGCACCAGGCGGCGAGTACGAGCGCGGCGGCTGCGACCGCGAACGTGAGGGCGTCAAGCATGACGACGAGGGTATTACGGGCCGAAAGGCCCGATGCGCGCGGCCCCACGACCGCACGTAGGGTCGAGGACCATGAAGATCTACGCCGACGCCCTGCTGTTCGACAACGACGGAACCCTCGTCTCCTCCATGGAGTCGGTGAAGCGCTGCTGGACGCGGTGGGCGCAGGAGTACGGCATCACGGCTGAGGACTTCGCACGGGTCGAGCTGCACGGCCGCCCCGCAGCCGAAATCGTCGCCGATCTGTTGCCCGCGGCGACCATCCCCGAAGCTCTGGCCCGGATCGAACAGCTGGAGGTCGGGGACGTACGCGGGGGAGTCGAACTTCTCCCCGGCACCGCCGCGCTCCTCGCGTCGCTGCCCCCGGACCGCTGGGCGGTCGTCACCTCGGCGGGCCGCCGTCTCGCCGAGGCGCGCCTGGCCGAAGCGGACATCACCCCCAAGGTGATGATCGCCGCCGACGACATCACCCGCGGCAAGCCCGACCCCGAGCCGTACCTCCTCGGAGCCGCCCGTCTGGGCGTCGATCCGGCGCGCTGCGTGGTCTTCGAGGACGCCCCGGCGGGGCTTCAGTCCGGCCGGGCAGCGGGAATGAAGACCGTGGCCTTGGCCACAACGCACGAGCGCTCGGAGCTGCTCGCCGACGTGGTCCTCGCGGACCTTTCCCAGGTGTCCGTGCAGGTCGTGGCGGGTGGACTGGAGATCACCACGGCCGACTGACGTGAGACAAAGGCGTCCGCTATACGGACAGCCTGCCGTGCTCCGTACTCATGTCTGGTTTACTTGCGAGCATGACCACGACGAGCAGCCGCACCCTTGCGACCGAGGCGATGATGACGCCCGGTGCTCGTTGTATGTGTCGAATGTGCGACTTCTGAGGGTCCCTGCCTGAGTCCCGCGCCCCGAAGCGGGACCAAGAGCCTGCCCCGCGCACGAATTGCCTTCCGGTAGCCACCGCTGTGGCCGTGCTGCGCCTCCAGACGAATGCCCCGTGCCCGGCGGACATCGCGCCGTGCACTCGACAGTGACGGAAATTCTGTGATCACCACCACCGGCCTGACGAAGGTCTATGCCTCGCGCGGCCGTGAGGTCACCGCCCTGGACGGCGTCGATCTGCACGTCCGTGAAGGTGAGGTGTACGGCGTCATCGGCCAGAGCGGCGCCGGCAAGTCCTCCCTGATCCGCTGCATCAATCTCCTCGAGCGCCCCACCACGGGCACGGTGAGCGTCGACGGCGTCGACCTCACCGCCCTCGCGGGACGCGGTCCGCGTGCGGGCAAGGAACTGCGCGCGGCACGCACCCGTATCGGCATGGTCTTCCAGCACTTCAACCTGCTGTCCTCGCGCACCGTGCAGGACAACGTCGAACTGCCGCTGGAGATCCTCGGGGTCACCGGCCGCGACCGCACCCGCAAGGCGCTCGAACTCCTCGACCTGGTCGGCCTCGCCGACAAGGCGAAGTCCTACCCCGCGCAGCTCTCGGGCGGCCAGAAGCAGCGCGTCGGCATCGCCCGCGCGCTCGCCGGCGACCCGAAGGTGCTGCTCTCCGACGAGGCGACGAGCGCGCTCGACCCGGAGACCACCCGCTCCATCCTCCAGCTGCTGCGCGACCTCAATCAGCAGCTCGGCCTGACCGTCCTGCTCATCACGCACGAGATGGACGTCGTCAAGACGGTCTGCGACTCGGCCGCGCTGATGCAGAACGGCCGGATCGTCGAGGCCGGCACGGTCAGCGAGATCCTCGCGACGCCCGGCTCGGAGCTCGCCCGCACGCTCTTCCCGGTCGGCGGCGAGCCGTCAGGCGCCGACCGCACCGTCGTCGACGTCACCTTCCACGGTGACGCCGCCGCCCAGCCGGTGATCTCCCAGCTCGCCCGTACGTACAACATCGACATCTCGATCCTGGGCGCCGCGATGGACACCGTCGCGGGCAAGCAGATCGGCCGCATGCGGATCGAACTGCCCGGCCGCTTCGAGGAGAACGTCGTGCCGATCGGATTCCTGCGCGAGCAGGGGCTCCAGGTCGAAGTGGCGGGCGAAGAGCCCGTCCTGGTGAAGGAAGGTGCCAAGTGACCTGGTCCGAGATGCAGCCCCTGCTGTCCCAGGGATGTTGGGACACCCTCTACATGGTGGGCTGGTCGGCGCTCATAGCCGTCGCCGTCGGTACGCCGCTCGGCGTGCTCCTGGTCCTCACCGACCGCGGCGGACTGCTGCAGAACACCCCGGTCAACAAGGTCGTGGGCTTCGTCGTCAACGTCGCGCGCTCCTTCCCCTTCCTGATCCTGCTCGTGGCGCTGATCCCCTTCACGCGCATGGTCGTCGGCACCAGCCTGGGCGCCGAAGCGATGGTCGTGCCGCTCTCCATCGGCGCGATCCCGTTCTTCGCCCGGCTCGTCGAGACCGCCGTGCGCGAGGTCGACCACGGCCTGGTCGAGGCCGTGCAGTCCATGGGCGGCTCCACCTGGACCGTCGTACGCAAGGCGCTGCTCCCGCAGTCCCTGCCCTCGCTGGTCTCCGGCATCACCACCACGATCATCGCCCTCATCGGATACTCCGCCATGGCGGGCACGGTCGGCGGCGGCGGACTCGGCGCGCTCGCCATCTCCTACGGCTACCAGCGCTTCGAGAGCGACTTCATGATCGTCACGGTCGCGCTCCTCGTCGTCCTCGTGGTCCTGGTCCAGCTGATCGGCGACCTGATCGTGAGCGCACTGGCCCGGCGCGGCACCGGACGGGCCCCGACCCGGCTGCTCGGCCGCCCGCGGCCTCGTACCGCGGAAGCCGAACCGGCCGCCTCCTAGAACGCCACCGAACTTCATCTCCCCTGAGCCCGGACCCTTTGCCGGGCGGATCCAACCCGTCCCATCCGCAAGAAAGGCACTCTTCGTGCGTACTTCTGTCAAGCTCTCCGCCTCCCTGGCCGCCGTCGCAGCCCTCTCCCTGGGCCTGACCGCCTGCGGTTCGGACTCCGGCAAGGCCGGCACGTCCGCGGACGACGCGCTCGTGGTCGGCGCCAGCCCCACCCCGCACGCCGACATCCTCAAGTTCGTCAAGGACAACCTGGCGGCCAAGGCCGGCCTCAAGCTGGAGGTGAAGGAGTACACGGACTACGTGACTCCCAACACCGCCCTCGAGGACGGTGACATCGGCGCCAACTACTTCCAGACCGCCGCGTACCTCAAGGACTTCAACGCCAAGAACGGCACGCACATCGTGGGCGTCGAGAACGTCCACGTCGAGCCGATGGGCCTGTACTCCAAGAAGGACAAGAAGGCCTCGGAGTTCAAGAGCGGCGACACCATCGCCATCCCCAACGACGCCGTCAACGAGGGCCGCGCGCTGCAGCTGCTCGCCGCCAACAACATCATCACGCTCAAGGACGGTGCGGGCTCCACCGCCACCGTCGCCGACGTGAAGGACGCCAAGGGCCTGAAGTTCAAGGAGATCGAGGCGGCCCAGACGCCCCGCTCGCTGGACGACGTCACCGCCGCGGTCATCAACGGCAACTACGCCCTGGAGGCGAAGTTCAAGCCGTCCAAGGACGCGCTGGTCCTGGAGTCGGGCACCGACAACCCGAACGCCAACTTCCTCGCCGTCAAGAAGGGCAACGAGAACGACCCCCGGGTCAAGAAGCTGGAGAAGCTGCTCAACTCCGCCGAGGTGAAGCAGTTCATCGAGAAGACGTACTCCGACGGTTCGGTCATCCCGTCCTTCGGCGCCGTCAAGTCCTGACGCCCGCAAGGCCCTTGCGGATGAAGGCCCCGCACTCCCCGACCCCCACCGGCCGGAGAGTGCGGGGCCTTCA
>NZ_JAFLRJ010000180.1 GCF_017315755.1 Streptomyces beijiangensis
GGGCGGGGACCGGGGCATGGGCCGGGGCGAGGGCGAGCGCGGCGAGGCCGAGCGTCAGCCCGGAGGCGAGCAAGGGGGTCAGGCGCATCGAGGCATCCCGGTTTGTGGCGAAATGTTCCCATGATTGTCATATCGGAAAGGGGTCCGGTCGAGGCGGCTCGCCGTGCGGGCCCCGGATGCCGCACCCCTTGTCTGATGAACCGTCAGCTATCACCATGGGGGCGGCAGCAGAAATGACGATCCGTCAGATAGTGGCGGCAGGGGGTTCTCATGGTGCGGGTACTGCCCGAGGGGCGGCTGGTCTACGGGATGCAGCTCCCCATCCAGTCCCAGAGCGCCATCTACGCCGAATCCTGGGAGGCGTCGGCCACCCCCGACGACCTCGCCGAGATCGCGCGCACCGCCGACCGCGGCGGCTTCGCCTACATCGCCGGATGTGACCACGTCGCCATCCCGCGCCGCCTCGCCGACGGCATGTCCACCGTCTGGTACGACCCCGTCGCCACTCTCTCCTTCCTCGCCGGGATCACCACCCGCGTCCGGCTCATGAGCCACGTCGCCGTCGTCGGGCTGCGGCACCCGCTCATCACCGCCAAGCAGTACGCGACCCTCGACCACCTCTCCGGCGGCCGGCTGATCCTCGGGGTCGGGGCGGGCCACGTACAGGAGGAGTTCGAGGCCGTCGGGGCCGACTTCGCGGGCCGTGGCGGCGTGCTCAACGAGACCATCGACGCGCTGAAGGCGGCCCTCGGCCCGGACGAGTACCCCGAGCACCACGGCGAGCGCTTCGACTTCAGCGGGCTCGGACAGCTGCCCAGGCCCGCCCAGGAGCGCGTGCCGATCTGGGTCGGCGGGTCCTCGCCCGCCGCCGTGCGCCGTGCCGCCGAACGCGCCGACGGCTGGCTTCCGCAAGGAGATCCGCGGAGCGAACTGCCTGCACAGATAGCGAAGTTGAAGGGGCTGCGCGAAGCAGCCGGTGTCCAGGAGCCCATCACTGTCGGCGCCATCACCGAGCCCCTCTATGTCGGCGAGCCCGACTGGTCCACCGGGCGCAGGACCCTGACGGGCAAGCCCGACGCCCTCGCCGCGTCGCTCCGTGCGTACGGGGAGATGGGCGTCGATCAGATCCAGATCCGGTTCCGCTCCCGGAGCCGCAGTGAACTCACCGACCAGATGGCGGCGTTCGCCGCCGACGTAGCTCCCCACCTGAACTGAGAGGGACACATCGACATGGGCAAGCTTGACGGACGCGTCGTCGTCATCACCGGCGCCGCACGCGGGCAGGGCGAGCAGGAGGCGCGCCTCTTCGTCGCCGAGGGCGCGAAGGTGCTGCTCGGGGACGTGCTCGACGACCTCGGCGAGGCCCTCGCCAAGGAGCTGGGCGGGGATTCGGCGAAGTACGTCCACCTCGACGTGAGCCAGGAGGCGGACTGGGTCTCCGCGATCGAGGCGGGCAAGGAGGCCTTCGGGAAGATCGACGGGCTCGTCAACAACGCGGGGATCCTGCGCTTCAACGAGCTCGTCGACACGCCTCTGGAGGAGTTCCAGCAGGTGGTGCAGGTCAATCAGGTCGGCGCGTTCCTGGGGATCAAGCACACGGCCCCGGCCATCGCGGAGGCCGGCGGCGGCACCATCGTCAACACCGCCTCGTACACCGCCCTGACGGGCATGGCGGTCGTCGGTGCGTACGCCGCCACCAAGGCCGCCATCCTGGGGCTCACCCGGGTCGCCGCCATGGAGCTGGCGCGCAAGAAGATACGGGTCAACGCCATGTGTCCGGGCGCCATCGACACCCCGATGAGCAACCCGGCGCAGCTCGACCCCAACGCCGACCCCACCGAGATGTCCGCCGCCCTCAACGACCTCTACAAGAAGCTCGTGCCGCTGGAGCGCGTGGGGAAGCCCGAAGAAGTCGCCAAGCTCGCGCTCTTCCTGTCCTCGGACGACTCCTCGTACATCACCGGGCAGCCCTTCGTCATCGACGGGGGATGGCTGGCGGGCGTCAGCATCTTCTGACGGCCGGCTGCCGCATCCGGTCCGTATCTGATGGGTCGTCAGGTATTGACGCTCCCCGGCCCCGGTGCCAGAGTCGAAGACATCAGAGATCTGACGCACAGTCAGAAACTATGCAGGACTCAGAGGACGGTGAACCTCCTTGGAATTCGGGCTCTTTGTACAGGGATACGTGCCGGACGACCGGCGTGCAGTCGACCCCGAGGCGGAGCACCACGCGCTGATGGAGGAGACCGAGTACGTCATCCAGGCCGACAAGTCCGGCTTCAAGTACGCCTGGGCCTCGGAGCACCACTTCCTCGAGCAGTACTCGCACCTCTCGGCCAATGAGGTCTTCCTCGGCTATCTCGCCCACGCCACCGAGCGCATCCACCTGGGCTCCGGCATCTTCAACCCGCTCGCACCCGTCAACCACCCGGTGAAGGTCGCCGAGAAGGTGGCCATGCTCGACCACCTCTCCGAGGGGCGCTTCGAGTTCGGGAGCGGGCGCGGCGCGGGCAGCCACGAGATCCTGGGGTTCATGCCGGGCATCACCGACATGAACCACACCAAGGAGATCTGGGAAGAGACCATCGCCGAGTTCCCCAAGATGTGGCTCCAGGAGGAGTACGAGGGGTTCCAGGGCAAGCACTGGTCGCTGCCGCCGCGCAAGATCTTCCCCAAGCCGTACGGGAAGTCGCACCCGGGCATGTGGTACGCCGCAGGATCCCCGGCCTCGTACGCGATGGCGGCGAAGAAGGGCCTCGGCGTCCTGGGCTTCAGTGTCCAGAAGGTCTCCGACATGGAGTGGGTCCTGGAGCAGTACAAGACAGCCATCCAGGAGGCCGAGCCGGTCGGCGACTTCATCAACGACAACGTCATGGTGACGTCCACCGCGATCTGCGCACCCACCCACGACGAGGCGGTACGCATCGCCATGGGGGCCGGGCTCAATCGCCTCCAGTCGCTCCTCTTCTACTACCACGACACCTTCCCCAAGCCCGACGGGATGCCCGTCTGGCCCGAGATGCTCCCTGACTTCAACGAGGAGATCATCGAGCTGCTCATCCAGGAGGAGCTGCTGATCTGCGGCGACCCCGACGAGGTGCTGCAGCAGTGCAAGCGCTGGGAGCAGGCGGGGGCCGACCAGCTCAGCTTCGGCATACCGATCGGCGTGAAGTCCGAGGAGGTGCTGCAGACCATCAGGCTCGTCGGCGAGCACGTCATCCCGAAGATCGACTCCGATCCGGTGCACCGCACGACGCGCTTCCGGAATGGGGCCTCCCCTGCTCGAACGTAGTTGAGAGCTTGGGGAAAGCTGGCGTCAACAAGTAGCAAGCAGCAGAGCGGACAGCGGCTCTTCCCGGACGCCGCGGTCCGGTTCCGGCCGGGGTGTACGCGTGGCAGCGGCCTGCCCCGTGCACCCCGGCCGGAGCCATGTGAACTCAGCGCACAAGAAAGGGGAATCACCTCATGCTCGACCACCTCATCCGCAACGCGACCGTCGTGGACGGGACCGGCGCGCCCTCCTACGTCGCCGACCTCGGCATACGCGACGGCCGCATCGCCGTCATCGCCGAGTCCGGGGCGGTCACCGAGCCCGCCACCACGTCGGAGGACGCGACGGGCCTGGTCCTGACCCCCGGCTTCGTCGACCCGCACACGCACTACGACGCCCAGCTCTTCTGGGACCCGTACGCCACCCCGTCCATGAACCACGGCGTGACGACGGTCGCGGGCGGCAACTGCGGCTTCACCCTGGCCCCGCTGAACCCGGACCGTCCCGAGGACGCCGACTACACGCGCCGCATGATGTCCAAGGTCGAGGGGATGTCGCTGGTCGCCCTGGAGGAGGGTGCGCCCTGGAACTGGTCGACGTTCGGCGAGTACCTGGACGCGCTGGAGGGCCGGATCGCGGTCAACGCGGGCTTCATGGTGGGGCACTGCGCGCTGCGCAGGCATGTGATGGGCGCCGATGCGGTGGGCGGACAGCCGACCGACGATCAACTCGCCGCCATGCTGCGGCTGTTCCACGAGGCGATGGAGGCGGGCGCCTGGGGTCTGTCCACGACCCAGTCCTCGACCCACTCGGACGGCGACGGGAAGCCGGTCGCCTCGCGCCATGCGAAGCCGGCCGAACTCCTTGCCCTGTCCCGGGCGATAGCCGACCACGAGGGCACGCAGATAGAGGCGATCGTCGCCGGCTGCCTGGACCAGTTCGCCGACGAGGAGATCGACCTCTTCGTGGAGATGAGTGCGGCGGCGGGCCGCCCGCTCAACTGGAACGTCCTGACGATCGACGCCTCGGTGCCCGAAAGGGTCCCGCGCCAGCTCGAAGCGAGCGAGCGCGCACGGCAGTCGGGCGGCCGGATCGTCGCGCTGACCATGCCGATCCTCACCCCGATGAACATGTCCCTCGGCACTTTCTGCGCACTCAACCTGATCCCCGGCTGGGGCGACATCCTCGGCCTCCCGGTCCCCGAGCGGATCGAGAAGCTGGCCGACCCGGAGGTACGGGCCGAGATGCTGCGGCGCGCGGACTCCAAGGAAGCCGGGGTCTTCCGGCGGCTCGCCAACTTCGGGCGGTACGTCATCGGCGACACCTTCTCGGAGGCGAACGCCGGACTGAGCGGGCGTGTGGTGAAGGACATCGCCGCCGAGCGCGGCCAGGACTCCTTCCAGTGCCTGGTCGACATCTGCTCCAACGACCGGCTGCGGACGGTCCTTTGGCCCATGCCGACCGACAACGACCCGGCCAGCTGGGCGCTGCGGCAGCAGACCTGGGAGCACGAGGACGTGATGCTGGGCGGCTCGGACGCGGGCGCCCACCTGGACCGGATGTGCGGGGCGCCGTACACGACCCGCTTCATCGGCGACTGTCTGCGCGGCCGGAAGCTGGTCGGCCTTGAGGCGGCCGTGAAGATGCTGACCGACGACCCGGCGCAGCTCTTCGGGCTGCGGGAGCGCGGGCGGGTGGAGGAGGGCTTCCACGCCGACCTCGTCCTCTTCGACCCGGAGCGCATCGACGCGGGTCCCGCGAAGCTGGTGCACGACCTGCCCGGCGACAGCCCGCGTCTCGACTCGCGGGCCATCGGGATCGTGTCCGTACGGATCAACGGCGTGGAGACCATCCGCGACGACGAGATCACCGGGGCGATCCCGGGGAAGGTCCTGCGATCGGGCCGTGACACAAGGACGGTGTCCACCAAGTGAGCGCTGAGCAGCGGCTGTTCATCGGCGGGGAGTGGGCGGAGCCCGACGGCGGCCACTACGAGGTGATCGACCCGGCCACCGAGGACGTCGTCGGTCTCGCCCCCGAGGCGAGCCGCGACCAGGTGTACGCGGCCGCCGCGGCCGCCAGGGAGGCCTTCGGGCCCTGGTCGCGTACGGCGCCCGAGGTGCGGTCGGCGATCCTGGAGCGGGCCGCGGGAATCATGCAGGCCCAGCTCGTCCCGTACGCCGAACTCGCCCAGGCGGAGAGCGGTGCGACCACGGGCACGGCACGGGGGATGCAGGTCGCGGTCGGCGTCGCACGCTTCCGCCGCTATGCGCGGGGCGCGCTGGAGCCGGTGGAGTCCGCGCTCCCGCCGCAGATCAACGAGGCGGGCCCGATGGGGAAGGCGGGGGTCTTCGGGGCGATGACGGTACGGCAGCCGGTGGGCGTCGTCACCTGCATCACCTCGTACAACAACCCCTGGGCCAACCCGGCGGGGAAGGTCGCGCCCGCGCTGGCGATGGGCAACACGGTGGTGGTGAAACCGGCGCCGCAGGACCCGCTCTCGGTCTTCCGCATGGCGGAGGCGCTGGAGGAGGCGGGCGTGCCCCGGGGCGTGGTGAACGTGGTGACCGGGTCCGCCCCCGCGGTCGGCGAGGCGGCGGTCGATTCGCCGGACGTCGACATGGTCAGCTTCACGGGGAGTACGGGCGTCGGGCAGCGCATCGCGGAGGTCTGCGGCCGCGGGATGAAGCGGCAGCTGATGGAGCTCGGCGGGAAGGGCGCGGCAGTCGTCTTCGACGACGCGGACCTGGACTCGGCGGTCGCGGGCATCGGGACGACGTACTCCTTCTACAGCGGCCAGATCTGCACGGCGCCCACCCGGGTGCTCGCCCAGCGCGGGATCTACGACGAACTGGTCGCGAAGCTGGCGGGGTACGCCGGGTTCATGACGGTGGGGGACCCGCGGGCGAAGGGCACGGTGGTCGGCCCGGTGATCTCGGCGGCCCACCGCGACCGTATCGAGTCGTATGTGGAGCTGGGGCGGAAGGAGGGCGCGACGGTCGTGGCGGGCGGCGAGCGCCCGGACTTCGAGCGGGGCTTCTATGTCGCTCCCACGCTGCTCGCGGACTGCACCAACGACATGCGGGTCGTACGGGAGGAGATCTTCGGGCCCGTCGTCGTGGTCGTTCCCTTCGACGAGGAGGAGGAAGGGATCGCGCTGGCCAACGACAGCGACTACGGGCTGCTCGACTATGTGTGGTCGGGGGATGTGGCCAAGGCGTTCCGGGTCGCGAGGCGGCTGCGCGCGGGCGGTGTCGGCGTGAACACGATCGGCCGGAACATGGAGGCGCCGTTCGGCGGCTTCAAGCAGAGCGGCGTGGGCCGGGACGTGGGGTCCTACGCACTGCACGCGTACAGCGAGATGCAGTCGATCGTCTGGCCGGGATGAGGGCGGAGGGGTCTCCGGCGGCCTGGCTCAGGCTGCCGGAGACCCTGGCGCGTCTCTGCCTCAGCGCCCCAGGAACACCGGGTTCGTCAGCGCCGCGAAGGGTCCGGGCAGACCCGGCACCACCGGTGCGTGCCTGACTTCCGCCCGTACGTAGGCCGCGTACGCCGCCGTGGTCGTCCACTCCGCCGTCCCCGCCCCCGAGGCCGGGAGCGCCGCGGAGGTGAACAGCGTCCCCTGGTCCGTCACGAAGTGCATCGTGCAGCCCGGCGCGCCCGTGACCTCGAGACGTACCGTCACCGGCGCGTCCTTGTCGACCGGCAGCCGCTCGCCGATCCCCGCGTGCAGACCGCGCCCGCCGGCCGCGCCGAAGGTCAGCGAGACCTTCGAGGATTCGGCGATGTACGAGCGCCCGGCGCGGATCCCCGCCTGGATCGCCTCGCGCGTCAGGTCGTCGGCCAGGACCACCGTCTGCGGTGTGCCGATCGGGTCCGGGTCCTTGTGCGCGTCGCTGTTCCCCATCGCGGGAGTCCAACTCCGGCCGGATACGAGGGTGTTGTCCCAGTCGGCGAGCGAGACCTCGTCGTCCACGGTGTACGGGCCGTTCCAGACCTCCACCGCGTCCGCGTCGCCGAAGCCGAACTTCCAGTTGCAGCCGATGCAGGTGGCGTGCGGGTGCGCGGGGACGACCAGGCCGCCCGCCCGCCGTACCTCGCGCGCGAAGTGCCCGAAGCGGTTGTCGCGCGCGCGGTAGCGCCAGTCGACGAAGGTCCCCGGGTCGGTGCCGAGTGCGACGACATGGCCGTTGCGGGTGGTGATCTCCTCGCCGGTGAGGATGAGGAGGTCGTCGCCCCACAGGCCGGCCCAGGCGCTGTGCGCGCTGTAGGTGTTGTGCTCGCTGGTGTTGATGAAGTCCAGGCCTGCCGCCCGCGCCAGCGCGGCGATCTGCGCCGGGGTCCGCTTGCCGTCGGAGTGCACGGAGTGGATGTGGCAGTCGCCCCGGTACCAGGCCCTGCCGCGGCCCTTCGCCCGCTGCGGCGGGTACACGGGGGCGGGCGTAGCCGGCGTCGGTCCGTACCGCAGCGTGATGGTCACGGCGTACGGGAGGCCCTCGGGGGCGGTCGTGTACGGGCCGAGCGCGATGTGCCAGGTCCCGGCGCGGACGGGGCCCGCGATGTAGCCCGGGGTCGCCTCGTCGCCGCGGATGAAGAACTCCGTGCGCGCGCCCCCGGACCAACCGCGGAAGCCTGAATTGTGGTGGGCCCGGCCGCCCAGTTCCGTACCGCGCTCGTCGAAGATCCCTATGTCGAGCGCGTTGTTCTGGGTCCCGGCCGGGACCACCGCCTTCTCGTAGGTGTACGAGACGGCCAACTCCCTCACCCCGCGCGGTACCTCCACAGGGAGGTAGACGAAGTCGGGCGAACCGGGCGGGAGGGTTCCCCGTACGGTCTTGGTCTCATCGACGCCACTGCTGTCGGCGGCACTCGCGAAGCTCACGCTTCCCAACGTAAACGCGGAGGCCGCACCCGTCACCAACAGTCCGCGTCTTCCGATCGATCCACTCGCTCCAGTCATGGGTCGCATGCTGGTATTGAGCCGTGAACCGCATGCGAAGGGAAGGGAGTCGTCAGATGTTGACTGAGTGCAATCAGGTGCGCTTGCGCGACCTGCTGATGGCGTAAACGATCACCGCGGCGATGATGACCACGATCAGCAGGATGACGATCCAGCCGATGCCGCCGCTGCTCTTGTGCTTCTTCTTCTTTTTCTTGAACTTCAGCTTCGACACGGCCTCGGACGCGGAAGCGCTGGTGGTCCGGTGCGAGTCGGCGGCAGCGGCCGACCGCTGCTGAGTCTGCGTCCGGGTCTGCTTCTGCGTCTGGACCTGGGTCTGCGTCTGCGTCGTGCCGGTGCGTGCGACGGCGTACGAAGCTGCGGGCGCCCCCAGCACCAGGCTCCCTGTGAGCAGGAGCGTTGTGATGGCTTTGCGCGTGTACATGGTGTTTCCTCCCGTTGACGGTGCGTCGGTCATGAAGACCGGTTGGACTTCTTGACCGCGTAGACGACCAGGACGAGCGCGACCACCGCGATCCCGATGAAGATGGACCAGCCGGACGATCCGCCGCTGCTTGTGCTGTGCGAGTGGTAGTGGTGGCGCGTTCTGCTGGTGGCGGCGAACGACACAACAGGTGTCGCCAGCACCAGACTCCCTGACAGCAGGAGCGTCGACAGTGCCTTGCGGGTGTGCACGGTGTTGTCCCCCGGTTTTGGTGCGCCTGGATTTCTCTCGGAATCTGGCACGGTACGGCGTACCCTCTGCCCGCCACCAGACACCCAGCAGAGGGGCACGGGACATGCGCATCTGCGTCACAATTTTCCTGACCGACCGGACCATCACTCCCGTACGCCTCGCCCGCGATCTGGAACAGCGCGGTTTCGACGGCCTCTACCTCCCCGAACACACCCATATCCCCATCGAGCGCGCCACGCCCTACCCCGGCTCGCCCGACGGGGTGCTCCCCGACGAATACGGACGCACCCTCGACCCCTTCGTCGCCCTCGCCCAGGCCGCCGCGGTCACCGAGCGCCTGACGCTGGGCACCGGCATCACCCTGGTCACCCAGCACGACCCGATCGACCTCGCCAAGCAGATCGCCACCCTCGACCATCTCTCCGGCGGCCGCTTCACTCTCGGCCTCGGCTACGGCTGGAACGTCGAGGAGGCCGCCGACCACGGCGTCGACTGGCGTACGAGGCGCGAGCTCGGCCGGGACAGGATGGGGCTGATGCGGGCGCTCTGGGCGGCCGAACCGACCGCGTACAAGGGCGAGTTCGGGTCCGTACGGGCCAGTCACGCGTACCCGAAGCCCGTGTCGGGGCCGCGCACCCTGATCGGCGGCGCGGCAGGCCCCAAGCTCTTCGCCCACATCGCCGAGTACGCCGACGGCTGGATGCCCATCGGAGGCCGTGGCCTCGGCGAGTCCCTGCCGGTCCTTCGCGGGGTCTGGGAGGAGGCGGGGCGCGATCCGGCCGCCCTGCAGGTCGTCCCGTACGCCGTCCTGCCCAGCCCCGGGAAACTCGCGCACTACGCGTCGCTCGGTATCGGGGAGGTCGTGCTGCAGCTGCCGCCCGCCGGCGAGTCCGAGGTGCTGACCACCCTCGACGACTTCGCTCGTATGCTCGACAAATGACGACCAGTGCGCAGGTAAGCGGACCGACCGGCCCCACGGCCAACGCGATGCGGCGCGCCCTCAGGCGCGCCAGGGACGGTGTGGCCCTCGATGTCAGCGAGGCCGCCGTGCTCCTCCAGGCGCGGGGCGCCGACCTGGACGATCTGACCGCGTCGGCGGCCCGGGTGCGCGACGCGGGGCTGGAGGCGGCGGGACGGCCCGGGGTCATCACGTACTCGAAGAGCGTCTTCATCCCCCTCACCCGCCTCTGCCGCGACAAGTGCCACTACTGCACCTTCGTCACCGTGCCCGGCAAGCTGCGCAAAGCGGGCCACGGGATGTTCATGTCCCCCGACGAGGTCCTCGACATCGCCCGCCGCGGTGCCGAACTCGGCTGCAAGGAAGCCCTGATCACCCTCGGCGACAAGCCCGAGGACCGCTGGCCCGAGGCGCGCGAATGGCTGGAGGCGGAGGGGTACGACGACACGATCGCCTACGTACGGGCCATGTCGATCCGCATCCTGGAGGAGACGGGGCTGCTCCCGCACCTCAACCCGGGCGTGCTGTCGTGGACGGACTTCCAGCGGCTCAAGCCCGTCGCCCCGTCGATGGGAATGATGCTGGAGACGACCGCGACCCGGCTGTGGTCCGAGCCGGGCGGCCCGCACTACGGCTCCCCGGACAAGGAACCGGCTGTACGGCTGCGGGTCCTTGAGGACGCGGGGCGCTCCTCCGTGCCCTTCACCAGCGGTCTGCTCATCGGCATCGGCGAGACGTACGAGGAGCGCGCGGACTCGCTGTTCGCGCTGCGCCGCACCGCGCGCTCGTACCACGGCATCCAGGAACTGATCATCCAGAACTTCCGCGCCAAGCCGGACACGGCGATGCGCGGCATGCCCGACGCGGAGCTCGACGACCTGGTCGCCACGGTCGCCGTCGCCCGCCACATCATGGGTCCCTCCGCCTGTCTGCAGGCCCCGCCGAACCTGGTCGCGGGGGAGTACGGGCGGCTGATCGGCGCGGGCATCGACGACTGGGGCGGGGTCTCGCCGCTCACCATCGACCACGTCAACCCCGAGCGGCCGTGGCCGCAGATCGAGGAGCTCGCCGAGAAGTCCGGCGCGGCGGGGTTCGCGCTGCGTGAACGGCTGTGCATCTACCCGGAGTTCGTCCAGCGCGGCGAGCCGTGGCTCGACCCGCGGCTGCTTCCGCACGTGCAGGCACTCGCGGATCCGGCGACGGGTCTGGCGAACGAGTCCGCGGAGGTCAGGGGGCTGCCCTGGCAGGAGCCGGACGAGGGGTTCGCCTCGTCGGGCCGTACCGACCTGCACCAGACCATCGACACCACGGGCCGCACCTCCGACCGCCGCGACGACTTCGACGAGGTGTACGGCGACTGGGAGGCCCTGCGCGAGCAGGCGGCCCCCGGCATGGTTCCCTCCCGTATCGACGCCGACGTCAAGGAAGCGCTGTCGCAGGCGGCCGACGACCCGACGAAGCTCACGGACCCGCAGGCACTCGCGCTGCTCCACGCGGAAGGACCCGCCCTCGACGAACTCTGCCGGATCGCCGACACGCTCCGGCGCGACGTGGTCGGCGACGAGGTCACCTACATCGTCACGCGCAACATCAACTTCACCAACGTCTGCTACACCGGCTGCCGTTTCTGCGCGTTCGCCCAGCGCCGTACGGACGCCGACGCCTACACCCTCTCCCTTTCGCAGGTCGCCGACCGCGCAGAACAGGCCTGGGACGTGGGCGCCGTCGAGGTCTGCATGCAGGGCGGCATCCACCCGGACCTCCCCGGCACCGCGTACTTCGACATCGCGCGCGCCGTCCGTGAGCGCGTCCCCGGCATGCACGTCCACGCCTTCTCGCCGATGGAGGTCGTCAACGGCGCGACCCGCACCGGTATGTCCATCCGCGAATGGCTGGCCGAGGCGAAGGCGGCGGGCCTGGGGTCGATCCCGGGGACGGCGGCGGAGATCCTCGACGACGAGGTCCGCTGGATCCTCACCAAGGGCAAGCTGCCCACCGCCGACTGGATCAACGTGGTGAAGACGGCGCACGAGCTGGGCATCCGCTCGTCCTCCACGATGATGTACGGCCATGTGGACCAGCCCCGCCACTGGCTCGGCCACTTCCGTACACTCGCGCGGATCCAGCAGGAGACCGGTGGTTTCACGGAGTTCGTGACGCTGCCCTTCATCCACACCAACGCCCCGGTCTATCTCGCGGGCATCGCGCGCCCCGGCCCGACCGACCGCGACAACCGCGCCGTCACCGCGATGGCCCGCCTCCTCCTCCACCCGCACATCACCAACATCCAGACCAGCTGGGTGAAGCTGGGCGCCGAGGGGGCAGCCGAGATGCTGCGCTCGGGCGCGAATGACCTGGGCGGCACCCTCATGGAGGAGACCATCTCCCGTATGGCGGGCTCCAGTTACGGCTCGTACCGCTCCATCCAGGGCCTCAAGGCCATCGCGGAACTCGCGGGCCGGCCTTCGCGCCCGCGTACGACGCTCTACGGTGAGGTGTCCGAGGAGCGGATCAGCGCGGCCACCGCGTCGGACGGGCACCTGCCCGAGCTCCTGCCTGTTCTGGGGGAGTAGGCGCTGGCAGACTGGGAGGCCGGCTTCGACGGGGGAGAGGTGGGGCTGATGGGTTCCGGACGGCCGTCCATGCAGGACCTGATCAGGCGCCGCAGGCATGCGGGGTTCATCGGGCGACGCGACGAACTCGCCTCGTACCGCGACAACTTCACCCACCCCCCGGAGGATGAGCGCCACCGCTTCCTCTTCCACATCCACGGCGCGGCGGGTGTCGGCAAGACCTCGCTCGTACGGCGGCTCGAGGAGTCGGCGCGAGAGGGCGGTGCGCTCGTCGCGTACGTGGACGAGGCGGTCAACAGTGTTCCCGAGGCGATGGCGGCGATCAGCGCCCAATTCGCCCAACAGGGGCATGAGTTCAAGGCGCTGGACCGGCATCTCTCCACCTACCGGCAGCGCCGACACGAGGCCGAGTCGGCGACCGTCGCCCCCGATCCGGGATCACAGTCGCCCTCGGCCGGGTCGATGATCGCCGCTCAGGCGGGGCTCTTCGCCCTGGGCTCGGTGCCGTTCGTCGGGGGTTTCGCGGGCGCCGTGCAGCCCGCCCAACTCGCTCAGGGTGCGGACAGGCTGAGGTCGGCGCTCAGTTCCCGGCTGCGTAACCAGGATGACGTACAGCTGGTCATGGACCCGCTCCAGGCGCTGACCCCGGTGCTGGTCCACGAGCTGACCGAAGCGGCGGCGGCCGCCCCCTGGATCGCGCTCTTCTTCGACACGTACGAACGCACGGGCCCGCTCCTCGACCGGTGGATCCGCGACCTGATGACCAGCGACCGCTACGGATCGCTCCCCGCCAACACCGTCGTCACCCTCGCGGGCCAGGGCAGCCTCGACGCCCGCTGCTGGGCGGACTTCGTGGACGTGGTCGAGGACATGCCGCTGGAGAGGTTCACGGAGGAAGAGGCCCGCAGGCTCCTGACCGGCAAGGGCATCACGGACGAACGGGTGGTCGAGGTCGTCCTGCGCCTCTCCGGCCGCCTCCCGGTCCTGGTCAGCGCCCTGGCCGAGAACCAGCCCATGGATCCCGGGGCGGTCGGCGACCCGAGTGGCACGGCGGTCGAACGCTTCCTGAAGTGGGAGCAGGACCCGGTGCGCAGAGCGGCGGCCCTGGCGGGTGCGCTGCCGCGTGAGCTCAACGACGACGTATTCCGGGTGGCGGTCGAGGCAGAAGGCACCGAACTCTTCGCCTGGCTGCGGGAGTTGCCTTTCATCCGAGACCGGTCGGGCCGCGCCCAGTACCACGACGTGGTACGGGCGCCGATGCTCCGCCTGCAGCGCACGCACTCGCCGCGCCGCTGGAGTGAGGCGCACACACGGCTCGCCGAGGCGTTCGGCGGGTGGCGCGAGGAGGCCGGGACGGGGTTGGACGAGGAGACGCGGCGGACGAGCACCGCCTGGCGCGAACTGCGGCTGGAGGAGGCGTACCACCAGCTCTGCGCGAACCCGCGCATCGCGCTGCCCGCCGTGCTGCGGGAGCTGGTGGACGTCTGTGACAAGGGCGGCCCTCATGTCCTGCACTGGGCCCGCATGATCGCCGATGCCGGCGAGGATTCCGGGGCGGCCGAGGTGGCGCAGTGGGGCACGCTCTGCACGCAGGCCCTGGCCGAGGAGGCGAACGGTACGACGGCGCTCCTGACGGTCCTGCTGAGCGGGGCGGAGTTCGACACCGAGGGGCGTACCACCGCTCTGCTCGTCCGCGCCCGCGACTTTCGCGACGACGGGGCATACGCCAGAGCCCTGCGCGACTACGAGGCGGCGCTCGCCCTGACCCCGGACAGTGCGCGGGCGTTCGGCGGGCGGGGCGTCAGCCGCAAGATGACGGACGACTACGAGGGGGCGCTCACAGATCTCGACCGCTCACTCGAACTGGCCGATGACGCCTGGTTCCTGGCACAGCGCGGCGAACTGCACTGGATCTGCGGCCGCAATGAGGAGGCCGTCGCGGACCTGGACCGTGCGTTCGCCGCCGACCCGGAGGAGGGCTGGGTCCTCGCCATGCGCGGGATGGCGGCCGCTGCGGCGGGACGGAGCCAGGAGGGGCTCGCGGACCTGGACCGTGCCGCGGAGCAGTGGCCGGAGTATCTCTGGATCAGGGTGCAGCGCGCGAGTGCCCGGATCGAATGCCATGACTTCGACGGGGCCACGGCAGACCTGGACCGGGTCTTCGAACTCGCCCCGGAATCGGCGTGGATCGCCTCGGAGCGCGGCGACGGTCTTCGTTTGATGGAGCGGTACGAGGAGGCCGATGCGGAGCTGGGCCGTGCGCTCACCCTCAAGCCCGACTACCCCTCGGTGCTGGCGAGCCGTGGCGTGGTGCGAAGGAATCTGGACAGGCTGCCGGAGGCGCTCGAGGACCTGGACCGGGCGATCGTGCTGAAGCCCGACTACACGTGGGCGCTGGTCAACCGGGCGAAGGTGCGGCGCATGGCCGGCGACGAGGAAGGTGCGACGGCCGACCTGGACAGCGCGGTCGCTGTCGACGACGAGGGGTGGTCGCTGACGCAGAGGGGCATCGACCATCTGGATCAGAACCGCGGCGCGGAGGCGATGGCCGACTTCGGCCTGGCGATCGCACGCTACCCGTTCGACAAGCTCGCCTGGGCGCACCGCGGAGCCGAGCAGGCTCGACTGGGCCGGTACGCGGAGGCGTTCGCGGACCTGGACCGGGCGATCGAGATCGACCCGCCGTACGGCTGGGCCCTCCTGAAGCGTGCACGCCTGGCGGCCGCCAGGGGCCGGCCCGGCCTCGCGCTCGGCGACCTGACGCGCTGCGCCGCCACGGGGCACAGCGTCGACTTCGCCCAGCGCCGCCGCGCGGAGCTCTTGCTCGTCCTCGGTCGGCCGGAGGAAGCGCTGACGGTGTACTCCGATGCGGCCCCGGCGCAGGACCCCGCCTCGGGGTGGCTGCAAGTCGCGGCCGTGGCGCACCGTATGGCGGGCAGGCTCGACCTGGCGGCCGTGTTCGCCCGGCGGATGGCCGACGCCGACCCGGTGTGGGGCCGGTTCCAGCAGGCGATGACCTCGATGCGCCGCCGGGAGACCGAGCAGGCGGCCGAACACTGGCATGCGCTGGGAGACCGGCTGAGGAATCCGCCCGAGGGCTCCGCGGACGACCCGGTCGAGCCCGGACTTGCGATGGTGTGCTTCGGTCTGGGCCGGTTCGAGGAGGCGATTGCCCTGCTCGCGGAGGCGATGGCGGCCACGGGCGAGGACGCCCCCGACTGGGAGGACCTGTCGGACTTCGCCGACGCCCTGACCGAACTGCGTACGTACTCGGGCCTGGACCCGGCGCAGTTCGACGTAGCGCTGCGCCGGGTCACGGAGGCGAGGGACGCGATCGCCCGGTCCTGACGGTCCGCTCTAGCCGACCAGCAACTCGCCCTTGATGCGGGCCAGTTCGCGACTGTCGACGCCGACCCCGTCCTTCAGGTACGTGCCGAAGGAGCCGTACTTGGCGGCGACCTCGTCGAAGCCCGAGTTGAGGTACTCGGCCCGTACATCCAGGAGCGGTTTGTAGACCGCGGCCTGGGCCGCGGGCATCGAGGCGAGGGCGGCGGCGTTCGCGGCGGCCCGGTAGTCGTTGGACGCCAGGTAGTCCGACATGACCGTCGGGCGCGGCACCCCGAGCGCGGTGAGCAGGGCGGCGTTCGACCAGCCGGTGCGGTCCTTGCCGGCCGTGCAGTGGAAGACGACCGCGTGGGTGGGCGAGGCGTCGGCGACACCGTCGATGACCTTGGTGTACGCGGCCTTCGCGGTGGCGCCGCTCACCATGAACTTCTCGCCGTCCGTCATCATCTTCGCCGCGCCGTCGGCGGTCGTCGGCATGGTGGTGAAGGTCGGCGACCCGGCCAGCACGTCCGCGACGACACCTTTGGCGCCGACGGGCAGCCTGTCGGGGGCCGCGGTGCGTTCGCTCTCCATGCGGAGGTCGAAGACGGTACGTATGTGGAGCCTGCGCAGCTTCGCCAGATCGCCCGCGGTCAGCTTGTCCAGAGCGTCCGAGCGGTAGACCTCGCCCATCTTCACCCAGTGGCCGTCCGCGGTGCGGTAGCCGCCCGCGTCACGGAAGTTGACCGAGCCTTCGAGCTTCACCAGACGGTCGGCGAGCCGCAGCGAGCCGCCCCGGTCGGGCACCAGGTCGAACCACTGGCGGTCGGCGGCGGGGAGCCCGCGCACGGTGACCTTGCCGGACGCGCCGCCCCGCGCCACGACGCGGCCGTCGGCGACGACCTTCACCCGGTGGGCGCCCGGGGCCTTCCATTCCACGGTGTACGAACCGTCCGCCCCTGCCGTCACCTCGGCGGCGGTGAACGGGATGGCGTGCCGCTGTGCATGGTGCTTGGCCTGGGGGTGCGTGGCGGCGGAGGCGGCGGGGGCGCCGGCGCCGACGACGAGTGCGGCGGCCAGCAGATATGCGGGAGTGGTGATTCGCTTCATGGTTCGGATATTTCGCGGCCTTGACGAATGACGGATGAACTGCGGTCAAAACTGGCCTGAAGTGCGAAGGTTCACATAGCGCTCGCGCTCTTAAGCGGTCGCATCCGGTCGATTAAAGTGCTCCGCCATGAGCGCATCTGCCATTGCCACCGCCACTCCCCTCTGGGGCAGGGTCGAGCAACAGGACTTCCGCAGCCGCGTCCGCGGGTGCCTGATCGGCGGTGCGCTCGGCGATGCGCTCGGCGCCCCGGTCATGGCGCTCGGCCTGGACGCGATCCGCGAGGCCCACGGCCCCGACTCCGTCACCGACCTGGCTCCCGCCTACGGCAGACGCGGAGCGGTCACCTCCGTCACCCAGCAGACCCTGTTCACCGTCGACGGCCTCATACGCGCCCAGGTCCGCCGCGACACCGGAGCCTGGCACCCGCCCACCGACGTCCACCGCGCCCACCGCCGTTGGGCGGCGACCCAGAGCGACTGGGGCCCCGACGAGCGGCGCAAGGACAACGGGTGGCTGGCCCAGGAAGAGTGGCTGTACGTACGCCGCGACCCCTCCCGGAACTGCCTCACCGGACTCGGCGACGAGATCATGGGCACCCTGGAGTCCCCGAAGAACCCCACCGCGCGCGATCCGGCGGCCCTCGCCCGCTCGGGCCCCTTCGGTCTGCTCGTCGGCTGGGAGCCGGGGCTCGTCTTCCAACTGGCCGTCGAATGCGCCACCCAGACCCACGGCCACCCCACCGGATATCTCAGCGCCGGGGCGTACGCCGTCATCGTGCACGCCCTGGCCCGCGCCGAGACCCTCGACGCCGCCGTCCAGCGCGCCCTGGCGCAGCTCGCCGCCCGTCCGAGCCACCAGCCGGTCACCGACGCCCTCCAGCACGCGCTCGGGGCCGTACGGCAGGGCATGCCGAACCCGGAGCGCGTCGCCTCGCTCGGGGACGGCGAGGTGGCCGAGGAGGCCCTGGCGATCGGGGTGTACTGCGCGCTGGTCGGCGAGGACGTACGGCACGGGCTGCGCCTGGCCGTGAACCACGGCGGCCCCTCCGCCGCCACGGGCGCGATCTGCGGTTCGCTGCTCGGCGCCCTGCACGGCGAGACCGCCCTGCCGCCGGCCTGGCTCGCGGAACTCGAAGGCCGCGCCACCGTCCTGGAACTCGCCGACGACTTCTCGATGGAGATGACCCAGGGCCCGGCGCTGCACGGCCCATCGGTCTCCGCCCCGGGCTGGCTCCTGCGCTATCCGCGGGGCGTATAAAGCCCCTCCGGCACCACTCAAGCCCTCCGGGGGCTATCAGCCCCTCCGGCACCACTCAAGCTCTCGGGGGCTATCAGCCCCTCCGGCACCACTCAAGCCCTTGGGGGCTATCAGCCCCTCCGGCGATTGAGGAGCGGGGTCTGGGGCAGAGCCCCAGAACGCCCGTGCACGCGCGCCCGAACCTGCCGCGCACCACGCGCACCACGCGAAGGAGCCCGCCCCCAGCACCGGGGGCGGGCTCCTCCACGTACAACAAGCGCGCGCTAGCTACCCGCCCCCTCGCGCCCCAGCACCTTCTCGTCCCCCGCCTCCGCAGGAGCCGGCACCGCGGCGGCAGCCGTGTAAGGCCCGTCGTCGTCCGAGTTGATCGTCGCGATGATCGCGTCGCGCTCCGGGGTGTCCTCCGGCTTGATGAAGCCGATGACGATGTAGAGCACCAGCGAGATCGCCAGCGGCAGTGCCACCTGGTACTGCAGAGCCACGTCCGTCTTGGCCGAACCGTCGAAGTTGTAGTTGGTGAAGAAGAACGCCAGCAGACCGGCCGCCCAGCTGGTGAGCGCCGCCGTCGGCCCCGACTTACGGAACTGCCGGAGCAGACCCAGCATGAACGGGATCGCGATCGGCCCCATCAGACCGGCCACCCACTTGATGACGACGGTGATGATGTCCTTGAACGTCGGCGAGTTGATCTGGGTGGCGAGAGCCATCGACAACCCCAGGAACGACAGCGTCGAGAGACGTGCCGCCAGCAGACCGGCCCGGTTGGACCACTCGCGCGCCGTCTTGGAGAAGGCGGGCGCGATGTCACGGGTGAAGACGGCGGAGATGGCGTTGGCGTCCGAGGAGCACATGGCCATCGTGTGCGAGAAGAAGCCGACGACGACCAGGCCGAGCAGACCGTGCGGCAGCAGGCTCTCGGTCATCAGGGCGTACGAGTCGGACGCGTCGGGCTTCTTCGCCTGCACCAGCAGCGGGGCGACCCACATCGGGAAGAACAGCACGGCGGGCCAGACCAGCCACAGGATCGCCGACAGCCGGGCCGAACGGGTCGCGTTGCGTGCGGAGTCCGTGGCCATGTAGCGCTGGGCCTGGTTCCACATGCCGCCGTTGTACTCGAAGGTCTTGATGAAGAGGTACGCGATCAGGAAGGTCAGCGTGTACGGGCCGGCCGTCGGGTGGGTGTGCCCGCTCGGCAGCTTGTCCCAGACGGTCCACAGCGAGGAGAACCCGCCGAGCTTGCCCATGGCGGTGACCAGCATCGCGACACCCGCGAGCAGCTGGATGACGAACTGCCCCAGCTCGGTGAGCGCATCGGCCCAGAGACCGCCGACCGTGCAGTAGACGGCCGTGATCGCGCCGGTGATGAAGATGCCCTGGGTGATGGTGATGCCGGTGAACACCGACAGCAGGGTCGCGATGGCCGCCCACTTGGCGCCGACGTCCACGATCTTCAGCAGCAGCCCCGACCAGGCGAGCGCCTGCTGGGTCTGGATGTTGTAGCGGTTCTTGAGGTATTCGAGCGGTGAGGCGACGTGCAGTTTCGAGCGCAGCCGGTTGAGCCGGGGCGCGAAGAGCTTGGCGCCGATGCCGATGCCGATGGCGATCGGCAGCGACCAGGTCACGAAGGACGTGACGCCGAAGGTGTACGCGATGCCGGCGTAACCGGTGAACATCACCGCGCTGTAACCGGACATGTGGTGCGAGATGCCCGCGAGCCACCACGGCATCTTGCCGCCGGCCGTGAAGAAGTCGGAGACGTTGTCCACGCGCTTGTGGGACCAGACGCCGATCGCGATCATCACGCCGAAGTAAGCGATGAGCACGATCCAGTCGAGACTGTTCACTGTGCCCCCTCCCAGGGGTCCGCCATTCTGCTGTGTTCAATTCACTGGCTGTGTTCCATGAACTGAACGTGGACGCACTTCGCCAGTACGTCCTCAGGGCGGTTGCCCCCGTGCGGGAGTGGGGACTTCACGGATTGAACCCCCTGTTCGGAGGGTCGGTCAAGACCTTCGGCGATCACGGATATGAACACAGATCACAAAGCAGAACGATTTTACTTGCTCTTGACCTCTGGCCCCGTTGCCCTCGAGGTGACGCGGGCCACACCATGAGCGGGCACTTCGCCAGACGCACAGCGGTAATCGCAACGAAACGACCGCCCGGGATGCGGGTCCCGAGCGGCCGATTGAGGAGAGCACCAACTGCACGTCTTAACGCATGAGTTCCCCCGCGTTCACCAGCAGCGACTGCCCGGTGATCGCCCTCGCCCGGTCGGAGGCCAGGAACGCGGCGGCCTCCGCCACATCCCCGTCCGTGGCCAGCTCAGGAAGCGCCATCCGCTTGGTGAGCCGGCTCAGGACCTCTTCCTCGGGCACGCCCTCGGTGTGCGCCGTGAACGTGACGAACGCCTGCACCGGCGGGCCCCACATCCAGCCGGGCAGCACCGTGTTCACCCGGATCCGCTGCGGGCCCAGCTCGCGCGCGAGGGAGTACATCGCCGAGGTGAGTGCCCCCTTGGACGCCGCGTACGCCGCCTGGTGCACCTCTGAGGGCGCGGCCACGGCCGACTGTGTACCTACGATGACCACCGAGCCGCCCCGCTCCCCGAGCCCCGGCAGGCAGGCGCGTGTCATGCGCAGCGTGCCGAGCAGATTGACGTCGACGATGCCCTTCCAGGTCTCGAAGTCCGCGTCCGCGAGTCCACCGAAGTAGCTGTCCCAGGCGGCCACATGGACCACCGCGTCGATTCGCCCGAACCGTTCCTTCGCGAGTGCGGCGAGCGCTTCGCACTGCGCCTCGTCGGTGATGTCGGTCGAGCGGTACGCCGTGTGCCTGCCGTCCGGGTCGATCTCGGTGGCGGCCTTGGCGAGCGTGGACTCGGTCCGTGCGCCGAGGACGGCGTTGCCCCCGTCCCGTACGACGGTCGCCGCGACCTGATGGCCGAGCCCGGCCCCGACGCCCGACACGATGACGGTCTTCCCTGCGAGGAGCATTCGGTCGCCTCCCGGCTATGGCAGTTCTTCTGACGGACCGTCAGAGTAGGTCCGTCCGGAGGAGGAAGGAAGAGGAAGGAAGGGAAGCGACGTGAGCGAAGAGACCCGCAGCGAGGTGTACGCGGAGCTGGCTTCGGTCGGTCCTTACGGGGTGCGCCCCGGCCATGCGCTGATCACCATGGTCGAGCCGCACCCGGGCCATGAGCACGCGTACAACCGCTGGTACGAGGACGACCACTACTACGCCGGCGCGATGGCGATGCCCTGGATGGCCGCGGGGCGCCGCTGGGTGGCGACCCGTGAACTCCAGGAGCTGCGCTACCCGGAGAAATCGGCGGTCGCCGAGCCGGTCTCCGCGGGCTGCTACCTCTCCACGTACTGGGTGACGGAAGGGCGCTACGACGACCACATGAAGTGGACCGTCGGGATCAACAAGCGGCTGAACAGGGACGGGCGGGTCTATCAGGACCGCACGCACGTCTTCACCGCCTTCCAGGACCACGAGGCGACCGTCTACCGGGACGGGGCGGCGGGGCCGCGGGACTTCCATGCGCTGGACCATCCGTACAAGGGCCTCGTGCTGGAGGTCGTCGACGCGGAGGGCGTGGAACAGCGGGGCGAACTGCTGGAGTGGCTGCGCTCACGGCATCTGCCGAAGAGGCTCGCGGGCGGACCGGCGGCGATGGTGGTGATCTTCCGGCCGACGCCGCTGCCGGGGGACCGGATGACCTATGTGAAGCAGGTCGAGGGGGTCGACACCCGGCTGACGCTGCTCTGGTTCCTCGACGAGGACCCGCGCGAGGTGTGGGACGAACACTTCACGGGGCTGGGTGAAGTGGTCGCTGCCTCAGGTCTGGGAAGAGTGGAATTGGTTGCTCCGTTTATTCCGACGATTCCCGGGACGGACCGCTATGTCGATCAGCTGAGATAGCCCGGGAAAGGAGCCGAGCCCCCTCGGCCAGGACGGCGGACCAGTCGAGAGGGCTCATCTTCGTGTCTTCGTGCGGTGGAACGTTGTGGATCAGGCGGTGCGGGTCACCGCGGTCACGAATGCGTTCCACGACGTGGAGGCGAAGGTGATCGAAGGGCCTTCGGGGATCTTCGAATCCCGAACGGCGATGGCTTGCGTGATCGGTGACTTGACCTCTACGCATGCGCCGTTCCCCGCAGAATAGGAGGACTTGATCCACATTTCCTGTGCACCCTGGTGAATTGCCATGTCTGCTCCGGTCTAGCCAGTTGTGTCGAAAAGACGCCAGCGTTCTTGATGGCGTGATCGACGCTACTAGTCAACGTCCCCGAGTGCGGGGCGCGTTCACTCAACCGGATGGCATATACCAGAGGGGACTTCCGCAGGACCGTGGGCAGGGTGTACCTTTCCCGCTCAGCAGTAAGCTCAATGGGCGAATTCTTTGGCTACGTCCGAAATGAACTGCCGTGTCTGATCCGCATTCAGAGCCTGCGCGCGGAGGTGTTCGTACATCACGCTGTAGCGCTGTACGTCCTGCGCCTTCTCCAGATAGAGATCACTGGTGACGCCCTCGATGTAGACGACGCTCGAATCGCCGGCGTCGGGGAACTCAAGAATCGCGTACTGCCCGGTGACGCCGGGATGCGCACCCGCCTCGAAGGGCATCACCTGCACCGTGACGTGCGGCAGCTGGGACCATTCGACGAGATGCTCCAACTGCTCGATCATCAGCTGCCTGTTGCCGACGACCCTGCGCAGCGCCGCCTCGTCGAGCACGGCCCACAGCCGCAGCGGGCCGTCGGCGGTCTGGATGCGGTCCTGGCGGCGCAGCCGGACCTGGACGCGCTTCTCGATGTCGGTCGTCGACGTCTCGGGCATCGCACCGGTGATGAGCGCCTCCGCGTAACCCCGGGTCTGCAGCAGACCGGGGAGCACCTGGGACTCGTACACGCGAATGGAGGCCGCGTCCGTCTCCAGGCCGATGTAGACGCTGTACGGAATGTCGCCGAAGGCGTGCCACCAGCCCTGCTGGCGCGAGTCCTTGGCCATCTGCATCAGCGAGTCGACGATCCGGTGGTCCTCGACCTCGTAGACCCCGCACAGATCGCGGACATCGCGCTGGCTGATGGAACGGCGGCCGTTCTCCAGGCGGCTGATCTTCGACTGGGACACCAGCAGACGGTCGGCGACCTGTTCGGCCGTCATGCTCTTCTGCTCGCGGAGCTTTCGCAGCTCCTGGCCCAGTCGGCGGCGCCTGACAGTGGGGTTGACGTTGGACGCCACGGAACTGCACCTCCGGCTTTAACTGCTGACTAGCTGCATTAACTCTCAGCAGACTGCCACCAACACAGCGTGTTGCGCTGCGAAACGGCCTGAGAAAATGAGCGCGCGGGGCCAGTTGGACTGGCCCCGCGCGCTGTTGGTGCGGCTCCCGAACCGGGTCTTGGGGACGTCGGTGCGGCGGTTTCCGGTGGTGCGGTTCATGCAGGTGGTGCGGGTGTGACTAGTGCGCCGCGACGCGGGCCATCGACCCGCGATGCGACTGCTGCTGCGACTGCATCGGACCGCCCGGTGCGGGCGCAGCTGGTCGGCGCGGCTGAACCGCCACACCGTTCTGGACGTCCATCACGGCGTGTGCCACGAGTCCGCCCATGGGGTCGTGCCTGATCAGGTCCCTTAGCCGGGAGCGTGATGAGCGCCCCTCGTTGCCGGGATACAGGTGCTTGCCGAGTCCCACTGCGTGAGCGAGCGCGGCGAGCGCCGCGGTCCGCGGATCCGGCGGTACGCCGGTGCGGATCGCACTGTCCAGCCGGGCACGGATGTCCCTGCTGATTGCCGTGTCCGTCGCTTGGTAGCGAGTCGTCGGCAACACACCGCACATCTGGCCCGCCACGGCATGCACCATGCCGCACCGCTCCAGATGAGCGAGGTAAATCTGACGGAGCCCCAGTCGGGGCCCGCCAATCCAGTGAACTGCCCGAACCGGGCTGCCACGCCTTCGCAGCAGTTCCAGTGCGGAGTCCAGAGTCGGATCTCCTGTCGGCCGTGCCATCACCACGGCGATACGATCCCCGTCAGGGGCTATCCGTCCTGCCAGAGCCAGCTCCACTAGCTGAGCTCCGGCGAGGCCGAGGTCGAGCGACTGCGGCTGCGCTGTGGTACCCGTGGTCGGGTCCAGAGCGAGCAGCAATAGCTCTTCCGGAATCGATCTGCGGCTCCTGCCCATCCATGCCTCCCCGCGTGGATGAATGACAGGGTGACCCCTCTCACAATGGTCTGTCGAGGGTGCCTGGTGGGTTTGTGCGGGAACCGATACATATGTCGTTCTCGTCTAGCACGTGGGGTAAGCCCCCACACAGGACACTGGTAGATGGTTCGGACAGGCGGGAAGTCCCGCGCGACGTATCGAGGAGGCATCGGTGGCGGGCGAGTCCCCCGACAAGTCGGAGCAGCGCAAGTCGTCGGGGGAGAGTGACCCGAGGCTGGCGGTCTTCCGTGAACGCCCCAGTGGCGGCGATCAGCCGACGCAGGTGTTCCGTGCTCCCGTGCCGGACGTGCCGGACGTGCCGGAGAGTGCGGCGCCGGCGCCGGACAACGCGCGTCTGAGGGCGGCGGTGGCGGCCTGGGTCGCCACGGCGGACGACCCGGCCGATGAGACCGAACCGGAACGCGACGCGGAGGCGGAGCCGGAAACGGAGCCGGAAACGGCGTCCGCGTCCGAGGAGGCCCCGGAGCCGTCCGACGCCGAGCCGTCCGACGCCGAGCCGTCCGACGCGGAACCTGCCGACGAGACGCCGGCGGCTGCCGACGACGCTGACGCGGAGCCCGAGCCGGAGCCCGAAGATCCCGCCCCGTCGGACGACGACACGCCCGAGGAGGCCGCGGAGGTCGAAGAGGCCGACCCGGAGCCCGAGAAGGCGCCCGCCGAGGAAGCGACCCCGGCGAAGGCGGAGCCGTCCGACGCCGCCGACGACGCCGCCGAGGCCGAGGCCGAGCCCGAGCCCGACGCCAACGACGACCCGGAGCCCGAGCCCGAGCCGGACGACAAGACCGACGAGTCCGCAAAGAGGCCCGTTGCGGAAGCGAAGGGTGTCGATCAGCACACCGCTGTCTTCCGGCTGCCCAAGGCGACCGCCGTCGACCAGCCCACCACCGCGCTCAAGATCAGCGATGTCCCTCCCCGGAAGCCCGTCCCCGGCAAGCCCGAGGGCGACGCCGAGCGGACCAGTACCTTCGTACCGCTGAAGGCGAGCGACGTACGGACCGAGCCGAAGAAGCCCGAGCCCCTCAGGTCCGGGCCGCCGACCCCTGCCGCGCCCGTTTCGCCGCTGCCCGACGTCGCTGAGCGGACCAAGCAGCAGCCCCTGCCGCCGAGGCCCCCGCTCGACCTGCTCGCCGAGCTGACGAACACCCCGCCCCCGGCCCGGACCCATGTCCGCACGATCGCGCGACGGTTCAAGATCTGGACCCCGCTGATCCTGCTCCTGGTGATCGTCTTTGCGGTCGTACAGGCTGTACGACCGCTGCCCACCCCCGCGCTGGCGCTCTCCACGGACGCCACGTACACCTTCGCGGGCGGGAAGCTGTCCATGCCGTGGCCCGCCGAGGGCCAGTCGGCCGCCGAGGTCGTCGGCGTCGGCAGCCTGGGCACTTCGGGCGCCCAGAAGTCCGCCCCGACCGCGAGCATGGCCAAGGTCATGACCGCGTACGTGATCCTCAAGGACCACCCGCTCACGGGGAAGGCGACCGGCCCGACGATCACCGTGGACAAGGCGGCGGGCGCCGAGTCCAGCTCCGCCGACGAGTCGACGGCCCAGATCAAGGAGGGCCAGACGTACACGGAGAAGCAGATGCTCCAGCTGCTGCTCATCCCGTCGGGCAACAACGTGGCGCGCCTGCTCTCCCGCTGGGACGGCGGCACGGCGGCCTTCCTCAAGAAGATGAATGACGCGGCCGCGGCCCTCGGCATGACGAACACCACCTACACCGACCCGAGCGGCTTCGACTCCAAGACGGTCAGCACCGCGACGGACCAGGTCAAGCTGGGCAAGGTCGTCATGGACAACGAGGTGTTCCAGGAGATCGTGAACACGCCCCAGATCGAGATCCCGGGCGTCCCTGGCACGATCTACAACAACAACTCGATCCTGCTGAAGCCCGGCGTGAGCGGTATCAAGACCGGCTCGTCCACCCCGGCGGGCGGCAATCTCCTCTGGGCCGCCAACACCGTCATCGACGGCAAGGAGCGCCGGATCGTCGGTGCGGTGATGGGCCAGCAGAAGGGCACGACGCTCCAGAACAAGCTGGACACGGCGATCACCAACAGCTACACGCTGATCCAGAAGGCGCAGCAGGACGTCACGTCCGCCACCGTGATCAAGAAGGGCGCGGTCGTCGGGTACGTCGACGACGGGCTCGGCGGCAAGACCCCGGTGGTCGCGACCAAGGACCTCAAGGCCGTCGGCTGGCCCGGACTGCAGGTCGACATCAAGATCGGCGACGGCGGCAAGGCGGTCCCGCACTCGGGCAAGGCCGGCACGGTCGTCGGCCAGGTGTCCGTCGGCTCCGGACCCGGAATGGTGACGTCCCCCGTCGCCCTCCAGAGCGATCTGTCCGAGCCCGGCTTCGGCGAGAAGCTGACCCGGGTGAGCTGAGCCCGCAACCCGTACGGCTGCCGCTTCCGGCCGGAAATAACCGGAGGCGGCAGCCGTATACCCGCGTGTTAGCGTCGCGGAGCAACTGTGGGACGCAGGGACAGCGTCCTTCTGCACAGGAGAGCGAGCCCTGGTGACCACAGCTGAGCCGACGCGCGAAGAAGGCAGGAGCGACCCCCGCGACGGGGGCGCCATACGCATGCCCACGTCGGGCGGCGGCGACGCCGCGAGCAGTACCCGCACCACCCGCGCCACGAAGGATCCGGGCGCTGCGAAGGATCCGGGCGCCGCGAAGCCCGCCGGCCACACCCCGACCCCGCCGCTTGCCCCGCACCGCCGCCTCTGGGCGTACGCCAACCGGCATCCTGTGATCACCGCGACCGTCGTCGCCGCCGTCGCGCACGTCGTCTGGTTCTTCTTCTTCGCCAACAGCGGCGGCGACCTGGCCGCCCAGGACGCCTGGGCCGAGTTCGTCGGACGCCACCCGGCGTCCGC
>NZ_JAFLRJ010001698.1 GCF_017315755.1 Streptomyces beijiangensis
TAGACGACGAGTGGAAGCAACGCGTGAAAGACAGCATTCCTGAGCTTCCGGACGAGCGCCGCAAGCGCTACATCGAAGAGCTTGGCCTCCCTGCCTATGACGCGAAAGTGCTGACTTTGACAAAAGAAATGTCCGACTTCTTCGAAGCGGCCGTTGAAAAAGGCGCAGACGCGAAGCTGGCGTCGAACTGGCTGATGGGTGAAGTATCGGCTTACTTGAACGCCCAGCAAAAAGAGCTTGCGGATGTCGAACTCACACCTGAAGGCCTTGCCGGATTGGTCAAGCTGATCGAAAAAGGAACGATT
>NZ_JAFLRJ010001699.1 GCF_017315755.1 Streptomyces beijiangensis
CCATGCCAGAATATGCATACAATGGGATTAAAGGAATGAGGCCATTTTGAAAAAGCTAAGCATTGTACTTGTCATTTTCATATGTGCGCTGGTTTCATTCATCATATGGCTGAATGCCGGGGATGAAAAATTGGGGCTCTCAGATGAAGAAGCAGAGGCCGTCAAACCCTCTAAAAAACCGGTCATTGTCCTGATCATCGACTCTTTGATGGATCAGCCTTTGAAAAAAGCGATTCAAGAAGGCCGCGCTCCGGCATTAAAATTCTTTCTTGAAAACGGTCATTATGAACCTGAAGTGGCGAGCGCGTATCCGACCATGTCGGTCGCGATTGACAGCACGCTGCTCACCGGAACTTATCCGAATATCCACCGCGTTCCCGGGCTTGTCTGGTA
>NZ_JAFLRJ010001700.1 GCF_017315755.1 Streptomyces beijiangensis
CTCCAGCAGCGCCTCGTCCGACACATCGGGCCAGGGCTCGCCCAGCTCCCTGTGCAGGAAGGCCAGCCGGGCGCGCAGCGACCTCGCGCCCTCCGACCAGCGCAGCAGCCCGAGCCCCTCGCCGCGCAGCCCGTCGAGCACCGCTTCCCGCACCCGCGCCGGATCGGGCGACGAGAGGGGGCGCGCGGACAGCTCGACCGCGCCCAGCGTCTCCACTTCGCGGGCCACCACATCACCGCGCGCGCCGTCCCAGCGCACCTCTTCCCGTACGCCGTGGAGCGCGCCCGCCGCACGACGGGCAGTCTCCTCGTCGACGGCGGCGGCCAGCCGCACCCGCGCGAAGGCGTCGCCCACCGGGCGGTCCGCGACCGCCACGGCCAGCCATGGCGC
>NZ_JAFLRJ010001701.1 GCF_017315755.1 Streptomyces beijiangensis
GCCGTCGCGTTCGCCGCGTGCGCCGCCTCGATGTCGCGCGGAGTGTCGCCCACCACGTACACCTCGTCACGGCCGAGATCCCGTCCATGCAGCCGGGCGGCCTTCGCGACGGCCATCCTGGTCACCTCGCCCCGGTCCGGGGAGTCCGAGCCGTAGGCGCCGAACAGGAAGTAGCGGCCGAGCTTGCCCGGTTCCAGCTTCGTCCTGGCGGCACCCTCCATGGCCCCCGACGTCAGGCCCAGGATGACGCCGGCGTCCGCGATCCGGCGCAGCACGTCCTCGACGCCGTCC
>NZ_JAFLRJ010001702.1 GCF_017315755.1 Streptomyces beijiangensis
GAGCGGGTGTCGTCGATGACGGTGGCCGAGGCGTCGTCGCAGGCGCCGTTCCTGGTGACCTCGCGCGACTCGGTGTCCACGATGTACGCGTCGGTGTCGCGGACGTAGCTGGTCAGGGTGCAGACCAGGCGGCCGCCCGCGGTCTTCTCCTCGACCTTGGTGAGCATGCCGTAGCTGTCGTAGGCGGTGGTCTCGGTGGAGCGGCGGTACGTGTCGCCCTTGACCAGTTCGCGGGTCTCGGAGCTGACCGGGTGGACCATCCACGCTTCCAGCGCGGTGGTGCCGGTGCGGGCCCGGGAGGCCGTCTTCACGGCGGACGGGGTGACCTTGACGGGGG
>NZ_JAFLRJ010001703.1 GCF_017315755.1 Streptomyces beijiangensis
GTCTGCAGCAGGTCCTCCGCGTCACTCGGGTTCCCGGTCAGGGACCGGGCGGTACGCAGGAGCACCGGCTGGCGGGCCCTCATGTACGACGAGAACGACGGGTACAGGAGAGTCTGCGCCACTGGGGCAGCGGCGTTCGAAGCGCTGGTGCAGACGGGTGTGGTCATGGCTCAACGCTATGAGCGGGACACGTTCGGTAAATCGGCCAAAAGTCCCGAAGCCACGTCCCTCTCAGGT
>NZ_JAFLRJ010001704.1 GCF_017315755.1 Streptomyces beijiangensis
CAGCAGGCTCATGCGGCACCGCCCGTCCGGGCCGGGACCGGGGTGCACCACTCGGGGTGCTTGCCGAGGCCGCGGACCGCGTCGTCGTAGTGGTTCTGCAGGGCGCGGGTCAGCGGGCCCGGGGTGACAACGCCGAAGGGGAGACGGTCGACGCTGGTGACCGGCAGCAGCTCGGACATGGTGCCGCAGAGGAAGACCTCGTCGGCCACGTACAGCTCGGTGCGGTCGACGGGGCGGTGCTGGAGGGTCAGGCCGAGCTGCTCGTCGGCGAGGCGCGCGACGGTGTCGACGGTGATGCCCTCC
>NZ_JAFLRJ010001705.1 GCF_017315755.1 Streptomyces beijiangensis
CAAGTACACCTTCCGCCACCTGCGGTTGAACGGCCACTCGACGGTCAAGGTGCACACGGGATCCGGCCGTGACACCCGCCATGACGTCTACCAGGACCGTCGCGATCACATCTGGGACAACCGCTCCGATCGGGCCACCCTGTCGGACCGCCGTGGCTCGGTCGTCGACACCGAGAGCTGGGGCCGTGGCCGCGACCGCGACCGTGGTGACGACCGCGGCCATGACCGCGACC
>NZ_JAFLRJ010001706.1 GCF_017315755.1 Streptomyces beijiangensis
GCCGGATGGGGGGTGTTCCTCGCGATCCTGGCCGCCAAGGCGGAAGGTGCCGGACGGGAAGTGATCGCCGTGGACCCCCGCAACACCTCCCGGCGGTGCCCCGAATGCGGGCACACCGCCAAGGAGAACCGGCCCACACAGGAGAAGTTCCACTGCGCCTCGTGCGGCCACCAGGCGCACGCGGACACGGTGGGCGCCCTGAACGTTCTACGGGCCGGGCTGGCCCGTCGCGACGCCGACCAGGCATAGCGAGAAGCCCCCTCG
>NZ_JAFLRJ010001707.1 GCF_017315755.1 Streptomyces beijiangensis
CTGCAAGGAGAGCCGCTCCCGGCATATCATCGCTTCCCGCGAGCAAAAGGCCGGTTCCATAAGTTCCTTTATGACTATCACTTCCCCGTTTCGGCAATGAGCCCTTCACGCAGTCTTGCGTCCATATCGGCAATTGTTCTGCAGACATCCCGGATCACACCTTTCAATATAGTTTAAACAAACGTTTAATTAAATTGTAACTGAATCATACCCTTCACTGCTCTTTAAC
>NZ_JAFLRJ010000181.1 GCF_017315755.1 Streptomyces beijiangensis
CACCCACGGAGTCGCCCGAGCCCACGCCCAGTCCCACGCCGAAGCCGACTCCTCCCCCGCCGCCGCCCCCGGCCACCGTTTACCAGGTCAACCGGCTCGACTACTCGGTCTTCGGTGACCACACCGGGCCCGAAGTACGGCTGCAGGACAGCAGTTGGCTGTGGCAGCGGTCGGGGATGTCGATCGGCGACCAGCGCTACGAGTACGGGGTGACCGTGCACGCGCCGTCGTCGGTGACCATCGATCTCAACCGGCAGTGCACGACGTACGACGCGCTGGTGGGGGTCGACGACCTGACCATGGGGCTGGGGGCCGTGCGGTTCTCGGTGTACGGGGACGATGCTCTGCTGTGGCAGTCGCCGGTCATGCGCGGGGACGACGCGGCGGTGCCCGTCCATGTCGGGATCGCCGGGCGCAAGACCATCCGCCTGGTCGTCGACCCGCACACCCGCTTCGGTTCCGTCGCACTGGCCGACTGGGCCCAGTCGCGGATCAGCTGCGGCTGACGACCGCTTCGAGCTGCGCGCTGACCCCTTCGGGGGTCAGGGCGGCCCCGGCCGCGCGCTCGGTCTCGTAACCCTCGGGACCGAGGGCCCGCAGCGCCTGCTCATCCACGGTCCGTGCGACGGCCCGCTCGGGCACCGAGCGGGGGCAGTCGGCGCGCCAGCCCTCGGCGGCCGAGAGGATCCGGGCGGCGAGGCGGTGTTCGCCCGCGTCGGCCAGGACGGCCGCGGTGCTCTCTGCCACTGCTGCCATCACATGGTCCGCGCAGCGCAGTTCCCAGGAGGTACGGAACGCTGCTGTCATGGCGCGGGCGCCCTCACGGGGGCCCTGTTCGCGGGCGGTCAGGCGGGCTTCGATGCATGCGAGGACGGCGGTGAACTGCGGTGGCGGGGTGCCGCGGATGAGGATGTCGCAGGCCTGCACGTACTGGAAGCGGGCGCGTACGGGCTCGTCGCGGTCCAGGGCGATGGTCGCGCGCAGCACGCTGATGTAGGCGCGGGCGTCCCAGACGCCGAACTGTTCGGCCTCGTCGGACGACTCGTCGAGGAACTTCTCGGCCCTGTCGAAGTCGCCGTCCCGGTAGGCGAGTTCGGCGATGCGGCCGATGAGGAACGGGGCCTCCGCGTGGGCGCCGACCTCGCGGGCCAGACGCAGCGCCTCCTCGTACGCCGCCTTGGCCTCCTCGCCGCGCCCGCGCGCCATGCAGGCCTCGCCGGTGGCGGAGGCGACCTGGGCGCGCATCCAGCGGTCGCCGACGCGGGCGCTGAGCGTACGGAGTTCGGCGAGGCTCTCGTCGACGCCTTCGAGGCCGCCGGGCAGGTCGACGACGACGTGCGTACGGAACATCAGGGCGACGCCGATCTCCCAGTCGCCGCCGTAGCGACGGCAGTTGTCGACGACCGCGTCGAGGTTCTCGCGCGCGAAGTGGGCCTCATGGCCGAACAGGGTGAAGGGCCAGAGCAGTCCGGGGAAGCTCGCCGCCTCCGGGCCACCCCGGGAGTAGGTGTCGCGGATACGGCTGAGGATGTTCTCCAGTGCGGGGTCGGACATCTCCGCCTGCGGTCCCGACTCGATGGCGAGGAAGATCAGCAGGAGGCGCAGGCGCATCCGGGGGTGATAGCGGGGGTCGCCGGGATCGGTGGGGTCGTCTCCCAGTGCGACGACCCGCTCGGCCCATTCGACGCCCTCACGGCGGTAGTTGCGCAGCCACCAGAACCAGCCCAGCGCCTGGACGAAGCGCTGCCCCGCCGGCTCGTCGCGGGCGGCGAGGGTGGTCCGCAGGGCTGCCCGGAAGTTGTCCAGCTCGGTCTCGGTGCGGCGGATCCAGGGGAGTTGGGCCCCGGAGCGGAGGAGAGGGTCGGCCTCTTCGGCGAGGGCGAGGTAGTACGCGCTGTGGGCGCGGCGGGACTCCATGAGGGCCGTGGGGGTCTGGGCCGCACGTTCGGTCGCGTACTCGTGGATCGTCTCGAGCATCCGGTAGCGCATACCGGCGGGGGTGGGGGTGGTGACCAGCAGGGACTTGTCGACGAGGGCCGCCATGGCGTCGGGCGTCACACCGACGGATTCCGCGGCGGCCAGGTCCCATCCGCCGGCGAAGACGGAGAGGGCGCGGAGGGCGGTCCGTTCCTGGTCGTCGAGGAGGTCCCAGGACCAGTCGACCACGGCGCGCAGTGTCTGCTGGCGCGGCAGGACGGTGCGGGCGCCCGAGGTGAGGAGGCGGAAGCGGTCGTCGAGACGGGCGGCGATCTCGCGTGGGGTGAGCAGGCGCAGTCGGGCGGCGGCGAGCTCGATGG
>NZ_JAFLRJ010001708.1 GCF_017315755.1 Streptomyces beijiangensis
AGAGACCCACGTCACCTTCCCCTGCGTCACCTTCCATGGCCAAGGATTTCCTTTCCGGTAATTCCTTTACCCTTCAGAGGATCAATCTAGAATAACCTCACACGATCGAGCGATACCAAAGGCGCGCGTGAGGGACAAGAATTCCTTTCACCCCGTCGCATCCCACCTCAGCTCATCGCAGGCGAAAAGCGAACGGACATCTCACCATCACGAGCCCATTCGACCTCCTTTTCCCGTGCCCGAATATTGCACGGGCGCGAGA
>NZ_JAFLRJ010001709.1 GCF_017315755.1 Streptomyces beijiangensis
GGAGAAGGCGGTCTCTTTCCAAACGGCTTCCTTCCAATTTTTATGGCGATGCTCTCCGTGAATTTTGCGTTTTCGGGTACGGAGCTGATCGGAATTGCCGCCGGAGAAAGCGCCGAACCGGAAAAGAACATTCCAAAAGCGATCAAGACAACACTCTGGAGACTGGTGCTTTTCTTCATCGGAACGATTTTCGTGCTTTCGTGCCTCATTCCGGTTAAAGAAGCCGGTGTGATCAAAAGCCCATTTGTCGTCGTCTTTGACCGCATCGGTGTTCCATATGCGGCCGACATCATGAACTTTGTAATTCTGACGGCTCTGCCTTCCGCGGCCAACTCAGGCTTGTATG
>NZ_JAFLRJ010001710.1 GCF_017315755.1 Streptomyces beijiangensis
CTTCACCGGGGCCTTCCACGGCATGTCGCTGGGGTCCCTGGCCGTCACCGGCAACGCCGCCAAACGCGCGGGCGCGGGCCTGCCCCTCGGGCACACCTGGCGGCTGCCCTACGACGGGTTCGGCGACGGCCAGGTCTCGGGGCTGAAACCCCGAGACAGCATGGTCGAGGACAGCAGCAGCGGCATGGATCTGCCCGCCGCCGTCATCGTGGAGACGGTGCAGGGCGAGGGCGGGGTCAACCCGGCCGCCTCGAAGCTGAAGAAGGGCCCGGTCCGGCCACAGCCCATCTGGATGTCGTCGACGATCAGCAGACTCCAGCGTTCGCCCACCCCGTCCAGGGCCCGGGCCACGGCGCAGTACTGGTCGTAGCTTCCGCGCGTCATGACGCGCAGCCTAACAAAAGGTTGGACTTTCCAAGTAGGTACTTGGTAGAACGAAGTGGCCACGGCGGCGCGGTGCCAGTCACGGT
>NZ_JAFLRJ010001711.1 GCF_017315755.1 Streptomyces beijiangensis
GCCCGGTGGCGCAACGGGCGAAGAAAGCCCCAGCCGATGAACAGGGCGCCGGTGAGAGTGACGGACAGCGGCATGACGGTCAGGCCGCCCTCCGCGCCGGCCAGGTCGCCCGCGTCGCCGGTCAGGTCCACCGACCCGCCGACGGCCGTGACGACGGTCGCAGCGAGCACCCTGGGGAACGAACCGTCCGGGAGATCCGCGGCACCGGCCGCCCACAGTCCGAGCGCGGCCACGAGACCCATGGG
>NZ_JAFLRJ010001712.1 GCF_017315755.1 Streptomyces beijiangensis
TCCCACGGTGGTATCCAACTGAAGGAAACCTGGCGGCGGTCCCCGCCAATTAGGACTAAAACAAGACAAGAAGCGTACAAAAAAACTTTCTGATAAAACATCTTCCCCTGTGAAAGTTCGTATGTATTAATACAAGCAAAGAGCACCCGTCTAATTATGCGGGTGCTCTTATTGAGTTTATTTCCGTTTGTGGTCGTATTTGCTTGCTAAAGTGATTTGAAACACACCGAAGATCAACGTAAGGACTAACACGGCCGTAAAGATGTGTTT
>NZ_JAFLRJ010001713.1 GCF_017315755.1 Streptomyces beijiangensis
ATTTCAAGCTATTCTGTGACGGGCAACAATCTGACGGAAATGAGCAGACATGCGTCAGCAAAAATGTCGCGGGAAATTTATTACTCCCACACCAACCTCGTGGTTGTCGATGAAAAACTCGCCAAGGAGGAAGGCTTGATCAAAATTCTGGATGTTATTGACCGGGACACCGATTTTCGTACAACGGCGACGATTATTATTTCCCGCGGCCAAAAAGCGAAAACATTCATCCGGACGCTGACGCCGATCGATAAGATCCCGTCAAATAAAGTAAACAAAACGCTGCAATTTACCGAAGAGCATTTGGGAGAACATATGAAAACGAGCGTCCAGGATGTCATCAAGTGC
>NZ_JAFLRJ010001714.1 GCF_017315755.1 Streptomyces beijiangensis
GGCCAGCAGCCGCTTGGCCCGCGCACGCCCCAGCAGCGGCCCGAGCGCGGCGGCGATGCGCTCACTGACGATGAGCCCGCCGGTGAGCGCGAGGTGCTCGTGCATCCGGTACGGGAAGACCCGTAGGCCCTCCGCGAGTTCGGCCGCGTCGCGGCACGCGCCACCCGTCAGCCGCAGCAGCTCCCGCAGCGGCTGCCACTCGGCGTGCCAGGCGCCGCCGGGCCGTTCGTCCTCGGCGACGAGG
>NZ_JAFLRJ010001715.1 GCF_017315755.1 Streptomyces beijiangensis
AGAAAGCCCGCCGTACCGTACGGCGCCCCCTACTCGCCCTTCGCCGACGTCAGTCCCTGGATCCGCCCCAGGATCTCCACCTCGCCGCCGTCGCCGTCGCTCGGGTCCAGAGCCACCTGGTTGGACACGAACTCCATCGTGAGGGTCTGCCGGATCTCGCCGGTGGTCAGCGCCAGTACGTCCTTGTTCGGTGTCGGCACGGACGCCCCGGCAGCGGCGGTCTGCTTCTCGA
>NZ_JAFLRJ010001716.1 GCF_017315755.1 Streptomyces beijiangensis
GTATAGCCATGCGTGATGAAAAGGTCGCGCGCGGTCTCCAGGATGTCCTGTCGGGTCTGAGCCGCGCTCTGCTCGCGCCGTGCTGACCGGTACCTCCGAGTCTGTTCGGGCATGTCGACAGCCTACCCGGACGTCAGAGTGGATAAGTTCATTGCAGATCATGTAACTTGAAATGGAGGCCGGGCACACCGAAGCTTCTGCCCCCCCCTGCCCGTCGGAGCGGTTCAGGGCCTTGGGGCCTGCCGGGAAGGCCATCCACTCCTACGTGAAGGTTCCGCACACATGACCATGCAAGCTGAGCCTGACGCGCAAGCCATCGTGGAAACGCGGCTCGCTCATGAGACA
>NZ_JAFLRJ010001717.1 GCF_017315755.1 Streptomyces beijiangensis
GCGGTCAACCGCCGAGGTCCATCCGCGCCTGCTCGCCACGGGGGTGCGAGTGGAGCGGTGCTACGACGGCGAGGCCGCCGAGACTCTCCTGCTCGGCCACGAGGGTCGGTACGGGCAGCCCCGTTCGGCCGCGGCCGCCCTGGCGCGGCTGCACGGCGGCCCCGTACCACCCGATCCGCCGCAGCGCTCGGCCGGGCCGGGCGCGCAGTCGCCCCTCTTCGAACCCCAGCGC
>NZ_JAFLRJ010000182.1 GCF_017315755.1 Streptomyces beijiangensis
CCTCAATCGCCGGAGGGGCTTTCTCCTACCGCTCGCCGCCCGGGACCCACAGGACGTCGCCGATCTCCTTGTTCGCTGTGCGGGCCAGGATGAACAGGAGGTCCGAGAGGCGGTTGAGGTACGTAGCCGTCAGCGGGTTCATCACCTCCCTGTGCACTTCCAGCGCCGCCCACGTGTTGCGCTCGGCCCGCCGTACCACCGTGCACGCCTGGTGCAGCAGGGCCGCGCCCGGTGTGCCGCCCGGGAGGATGAAGCTGCGGAGCTTCTCCAGCTCCTCCAGGAAGCGGTCGCAGTCCGCCTCCAGCTTGTCGATGTACGACTGCTCCACGCGCAGCGGCGGGAACTCCGGGTTCTCCACCACCGGGGTGCACAGGTCCGCGCCCACGTCGAAGAGGTCGTTCTGGATGCGGGTGAGGACCTTCACGACCTCCTCGTCCAGTGCGCCCAGCGCGATCGCCGTGCCGAGCGCCGCGTTGGCCTCGTTGGCGTCGGCGTACGCGGAGATCCGGAGATCGGTCTTGGCGGTGCGGCTCATGTCCCCCAGGGCGGTGGTGCCCTGGTCGCCGGTACGGGTGTAGATGCGCGTCAGATTGACCATGCCACCAGCGTAGTTACGCTCCGGCCCGGCGGAAGACACGTGTGCCCACCGTCACGGAGAACACCGCGAAACCGACGGCGACCAGCACCCCGTACAGCATCTGCGCCGTCGCGTACTGGCCGAGGTACGCGCTGCGCACCGCGTCGACGAGATAGCGGAACGGTACGAAGTGGGAGAGGACGTTCAGCCAGGCCGGTCCCAGCGCGATCGGCAGCATCAGGCCCGACAGCAGCATCGAGGGCATGGTGAAGGAGTTGACCAGTGGTCCGAACTCCTGCGGGCGGTCGACGCCCAGCGCCACCGCGTACGAGAGCGAGCCCAGCGAGAGGGTCAGCAGGGCGACGAACGCGAAGCCGATCAGGACGCCGGCCAGCGGGGCGCGCAACCCCATGACCAGCGCGGCCAGCACCAGTACGGCCGCCTGCAGGACGAAGAGCGCGGCGTCGCGCAGGACGCGGCCGAGCAGCAGTGCCAGGCGGCTGACCGGGGTCACGCGCATGCGCTCGACGACCCCGAAGTTCTTCTCGACGATGATCGCGAATCCGGAGAACGCCGAGCCGAACAGGGCGTCGCGCGACGCGCTCGGACTCCTCGACGAGATGGAGGAACTGCTGAGCGAGAAGGTGCTCAACTACGCGGTGCGTGACGCGTGATGGGCCGGCCCGGTGTGATGTCCGTCATGAAATAAGGTACTTCGGCCCGAAGGGCCACGTTGAGGGGTGGCGGTCGGGTGACGGGAGGGCGTGACGCGCATCTCTATGCGGCCTAAAGGCGCCCCCCGGCCGATAGCCTCCGCACCGGAGCAGTTGCAGAGAAGTCGTCGGAGTTGTCGAAGGGGTAGTGCACGTGGCCAGGAAGCTTGCCGTCATCGGGGCCGGACTCATGGGGTCCGGTATCGCACAGGTATCGGCGCAGGCCGGCTGGGACGTCGTACTGCGCGATGTGACCGATGCGGCGCTGACGCGGGGTACGGACGGCATCAAGGCCTCGTACGACCGCTTTGTCGCGAAGGGGAAGCTGGAGGCGTCCGACGCGGACGCCGCGCTCTCCCGGATCACCACGAGCACCGATCTGGACGCGGTCGCCGACGCCGACATCGTTATCGAGGCCGTCTTCGAGAAGCTCGAGGTCAAGCACGAGATCTTCCGTGCGCTCGACGCGATCGTGCGGGACGACGCCGTGCTCGCCTCCAACACCTCCGCCATCCCGATCACCAAGATCGCCGCGGTGACGCAGCGTCCGGAGCGGGTCGTCGGCGCGCACTTCTTCTCGCCGGTGCCCATGATGCAGCTCTGCGAGCTGGTGCGCGGCTACAAGACGAGCGACGAAACGCTCGCCACCGCACGGGAATTCGCCGAGTCGGTGGGCAAGACCTGCATCGTCGTCAACCGTGACGTGGCCGGCTTCGTGACCACCCGGCTGATCTCGGCCCTGGTGGTCGAGGCGGCCAAGCTGTACGAATCGGGCGTGGCCAGCGCGGAAGACATCGACATCGCCTGCAAGTTGGGGTTCGGACACGCGATGGGACCCCTCGCGACCGCCGACCTGACGGGCGTCGACATCCTGCTGCACGCCACCGGAAACATCTACACGGAGTCGCAGGACGAGAAGTTCGCGGCCCCCGAGCTGATGCGCCGGATGGTGGACGCGGGAGATATCGGCCGCAAAAGCGGGCAGGGCTTCTACAAGCACTAGGCATTTGTCGCTCCAGGGGTCACCCCCAGGAGTGAATTCGGTATCAGTTCGCTTACAGACGGCAACTTCTCTGCCTGTCGGGCAGTCAGTTCAGTGACATACGTGAAAGACGTGAATCACGCAGAGCACTCTCGGGGAGTTCATATGCACATCAAGGGCGACCATGCCGAGCTGGTCGTCGGGGGCCGCCTCGACGTCCGCAGCGCGGCGGACGCCCGTACGGTCCTGCACACGGCCGTCGACGACGGAGCCGGCGACCTGGTGCTCGACCTGACCGAGCTGGACTCCTGGGATGCGACCGGACTCGGCGTCATCATGGGCGCCCACCGGCGGGCCGGACGGTGCGGGCGCAGGCTGGTGCTCCGTGGCGTACCGCCGCAGATGCAGCGGCTTCTGGTGGCGACCCGGTTGCATCGCATTCTGGCCATTGAGGGCGGAATCGTCGCAGTCGGATCTGCGGGAGTTCCCGTCCCGCAGGAAGACACCGTGCTTCCCCGGGTGTGACGGTTGTGGAGGGAGTGTGAGGATGGGATTCCTTGCGCAATCCTCACGAAGCTGTGACGTCTTGGGCGGCCCGGCACCCCGCGTGTTCATGGATACTGTGCGAAGGTTTAGGGTTCGCTCGCCCACCGATTGACGAACCCATGCGGTGGGCACCGGACCAGAAGCGACAGCGTGGTGTGCGAGGCCGGGTGGGGCAACCGCACGCAGCGCCATCTGGGGGGCTTTGACCATGGACCCGATAAACCGGGGACCGGAAGAGTACGGCCACGACAACAGCGACTACAGCGACGGACGTGGTGAAGGCGCACGGCCGCAGCGCCCGCCCCGCGACGCGCTGACACCCGATCTCGGGCAGTCCCCGTCGGCCGCGCCCGTGCGTACCGTCCAGCTCATCACCGGCGACTTCCTGCTCACCGTCAACCCCGTCGACGGCAGCGAGATCGCAGCCTGCCCGCCGGGGGAGCAGCCCGCCCGTCCGCTGCGGCACCGGGCCGCCGAGCGCGCGGAGCTGCTGCGCGCGGCGAGGCCGCCCGTACCGCCGGGACCGCTCGCACCCCGACTCCCGCTCCTGGAGCGGCAGGAGGAGCGCGAGAGGCTGGTCCGGCTCCTGGCGCGCGGACGCTCCGTACGGCTGACAGGGTCTGGCGGCTCCGGCCGCACCGCGCTCCTCGACGCCGTCGCCGACGACTGCGCGGAGCTCGCTCCCGACGGTGTCGTACGGCTCTCGGGCTACCACCGCACGCCCGCCGACCTCCTCCATGACCTCTTCGCCGCCGTCTTCAGCGCACCGCTGCACCGGCCCGACCGCGGCGAACTCCTCGAACTGGTCCACCAGATAGGCGCGATCGTCGTCCTGGACGACCTGGAGTTCGGCGGCGGCGCGCTGGACGAGCTCCTCGACGCGACACCCGAGTGCGCCTTCCTGCTCTCCGCGACGCCCGAGACCGCCGCGCCGTCCGACACCTCGCACATCGAAGAGGTCTTCCTCGGCGGTCTGGGCCGCAGCGCCTCGCTGGAGCTCCTGGAGCGCGCCGTGGAGCGGCCGCTCACCGACGAGGAGGCCAACTGGGCGGGCGACCTCTGGTTCGAGTCCGAGGGGCTGCCGCTGCGCTTCGTACAGGCGGGTGCCCTGCTGCGCCAGCGCGACCTGCAGCGGATCGACCCGGAGGCTTTCGACTCGTACGGGTACTTCGAGGGGCAGCCGGTTGACGCCCCCTCCGGGGCCGAGGACGCGCACGATCTCCCGCTGCCCTCGCTGGGCGAGGGAGCGGCCCCCGCGGCCCTGCTCGCCACCCGGCTGAGCGAGTCCGCCAGGGACACCCTGCGCTTCGCGGTGGCGCTCGGCGGCGAGGTTCCGCACCAGGCGCATCTGCCGGCGCTGGTGGGGGACACCCACGCGGACGCCGCGCTGGGCGAGCTGGCCCACTGCGGGCTGCTCTCCGCGGTCGGTGCGCGCTACCGGCTCGCCGCCGGTGTCGTGCACCAGCTGGTGGCCGCCGGGTACGGCGACTCCGCCGCTGAGGGCGACACCACCGCCACCCGCGCGCACACCGCCGCCCAGCACTACGCCTGGTGGGCCTCCCATCCCTCGGTGACGCCCGAGCGGGCGGCCGCCGAGGCGGATGCGGTACTGGCCGCGCTCACCGCTCTGGTGACCGCGGGCGGGGCGGGGAACGCGGGCACCGCCGTGGAGCTGGCACACAGCGCCGCCCCCGCCTTCGCCGCGGGTCTGCACTGGGGCGCCTGGGAGCGGGCCCTGCGAACGGGCCAGGAGGCGGCCAGGATCTCCGGCGAAGTCGCCGAAGAGGCCTACTTCCACCATGAGTTGGGCGTTCTGGCGCTCTGCACCGGGAACATCGACCGGGCGCGCGCCGAGCTCGAAGCGTCGATCGCGATGCGTGGCGCACTCGCCGACAAGCGCGGCACGGTCGCCGGACGCAGGGCGCTCGCCCTGGTCGCCGACCGGTCGGGCGCGGGTGCGGGTGCGGGCTTCGGGCTCGACGGCCGTACGCCCGCGGGCGAAGAGGTCCCCGCCGCGCGGTACGAGGAGTCCGCTTCGCCGCCAGGCGGCGTACCGGCTGCCGTACCGCCCCTGTCCGGTCTCCCTTCGGAGAGCGAGACGGTGGTCACCCGGCGGACCAGGACCGCACTGCCCGCAGGCGCACCTGTCCGGCGCATGGTGCTCCGCGGCGCACGGCGCAACATGGTGGCCGCGGGTGCGGGCGCCCTGCTCGCCGCCGTACTCGTCACCGTGGTGACGCTCGGCGCGACCTCGGGGAACGGCGACTCGCCCTCCGACAAGGGCGGCAACGGTCAGTCGGTCCAGGAGGGCACCGACAAGGACGGGCTCAACGCGGACACCCCGACCGACGGCTCCACCAACCGTCCCGGCGGCGGTGGGAACAACGGCGGCGACACGGGCGGCAACAGCGGCAATCCGGCCGATCCGTCGAGTTCTGCCCCGGGCGCCTCGGGATCCAGTACGCAGCCGGGCACCACCACCGGTCCGCCGACCACGCCGGGCACCCCGGGAAAGCCGTCCACGCCGGGCAGGAGCACCACGCCGGGTACGCCGACGAAGCCCCCGTCCCACACGCCCACCAAGTCGCCGACCTCGCCGCCCCCGACCACACCGACGCCGACACCCACACCGACGCCGAGCGATACCAAGACGACGACCACGCCGTCCACGACGACCTCGGCCAGTGGATCGACGGCGCCGACGAAAACGACAACGCCGCCCAGTACGGCACCGTCCGGTGCGAGCTCGGGGACGGTGCCGGCCTGACCGGCGCTCTGCTTACCGCAGGACGTCAGAACAGCCGCAGCTTGTCGTCCTCGATGCCGCGCATCGCGTTGTAGTCGAGGACGACACAGCCGATCCCGCGGTCCGTCGCCAGTACCCGTGCCTGCGGCTTGATCTCCTGCGCCGCGAACACGCCCTTGACCGGGGCGAGATGGGGATCCCGGTTCAGCAGTTCCAGGTACCGGGTCAACTGCTCGACGCCGTCGATGTCACCGCGCCGCTTCAGCTCCACGGCGACGGTCCCGCCGTCCGCGTCCCGGCAGAGGATGTCGACCGGGCCGATCGCCGTCATGTACTCGCGGCGGATCAGCGTGTAGCCCTCGCCGAGGATCTCGATCCGGTCGGCGAGCAGCTCCTGAAGGTGTGCTTCCACGCCGTCCTTGATGAGCCCCGGATCGATGCCCAGCTCGTGCGAGGAGTCGTGGAGAACCTCCTCCATCGTGATGATGAGCTTCTCTCCCGCCTTGTTCACGACCGTCCACACACCGGCGTCTTCGCCCGCACCCTCCTTCAGGGTGCAGGGCGGTGACATCCAGTTGAGGGGCTTGTACGCCCGGTCGTCGGCATGGATGGAGACACTCCCGTCCGCCTTGACCAGGATCAGGCGCGGCGCGGAGGGCAGATGGGCGGTGAGGCGGCCCGCATAGTCGACGGAGCAGCGGGCGATGACGAGACGCATGGTCGGCAACGCTACTCGACGCGCGGGGGTGGGCGCGATTCGCCCTGAGGGTGACGACCTCGGTGCAGGTGCTGCGGGCCGCACGATATTTCCCGTACGACCCCGTTCGTTATTGGCCGGTTGTGTGCCCAATCTTCTGGTGCGGGCGGGGATGCGCGCTTACCGTGGAAGCTGGAGGTCGCCGTTCGTGCACTCTGCGTCGTCGAACTCCTTCCCTGCCCGTAAGGCCCCGTTCTGTTGCGGGGTCGCGAGAGGAGAACCCATGTCGCTCGACGTCTCACCGGCCCTACTCGAACAGGCCGAGCGAGGCGAGGTCGACGAAGCCGACTTCGTTGACTGCGTCCGGACCTCCCTGCCCTACGCATGGGAGATGATCAGCTCGCTGGTGGCCCAGCTGAAGGTGGACGGCGGCGAGTTCGCCGACAACCAGACGCCTCCGCCCAGCGAGCAGGCGCGTGGCCAGCTGCTGCGTGCCCTTGCGAGTGATGCGATACGAGGTGCGCTGCAGCGGCACTTCGGAGTACGACTGGCATTCCAGAACTGCCACCGTGTGGCGGTCTTCCCGCTGGACGCCTCGGTCGACGAGCGGCTCGCCCGCTTCACCTCGATACGCGGCCAGCTGCTGAACCAGTCGCCCGAACTCCGGGACTGCTGACGCCTTGAGCTGCCGCCCCGCATCGCGGGAGGTGTCACTGATGTGGGGCCGGCAGCACCCCGTACTTTCGGCTTACCGCTCCAACTAGCCGACCAGCGGCAGGACTTCGCTCCCCAGCCGTCGTACGTTCTCCTCTGTGGCGGCCACGTCGCCCGACCCCTCGACGAGCATCGCGAACCGGGTGATGCCGGTCTTCTCGGATGTGGCGGCGATCCGGTCGGCGGCCATCGCGGGCGGGCCCACCGGATGCAGTCCGCAGAGCATTTCCGTGTACGCCACCGGGTCGCGCATCGCGCGATGGCGGCCGTCGACCGTCACATGGGCGTCGAGCCCCTGCTTGAGCCACCCCGGCATCGCCTTCAGCAGCGTCTCCGCCGCCTCCGCCGGGCGGTCCGCGATCTGCGCCACCCCCGCCGACACATGGGCGCCGTCGGGGGAGTGGCCCGCCTCACGGGCGACCCTGCGCCACAGGGCTACCATTCCGGCCTTCTCCTCGTCGTCGCAGTGCATCCCGAGGAGCATCGGAAGTCCGCGCTCCGCAGCGAGCTTCACGCTCTTGGGCGACGTACAGGCGACGACGACTTCCGGACCTTCGGCGCCGACCTCCGGGGAGCCCCCGCCCGGGTCCGCCCCGAGCAATTCTCCCGCCCTGGGGACGACGGCGACCTCGCGGAAGGCGAACCGGTCGCCGGCGGCCGACACCCGGGGTTCGCGCAGCCACCGCAGCAGCAGGTCGAGGGACTCGGGGAAGCCGCTCTCGTACGCGTCCAGGCCGGCCCCGAAGACCTCCAGGTCGACCCATGGCCCGCCGCGCCCCACCCCGAGGCTGAACCGGCCTCCGGACGCGATGTGCAGCAGCGCCGCCTGCTCGCCGAGCGCCACCGGGTGCGCGTTGGGCAGCACACTCACCGCCGTGCCGACGCGGATCCTCTCCGTACGGCCGAGGACCAGCGCGGCCAGGGTGACGGCCGAAGGGCACACCCCGTACGGAACGAAATGGTGCTCGGCCAGCCAGACCGAATCGAGCCCGGATTCCTCGGCGACCTCGGCGGACCGCAGCGCACGGTGCAGCGACTCCCCCTGCCCCTGTCCCGGGAACTGGGCTGCCAGTACAAAGACCCCCACACGCATGGCCATCCGCCTCCTTGCGGGCCGACGCGGCTCCCCCTACCACAGCTAATAACGTCTGACACGTGCCAGAGGCACGGCCTACGCGCGAGTAATTGTGATTGTCCGCCAAGTGGGGTCCGGTGCTGGGGCAAATACCCTCTTCCGCTCCCCGTAGGCTGGGACGAGAGAGAAAGTGTCCGGTCTGCCCCGTGAGGTGTCACGTGTCCCCGCGCCGCAACCACCCCCGTGGTGGGACGAGTCCGAGCGAGCCCGAAGGTGAAGGCGTCGGAGGCGGCAGCCCCGACCGCTTCGGACTGCAGAGCACCGAGTCCTGGCAGGGCGAGGAGTGGTCGGTCCGCATGGTCAGCGGGGCCGCGGCGGCGGGCAAGCGCTACCGCTGCCCCGGCTGCGACCAAGAGATCCCCTCGGGCGTCCCGCATGTGGTGGCATGGCCCGAGTACGGCGGCGTGGACGACCGGCGTCACTGGCACAAGGCCTGCTGGAACGCGAAGGGCCGCCGCACCACGAGGGTGCAGCGGTCCCGTAACGCGCCCCGCTACTGAGGCGGTTGCTTCTTATACGTCGCGCTTGTTCAGCAGCGCGAAGGACCCCGCCATCGCCGCCGCCGTGACCACGGCCAGCAGGGCGAGCTGCTTCATGCCGTTGCCGCCCTCGTCCCCGGACATGGGGATGGAGAACAGCGCGGACAGCGAGTTCGGGGCGTTGTACTCGATGAGCTTGTCGGAGATCGCCTGCAGGCTCTGCGAGATCCCCATGATCGGGCCGATGATCGACGGCAGGAGCACCACACCGAGCATCGCGGTGATCGCGCCCGCGGAGTGCCGCAGCATCGAGCCGACCGCGACCGCGAGCAGGCCGAGCAGCGAGACGTAGAGCGCGCCGCCGAGGACGCCGCGCGCCCAGTCCCCGCCGCTGGTGGAGCCCGCGTCGCTGTGGATCCCCGCGGTGGCCGCACCGACCAGGCCGATCGCGACGACCAGGGCGGAGAAGGAGACCGCGAAGAAGACGATCATCTTCGCCGCGAGGACGCGCCAGCGCTGCGGGGATGCGGTGAAGGTCGTACGGATCATGCCGGTGCCGTATTCGGAGGAGACCACCAGCACGCCCAGCGTGATGATGCAGATCTGTCCGAGCAACAGTCCGAAGAGGGCGGGAATGGTGAACGGGGCGTCCACGAATTCGCGGTCGTCGACCTGGACGGCGACCAGCAGCCCGATCCCGACGACCAGGACGAACATCACGCCGATCGTCCAGATCGTGGAGCGGACGGTACGGATCTTCGTCCACTCGGAGGCGAGTGCGTGGCCCAGGTGCGTGGAGCGGACGGGGATCGGCGAGGTGTAGCCGCCGCCCATCGGCTGCTGCTGGTAGGGGGTCGGCGTCGGCGCGGTCATCGGGCGTCCTCGGGCTTGTTCAGGTCGGAGGCGGCGGGCGCGGGTGCCTCGGCGGGCGCCGGCTGCGGCGGAGCTGCCGGAGCCGCCGGAGCCGGCGGGGCGGCCGGCGCGGCCGGTGCCTCGATCGGAGCCAGGTGCATGGTCGGGGTCGCCGCCGGCGCGGAGCCACCGGGTGCGGAGGCCTGCACGGCTCCGGCGGAGAGCTGCATCGTGGGCACGGGGGCCGCAACAGGGGCCTGGGGAGCCTGCGGGGCCTGCGCCGGGCCCGCGTACGGGTTCTGGCCCGGAGCCTGTCCAGGGCCCTGGCCGGGCGGCGGCGGGGGATACCAGCCGGGCTGCGGGGCGGCCTCGTACCCCGGCTGCACGCCCACGGGCTGCGGCGGTGCGTAACCGTAACCCTGCTGCGGGACCGGCTGCTGCAGGCCCGCACGCTGGTCCACCGTCGAGCGGAAATCCACGGCGCCCTGCGTCATCCGCATGTACGCCTCCTCCAGCGAGGCCTGGTGCGGGGAGAGCTCCCAGAGGCGTACGTCCGCCTCGTGCGCCAGATCGCTGATCCTCGGCAGCGGCAGCCCGGTCACCCGCAGCCCGCCGTCCTGCTCCGGCATGACATGACCGCCGGCCTCCGTCAGTGCGGCCGTCAGCTTCTCGCGCTGGTCGGGCTCGGTCTGAGGAGTGCGGACCCGCGCGAAGTCCGCGGAATTGGCCGAGATGAAGTCGCTGACACTCATGTCGGAGAGGAGCTGGCCGCGCCCGATCACGATCAAGTGGTCGGCGGTGACGGCCATCTCGCTCATCAGGTGCGAGGAGACGAAGACCGTACGGCCCTCGGCGGCGAGCGCCTTCATGAGGTTGCGGACCCAGAGGATGCCCTCCGGGTCGAGACCGTTGACCGGCTCGTCGAAGAGGAGCACCTGCGGGTCGCCGAGCAGGGCGGCCGCGATGCCCAGGCGCTGGCCCATACCGAGCGAGAAGCTCTTGGAGCGCTTGCGGGCGACGTCCTGCAGTCCGACGACCCCCAGCACCTCGTCCACCCGGCGGGCCGGGATCCCGGAGAGCTGGGCCAGACAGAGCAGATGGCTGCGCGCGCTGCGCCCCCCGTGCACGGCCTTGGCGTCGAGCAGCGCGCCGACCTGGCGCGGTGCGTTCGGCAGCTTGCGGAAGGGGTGGCCGCCGATGGTCACATGACCCGCGGTCGGCTCGTCGAGCCCCAGGATCATGCGCATGGTGGTGGATTTGCCGGAACCGTTGGGGCCCAGGAAGCCGGTCACGGTCCCCGGACGCACCTGGAAGGAAAGGTTGTACACGGCTGTCTTGGCGCCATAGCGCTTCGTCAGGCCGACTGCCTCGATCATTCTCCAGCCCCATCGACGGTTTCAGGTCGTCGGGGCTGCCGCCTCGCTGCGGCCGAACGCCCCCGTATGAGTGAGGAGGATATCCAGGCCTTGACGGTTCCGGCCAAGTCGTGAGCGCTAGGCGTCCCGCTTCCTGAGCAGAATCAGGGCGCCGATGACGAAGAGGACCACCCATCCGACCAGGATGGCAAGGCCCGCCCAAGGGCCGTACGAGACGTCGCTGCTGGTGTCCGTGACCACCTGGGTGATCTTCTGACCGGCCTGGTCGGGCAGGTACTGGGCGATCTTCTGGGTCTGCGAGACGGAGTTCAGGATCGGCGAGACCAGGAAGAACAGCGGCATCAGGATGCCGAGCGACAGCATCGACGAGCGCAGGATCGATGCCACGCCCATCGCGAAGATCCCGATGAGTCCCATGTACAGACCGCCGCCGGCGACCGCGCGCAGCACGTTCTCCGAACCGAGCGTGGTGCGGTGGTCGCCGAGCAGGGCCTGGCCGAGGAAGAACGAGCAGAAGGCCGTGATCTGGCCGACGACCAGGGCCAGCACACCCGCCACCGCGATCTTGCTGAGCAGGAAGGTGGTGCGCTGCGGGACCGCGGCGAGCGAGGTGCGGATCATGCCGCTGCTGTACTCGTTGCCCACCACCAGAACACCGAAGACGATCATGGCGAGCTGGCCGAGGACCATCCCCGACATGCTGATCGCGGTCGGGTCGAAGGTGAGCTTGTCCTTCTCCGAGAGATCCGAGAAGTTCGACTTCATCAGCGCGCACAGACCTGCGCTCATGGCCACCGTGACGACCAGGGCGATGAGCAGTGTCCAGATGGTCGAAGCCACCGTACGGATCTTGGTCCATTCCGAGGTGAGGACCGCCGGTACCGATGCCATGGGTCAGGCTCCCTTGTTCTTCTTGGTGGAGCCCTGTCCCCACCGGGGGGCCGGCGGCAGGCCGGGATCGGCGGCCTCACTGTCGTCCGAGTGCGCGTGGTACTCAACGGACCCCGCCGTCATCTGCATGAACGCCTCCTCCAGCGAGGCGCGCTGCGGCGAGAGCTCGTGCAGCACGATCTGATGGCCGGCGGCCAGTTCGCCGAGCTGCTCACTGGTGGCGGAGTCCACCTCGATGGAGCCGTCACCGACACTGACCGCGGTGATGCCGGCCTCGGTGATGATGTCCCTCAGCCGCTCCTGCTGCGGCGAGCGCAGCCGTACATAGCTGCGTGAGTTCTGCTGGATGAAGTCGGCCATCGAGGTGTCGGCGAGCAGCTTCCCCTGGCCGATGACGATCAGATGGTCGGCGGTGAGCGCCATCTCGCTCATCAGGTGGCTGGACACGAAAATCGTCCGCCCCTCCGAAGCGAGGCGTTTCATCAGGTTGCGGATCCAGTGGATGCCCTCGGGGTCGAGACCGTTGACCGGCTCGTCGAACATCAGGATCTCGGGGTTGCCGAGCAGCGCGGAGGCGATGCCGAGACGCTGTCCCATGCCCAGCGAGAAGCCCTTGGACTTCTTCTTCGCCACGGGAGCGAGGCCGACGGTGTCCAGGACCTCCGAGACCCTGGACGTCGGGATCCGGTTGGACTGGGCGAGACAGAGCAGGTTGTTGTACGCGCTCCGGCCGCCGTGCATCGCCTTGGCGTCGAGGAGCGCACCGATGTACTTCAGGGGCTCGGCAAGGTCGCGGTAGTGCTTGCCGTCGATACGGACCGATCCGCCGGTCGGGTTGTCGAGACCGATCATCATCCGCATCGTCGTCGACTTGCCGGCGCCGTTCGGACCGAGGAACCCGGTCACCATGCCCGGTCTGACCTGGAAGGACAGCTGGTCGACGGCGGTCTTGTCGCCGTACCGCTTGGTGAGGCCCTCGAGCTCGATCATGCCGTCACGCTAAAACGGCGCAAAGCCCCCCGCCACCGGAGTGGCGAGGGGCTCTGGGCCGTACGCACTTATGGGTCTGCTGCCTAGCGGGTCTGCTGCGCCGGAACGCCGCGGGAGACCGGCTCGTCGTCCACCGGGCTGCTCGCGGCGGCGACAGCGGCACCGGTGAGGGTGGCCAGCATCTCGCGGACATTGGTCAGCTGCGCGTTGATCGAGTCGCGGCGGTTCGTCAGCGCCGCCAGCTCGCGCTCCGACTCGCTGCGGATCCGGTCGGCCTTGGCATTGGCGTCGGCCACGATGTCCTCGGCCTGGCGCTGTGCCGTCTCCACCGTCTGACGGGCGCGGCGCTCCGCGTCCGTACGGAGCTTCTCGGCCTCCAGGCGGAGCTGCTCGGCGCGGTGCTCGATCTCGGCCAGACGCTTCTCGGCCTTGGCCTGACGCGAGGCCAGGTCGCGCTCCGACTGCTCACGGCGCTTGGCGAGGTTCGTCTCGAAGTCCGCGGCGGCCTGGGCGGCCTTGGCGCGGGTCTCCTCGAAGAGGGCGTCCGCCTCCTCACGCTTCTGCTGCGCGTCCTTCTGGGCCTCGCCACGCAGCGTCGAGGCGTCGCTCTTCGCCTTCTCGACGATCCGGACGCCCTCGTCCTCGGCCTTCGACTTGCGCTCGGAGGAGAAGGACTCGGCGTCGTTGCGCACCTGCTGGGCGGCGGACTCGGCGAGCTCGCGGTGCTGCTCGGCGGCGCGGCGGGCCTCCTCACGAAGGTCCTTCGCCTCCTCCTCGGCGAGGCGGAGGATCTTCTCTACACGGGCACCGAGTCCGGCGTACGACGGCTCCGCGTCGCTGACCTGTGCCTGGGCGTTCTGCGTCTCGAGGTGAAGCTCCTCGATGCGCTTTTCGAGAGAGGTGATCCGTGCGAGAGCGCTGTCACGGTCGGCGACGAGCTTGGTAATGCGGTCATCCACCTGACCGCGGTCGTAACCACGCCGCACTAGCTCGAAGCCGAATGGGGAGGAAGTGTCGCTCATGGGGTTCCTGTCGAATGAGACCGGTGAGGTGATAGGGGGAATCCTAGGGGCCGAAGCGGCGTGTCACGGTGCAGATGCCCGTTTGATCTGGAGAATGTCCAGCCTTTTGAGTGGCTAGTTCTCCGAAGACTTGCCACTCGTACGGGTTGCGCCTGCTGAGGCGCCCGCCTTGACGGCCCCCTCCTTGGCGCCCCCGGACGGCGCCTCAAAGGATTCCAACGCCTCAAGTACGTCCTGGACACGGGAGATCTCGGCCTGGATGTCCTTGCGCCTGCGCACCAGCACATCGTGCTCGCGCGTGGCATCGGCGACCAGCTGCTCGGCCTCGGCCCTCGCCTCGCTGCGGATCTGCTCGGCCTCCCGTACCAGCGAAGCCTTCTTCTGCTCGGCCTCCTTGAGCAGCGACTCGGCCCGCTTCACGGCGGCGATACGGACCTTGCCGGCCTCCGAACTGGCATCGGACACCAGCTCCTTGGCCTTCGCCTCGGCCTCGACCTGCTGGTCGGACGCGGCCTTCATCAGGTTGTCGACGCGCTCGCCCGCATTGCGCATCTGCTCGGAGGTCTCCCTGCGGGCCCGCTCGTGCAGTTCCTCGACCTCGCCCGTGATGCGGTCGCGCAGCTCCTCGGAGCGTTCCCTTATGGCGGTGGCGTCCCGGCGTGCGCCGACGAGGAGTTCGTCCGCGTCGGTACGGGACCGCTCGACCAGGCTGTTGCCCTCGACGGTCGCCTCCGCGGTGATCCGCTCGGCTTCACTGCGGGCCGCGCCGACCATGGTGTCGGACTGCGCCTCGGCCTCGGTGGCCGAACGCAGTGCCTCCTCCTGGGCCTTGGCGATCAGCTGGTCGGCCTGTTCGGCGGCGTCCGAGCGGCGCTTGGAGGCCTCCGCACGCGCCTCGTCGAGGACCCGGTCGGCCTCCGACTGGGCGTCGGAGCGCAGTTGTTCGGCCGTGGCCGCACCCTCGGCCTTGACGCGTTCGGCGTCGTTACGGATCCGCTCCGCGGCCTGCTGGGCGGAGCCCACCGTCTCGGCGGCCTCGGCGCGCAGCTGTTCGGCCTCGCCCGAGGCGTCGCGTACGAGCTTCTCGGCGCGGGCCACCGATTCGGTCTGCAGCTGCTCGGCGGCGGCGGTGGAGTCGAAGCGCAGCCGCTCGGCCTCCGACGACGCCTCGGTGATCAGCAGATCGGCCTGTCCTGCGGCGTCCGAGCGGATGCGGTTGGCGTCCTCGCGGGCCTCCGCCCTGGCGCGGGCGGCATCCTGCTCGGCGGAGGCCACCGCGTCGGAGGCCTCGGTGCGCATCCGCTGGGCGTAGTCGGAGCTGTCCGAGCGCAGCCGCTCGGCTTCGGCGATCGCGTCGTTGACGGTGCGCTCGGCGAGGGCCTGGGCGGCCTCGGACTCGCCCTGGGCGGTCGCCCGGATGCGTCCGGCGTCCTCGGAGGCGCGCTCGCGCTCCGCGTAGGCGTCGGAGCGGAGACGGTCCGCCTCCTCCTGCGCCTCGGTCTTCGTACGGTCCGCGGAGTGCTCGGCGGCGGAGCGCAGCCCGGCGACCTCCTGCTCGGCCTGCTCCTGCAGACCCGATACGGAGTCCCGTACCTCCTTGGCGGTCTGCTCGGCGGCGGCGACCATCTCCGTCGCGCGGCGGTCCGCCTCCTCGACGAGCCTGATCGCCTCGGTCTGGGCCTCTTCGACGCGCTTGCGGGCGGAGGCGAGGAGTTCCTCGCTCTGCTCGCGGGCCCGCTCACGCTCCTGTTCGGCCTCGGCACGGGCGGAGTCCAGCGTCTCCTCGGCCTCGCGGCGGCGGCGTACGGCCTCCTCCTGGGCGGCGGCGAGCGCCTCCTGCGCCTCGTTGCCGACGCGCTCGGCCGCTGCCGCGGCTTCTGCCCGTACGCGATCCGCGCTGTCCTGTGCCTCGGATTTGAGGCGCTCGGCCTCTGCGGCGGCGTCGGAACGCAGCCGTACGGCGACGTTCTCGCCCTCGGCCCGCGACTGGGAGGCGTCGGCGGCGGCCTCGTCGCGCAGCCGCTCGGCCTCGCTCTCGGCCTGCGCCTGCAGCGTGCGGATGCGCTCGGCGGCGTCGGCCCGCTGCCGCTCGGTCTCCTCCGCGGCCTCGCGGCGGATCCGCTCGGCCTCGCCGCGGGCGTCGGCCAGCGTCGTCTCGGACGAGGTGAGGCGCTGCTCGGCCTCGGTGTGCAGCCTGGTCAGTTCCTCGGCGGCGTCGGCCCGGCGGGCCTCGACACCGCGTTCGGTCTCCTCGCGGAGCGCCGAAGCGGCCTCCTCCGCCTGGGACGTGACGTCCCCGGCCTGCGCGTCGGCCTCCGCGCGCAGCCGCTCGGCCTCGGCGCGGGTGCGCTCCAGGGTCTCCTCGGCCTGCTTGCGCAGGACCGTGGCGCGCTCGATGGCTTCGGTACGTACCCGCTCGGACTCCGTCGACGCACCCGAGCGCAGCTCGTCCGCGTCCGTACGCGCCTTGGAGAGCAGGTCCTCGGCGGTGGTGGCCGCCTCCTCGATCTGCTGGACGGCCTCCCTGCGGGCCTCGCCGCGGATCCGCTCGCCCTCCGCGACCGCCTCGGCCCGCAGCTGCTCGGCCTCGCCGCGCAGCCTGCGCGCCTCCTCCTGCAGCTCGACCGTCTTGGCCCGGTACTCCTTGGTGTCGTCCTTGGCCGCGCCCTTGAGCTGGTCGGCCTGCTCGGCGGCCTGGACGCGCAGCCGCTCGGCCTCCGCCTCGGTCTCCTGGCGGATCCGCTCGGCCTCGTCGGCCGCTGCCTTGATCGTCGACTTGGCGTCCTCGGACGCCTTGGTGAGGACTTCCTCGGCGGTACGCGCGGCCTTGGCGAGCTGGGCTGCGGTGTCCTCGGCCGCGACCGTACGGGCCTTGTCCCCGGCCTCCTTCACCAGCCGCTCGGCCTCGGCGCGCGCATCGGCGAGTGCCTGCTCGGCCTCCGCCTTGAGCGTCTCGGAGTCCTTGGTGGCCTCGCCGACCAGCCGGGCGATCTCGGCCTTGGCGGTCCTGGTGCGCTGCTCGTTGGTGGACTCGGCGGTGGTCAGCTGCTTGGCGGCCGACTCCTTCGCCTCACTGAGGACCTTCTCGGCCTCGGCGCGCGCCTCGCGCAGCGCCGTCTCGGCCTCCTGCATCCGCTGCTCGGCGGTGCGGCTGAGCTCGGCGGACTGCTGGCGGGCCTGGTCGGACTCGGCGGTCGTGGACGTACGGAGCTGCTCGGCGTGGGTGGTGGCCTCCTGCGCCTGGTTCGACGCGGCGTTCAGCAGCCGTTCGGCGTCCTTGCGGGCGCGCAGCAGGATCGCGTCGGCCTCGGAGCGGGCGGTCTCGGCGGCGGAGCCGAGGCGCTGGCCGGCCTCCTCGGCGACCCTGGCGGCCTCGGCGCGGGCGGCGGACAGGGACTGCTCGGCCTCGGTGCGCGACTCGTCCAGGAGCCTGCGCGCCTGTGATTCGGTACGGGAGCGGAGCTGCTCGGCCCAGGCCACGTTCTCGTTCACGTGCGCCTCGACGGTCTGGCGGCGCTCGTTGAGCTCCTGGTCCAGACGCTGGCGGCGGGTGACGGCCTCGGTGTGCAGCTCGGACTGCAGGCGCGCCTGGTGTTCGGCGTGCTCCTGCAGGATGCGCTGGGTCTGGGCGCGGGCGTCGCGCAGTTCCCGCTCGGCGTCCATCCGCAGTTGGTCGGCCTGCGTCTGGGCATTACGGAGCAGCTGCTCGGCCTGGTAGCCGATGTCCGCCGCGTCGTAGGCAGGGCGGGACGCGAGGTTGCGGCGCGCCTCGTGGAGCTTGGCGCGCAACACCTCGACCTGGTAGCCGAGGTCCTCGGCGTGCTGGACGGCCTTCTCCCGCTCGGTCTTCAGCCGGTCCATCTCGGCCTCGAACCGAGAGAGGTGGTCGTCAGCCCGGTGGCTCTCCTGGCGTTCGTAGCCCCGCACTGCGCGGTCCATCCGTCCCCTGGTCGCAACACTTCTTCCGTACGCGAGCGCGTCGTTGTGCACGACGGCCCCCGGGGAATGGTGTCAGATCATCGGCGAGACCTGGGTCACAGGCCCCGATCCGGCCCCGGACCGGAGCCGCCCACTCTACCGGCCCAGGTATCCGGAGGTCAGTGCTCCGAGGAGGCGGGAGGTGCGGAGGTGACCAGTTCCGTCAGTACGCCGTGACAGTCCTTGGGGTGCAGAAACGTGATGCGGGAGCCCATGGAGCCGATCCGCGGCTGGTCGTACAGGACCCGTACGCCCTTGTCGCGAATGGCCTGGGAGTCACTGTCGACGTCCTCGGTGCCGAAGGCGATGTGGTGCACGCCCTCACCGTTCTTGGCCAGCCACTTTCCCACCGCGGAGTCCTCGCGGGTGGGTTCCAGGAGCTGGATGTAGGAGGCGCCGCCGTCGGACGTCTCGTTGATCTTGAGCATGGCCTCCCGTACGCCCTGCTCCTCGTTGACTTCGGTGTGGAAGACCTCGAAGCCGTACGTCGCACGGTAGAACTCGACGGTGGCGTCGAGGTCATGACAGGCGATCCCGATGTGGTCGATTCGCGTCAGCATGGGGTAAGTGCAGCGTGCCGACGGGTGGTTACGCAACGTGCGCGCGATCACATTCGCGGGCCGGTGACGCCGGGCCTACCGCTCAGTACATTGCAAGTAAACCCTCGTTCACATCTCACCATCCAAGGGGCCGTGCCCATGTCTGTGTCCGGAACGACCGGTACCACCTCAGTGATCGTCGCGGGCGCTCGTACGCCCATGGGACGCCTGCTGGGTTCGCTCAAGTCCTTCTCCGGCGCCGATCTCGGCGGCTTCGCCATCAAGGCGGCGCTCGACCGGGCCGGGATCGGCGGCGACCAGGTCCAGTACGTGATCATGGGGCAGGTGCTCCAGGCCGGGGCAGGGCAGATCCCGGCACGTCAGGCGGCCGTCAAGGCCGGTATCCCGATGAACGTCCCCGCGCTCACGATCAACAAGGTGTGTCTCTCGGGGCTCGACGCGATCGCCCTCGCCGACCAGCTGATTCGCGCGGGCGAATTCGACGTGATCGTCGCCGGCGGCCAGGAGTCGATGACCAACGCCCCGCACCTCCTGCCGAAGTCGCGCGAGGGCTACAAGTACGGCGCGATCGAGATGCTGGACTCGATGGCGTACGACGGGCTGACGGACTCCTTCGACGGAATCCCCATGGGCGAGTCCACGGAGAAGCACAACACCCGTCTGGGCATCGCCCGTTCGCCGCAGGACGAGTTCGCCGCCGGATCGCACCAGAAGGCCGCGGACGCGCAGAAGAACGGCATCTTCGAGGCGGAGATCACCCCTGTGGAGATCCCGCAGCGCAAGGGCGACCCGGTGCTCTTCTCGAAGGACGAGGGCATCCGCCCCGAGACGACGGCGGAGTCCCTGGGCAAGCTCCGCCCCGCGTTCGCAAAGGACGGAACGATCACGGCCGGCACGTCCTCGCAGATCTCCGACGGCGCCGCTGCGGTCGTCGTGATGAGCAGGGCCAAGGCCGAGGAGCTGGGTCTGGACTGGATCGCCGAGATCGGCGCCCACGGCAATGTCGCGGGCCCCGACAACTCGCTCCAGTCGCAGCCCTCCAACGCGATCCGGCACGCCCTCGGCAAGGAGGGTCTCGGCGTCGACGACCTCGATCTGATCGAGATCAACGAGGCCTTCGCGGCCGTCGCGGTGCAGTCAATGAAGGACCTCGGGGTTTCCCCGGAAAAGGTGAACGTCAACGGCGGCGCGATTGCCCTCGGCCACCCGATCGGCATGTCCGGCGCCCGGGTCGTCCTCCACCTGGCGCTGGAGCTGAAGCGCCGTGGCGGCGGTGTGGGTGCGGCGGCGCTGTGCGGCGGCGGCGGTCAGGGCGATGCGCTGATCGTTCACGTACCTGGTATGCGCAGCCCCGGCAACCGCAGCGCGGGCAAGTAGTTTCTGGCAAGTAGTTTCACTTCGTACGGCCGACTTACCGATGATCGGAGCTGTGAACGTGGACGTCCCCACCCTGGTCGAGCAGGCCCGCGAGGGCAGGCCCCGGGCCGTTGCCCGGCTGATCTCCCTGGTGGAGGGGGCGTCCCCGCAACTGCGCGAGGTGATGGCGCTGCTCGCACCGCTCACCGGCAACGCGTATGTCGTCGGTCTCACCGGATCCCCCGGAGTCGGTAAGTCGACATCCACCTCGGCGCTCGTGGCGGCGTACCGCCGGGCAGGGAAGCGCGTCGGGGTCCTGGCCGTCGACCCCTCGTCCCCCTTCTCGGGCGGCGCGCTGCTCGGCGACCGGGTCCGGATGTCCGAGCACGCCTCGGACCCCGGGGTCTACATCCGCTCGATGGCCACCCGCGGCCATCTGGGCGGTCTCGCCTGGGCAGCCCCGCAGGCCATCCGCGTGCTGGACGCGGCGGGCTGCGACATCGTCCTCGTGGAGACGGTCGGCGTCGGCCAGTCCGAGGTGGAGATCGCCTCGCAGGCGGACACCTCCGTCGTGCTCCTCGCGCCCGGAATGGGCGACGGCATCCAGGCGGCCAAGGCCGGAATCCTGGAGATCGGCGATGTGTACGTGGTGAACAAGGCGGACAGGGACGGCGCCGACGCGACCGCCCGCGAGCTCAACCACATGCTGGCCCTCGGCGAATCGCGCGGACCCGGCGACTGGCGCCCGCCGATCGTGAAGACGGTGGCCGCCCGCGGCGAAGGCATCGACGAGGTCGTCGAAGCCCTGGAGAAGCACCGCGCCTGGATGGACGAGCACGGGGTCCTGAACGAACGCCGCCGCTCCAGGGCCGCCCACGAGGTCGAGACGATCGCGGTCACCGCACTGCGCGAACGCATCGGCGACCTCCGCGGCGACCAGCGCCTCGACGCACTGGCGGAGCGGATCGTGGCGGGTGAACTGGACCCGTACACGGCGGCGGACACCTTGGTGGAGGGCGTGACGGCCGGCGCCTGAGCATCATCGCCCGGCCGTCCCGGCGGGACGGGGCGGCCCGGCCCGCGGTGCGCGCGTGGGCCAGGGATCGGGACGTTTGCGGGACGCGAGGTCCTCCGCCCAGCCGACCAGCAGGATCGCCGCGCCGATCAGCGGCCAGACCAGCAGGAACACGAACCACTCGGATCCCAGCGGCAGGTACTGCTCGAAGAACCCCACCTGCCACATCAGGTCCGTCACCAGCACGGCCACCACCAGAGCGACCTCGTGCCACAGATAGATCGTGACGGCCCTGTTGTTGAAGAGGCGCACGAGGCCGTCGATGCCCGGCATGCGCGGCAGCGATCTTGGCCGGAAACGCATCAGCAGGAGTACGAAACCGAGCGACCAGAGCGCCTGACCGAGCGGGATCTCGCCCAGGTCGTACCCCTCGTCCGTGGGGTGGGTGAAGGTGAACCAGCCGCCGGCGGCCATCAGAACGGCGCCCGACACCAGCACCGTCCGGACCCGCAGCGCGTCCAGCGACCCGTCCCGGTGGGCGAATCCGAGCACCCAGCACGCGCCGAAGATCCCCAGATCGGTGAGGGCGGCGGCAGGCAGCTCGGGCACATCGATCAGCTCGTACTGGAAGACCGCGGTCAGCGCCAGGAACCCCCCGAGCAGCGGCAGCGGGGCGCGCCGCCAGGCCCACAGGAGCACGGGGGACAGCAGCACGAACCAGAGGTACGCGCGGATGTACCAGAGCGGGCCGGTGAGTTGCGCCCCCCACTCGCTGCCCGGCGGGTCGCCGAGCGGCAGGATCCACAGCGCGAGCCGGGGGAGTTGGGCAGGACTCCAGCCGCGCCACAGCATCCAGGTGACCGCGAAGACGGCGAAGACCCAGAACGGGATGAGCAGACGGCGCATCCTGCTGCGGATCACGGAGAGTGCGGGTCTGCTCAGCGAGCGCGCCATCAGTGACCCCGCCAGCGCGAACATGACGCCCAGGGAGGGGAAGGCGATCGTCAGCCAGGCCCAGCCGAAGGTGTGATAAACGACGACCCGCACCAGGGCGAGCGCCCGCAGCAGGTCGAGATAGCGGTCGCGCACCGCGGGCTTCACGGTCACGGGCACGACGACGGGCGAGGGTACGGGCGACGACCCCGGGAGGCCCGGCCGGGAGGACGGTCCGGGGCCGCCGACGAGCGGCACGGCCCCCACCGTCGCGGGCAGCGCGATCCTGGCCTCGGCCATGAGCTGCTCGCCCACCTCGCCCGTACGCCGCAGTTTGTGCCAGTGCAGCCGCCCGCCGCTGATCGCGGTCAGACAGGACTGGATCAGCACCATGTACATCAACTGCCGGTAGACCACCTGCTGCAGAGGCAGCGGCCACAGCCGCCGCAGCGGCTCGCCGTCCAGCCTGAAGGCGTACGCGGCACACGCGGCCTGCACCCCGAGGACCGCGCACCAGGCGACCGCGGTGCGTGCCGGGTCCATGAAGAGGAAGCCGTAGAGCGCGAAGAGGTCGATGAGCGGGGCGAGCAGCGGGGTCAGCACCGTGAACACGGCGACCAGCGGCAGCCCCACCCGGCCGAAACGGCCCGAATGCCCGCGGTCGAGCATCGCCCCGCGGTGCTTCCACATCGCCTGCATGGTGCCGTAGCTCCAGCGGTAGCGCTGGCGCCACAGCTCGCCGAGGCTGCCGGGCGCCTCGGTGTGGGCGCGGGCCCTCTCCTCGTACACGACCTGCCAGCCGTCACGGTGCAGCGCCATGGTGATGTCGGTGTCCTCGGCGAGCGTGTCGCTGCTCATCCGGCCGACCCGGTCGAGTGCCGCGCGGCGGTAGGCGCCGACCGCGCCGGGGACGGTGGGCATGCACCGCAGTACGTCGTACATCCGGCGGTCCAGATTGAAGCCCATCACATACTCGATGTGCTGCCAGCGGCTGATCATCGTGCGGTGGTTGCCGACCCTGGCATTGCCCGCGACCGCCCCGATGGCCGGGTCGGCGAAGGGCTGGACCAGCGCGCCCACGGTGGACGGCTCGAAGATCGTGTCGCCGTCCACCATCACGATCAGCTCGTGACCGGCGTGCGCGATACCGGTGTTGAGCGCGCTGGACTTGCCGAGGTTGCGTTGGCACAGGACCGTGACGCCGGGCAGCTCCAGGGAGCGTGCGATCTCGGCGGTGTCGTCCGTCGAGCCGTCGTCCACCACGATGATCTCGACGGGGTGGTCGCTCGCCGCCAGCGACCGCAGGGTGTCCGCGATGCAGGCGCTCTCGTTGTACGCGGGCACGATGACGCTGACCGGTTCGGTGACGGCAGGGCCCCAACTGAAGCCGGTCTTTCGCCGGACGCGCGCATGACGCCGGGCCAGCGCCAGAAGGACCGTGAATCGTCCCAGTACCAGGAAACCGACGACGGTCAGCAGGAAGGCGAGCGCCGGGAGCGCCCACTCGGAGACGACCACCGCGCCCACGAAGGCCCGGCCGCGCCACAACTCGGTCCCGTGGACCGGCTGGTTGACGCTGACCGCGCCGGCGGCTTCGGCGATGGTCGTGAAGTGGTAGCCGCGCGCCTTGAGTTGAGGAATCAGCAGGTCGAGCGCGGCGACGGTCTGCGAACGGTCGCCGCCCGAGTCGTGCAGCAGGACGATCGCGCCCTGCCCGTCCTGCTGCGGAATGGCCCCGTCGACGATCGCCTGGACGCCGGGCCGCCGCCAGTCGTCGGTGTCCTGGTCGATGAACGCGCTGATATAGCCCTCCGCGCCCAGCTGTTGGACCACCGGCCAGGAGGCGTTGTCCAGCGCCTCGGTCGTCGAGGAGTACGGAGGCCGGAAGAGCGAGCTGTGGATCCCGGCCGCGCCCGCCAGGGCCAGCTGGGCCTGCGCCATCTCGCGGTCGACGCCCGCCGCGGACTTGTACGCCAGATCCGGGTGGCCGAAGGTGTGCAGCCCGATCTCATGCCCCTCGCGCACCATGTCGGCGACGATCCCCGGGTGCCGCGACGTCATCGTGCCGGTGACGAAGAAGGTCGCGGGGACGCCGTGCTTCTTCAGTACGGCGAGAATCCGCGGGGTCCACCGCGGGTCGGGGCCGTCGTCGAAGGTGAGCACGATGGTGTGCTCGGGCGTGTGCAGCGAACGGGGCTGCGCGCCGGTCGCGTCGACGATCGGCCCGCCGTCCAGGATGCGGCGCGGCACCTTGCCGTCCTCCACCAGCGGGTGGGTGCGGTGGTCGGCCGCGTAGTCGCCGCGTACGTAACCGCCGAGCAGCAGGACGCACATCAGCGTCAGGAGGACGAGCAGCGGGATGACCACACGGGGGCGATGCTGCCGGGCGTCACTCACCGGTCGCATCGGTCAGACCGCTCACCAGGCCGGTGACGGGTTTGAGGGCGGGGAGTGCGCGTTCCGCGACGGTGGTCACGGGTTGCAGGGCGGCGGTGGCGGGCTCCACGATCTTGGTGACGGGCTGTACGACGGCCGCGACGGCCTCGGTGACCGGCTGTACGACGGCGGCGACGGCCTCGGTGACGGGTTCCACGATGGCGTTGACCGGCTCGACGACGGCGGCGACCGTGTCGGCGACCGGCCGCACGACGGCGGCCACCGTCTCGGTGACCGGCTTCACGACATCGGCGACCGCTCCGACCACCGGCTCGGTCACCGGCGTCACGACCTCCGTCACCGGCTCGAGGACCGAGGGGATCGTGGGCTTCGGCGTCACCGGGGCCGGGGTGTCGGGCACCGGCGCGGGCGCGGGCCCGGTCGGCACGTCCGGCACCGTCGGCACGGTCGGAGTGTCCGGCACCATCGGTCGCGGCGACTCCGGTGTCCCCGGCGCATTCGGGGTCCTCGGGACGGCCGGGGACTTCGGCGCCTCGGGAACCTGCGGGGCCCGTGAACCCGGCGGCGTGAAGACGGCGGGAATCACCGTTCCGGCCGCAGGGCCGCCGGCCAGCCACGCGGGCGGCGTCACCTTGTCCGGCTGCTCCCCGCGCTCACCCTCCCTGGCAGTGGGCCCGGGGCCGGGCTGCCCGTGGAAGGGGAACAGCGCGTCGGGGGCGAACGGGGCCGCCCCGATCACACTCAGCCCGAGTGCCAGACCGTAGGTCGCACAGACCCCGGCCACTCCCCGTCCCGCTCTCCGTGACCAACGGGTGCGCCGCCCAGTGGAGTCGACGAAGACCGGCTCCGACGCCGGCTCCGACGCCGATCCCGATTCCGTCGCTTCGGGTGCTGCTTCAGCATTGACTCGCTGCTGTTCCGTCACGGGTCCCCCCCAGGGCCGAACGGTTGACGATTCGACAGCCACCCTAGGTACGGAGCGTGGCCTTCCGTACCCCTGATTTCAGCCGCATCAGACCTTCCCGCAGACCCATCCGGCAGCAAGGTGGTCAGGGCATCTGGTCTACGGACCGGGCCACTGGTATCTTCTGGCTCATGTTCCTCAACCGCGTATAGGGCCCCCGTCGAGTCACGTCCCCTGTGACTCCGGTCTGTCCCTGTGCCCGCGCTCCAGCTCCAGTTGAGGAATTTCGTCATGTCCTACGCCGCCGTGCTGCGGATCCCGCATGCCCGCCGCACCTTCGCCGCCGCCCTGTTCGGGCGGCTGTCGTACGGGATGGTCTCCCTCTCCATCGTCCTCGCCGTAAAAGACGCCACCGGTTCGTACGCCGTGGCCGGGACCGTCATGGCCCTCTTCGGCATCACCAGTGTCTTTCTCTCGCCCGCCCGCGCCGCCCTCATCGACCGGTACGGGCCGCGCCGGGCCCTCGTACCGATGGCGGCCGTCTACGCGGCGCTTCTCCTGCTCCTCGCGTACGCCGCCCAGCAGTCAGGGGCGTCGGGGGTACTCCTCGGTGTGCTGGCCGTGAGCGCCGGGGCGTGCACGCCGCCGCTCGGGCCGACCATGCGCGCGCTGTGGGGTCAACTCCTATCGTCCGACCGGAGGTTGCTGCAGCGCGCCTACAGTCTCGACGGGGTCGCCGAGGAACTGCTCTTCGTCACCGGGCCGTTGCTGGTCGGCCTCGTCGTGAAGTTCGCCTCGCCCGCTCTCGGGGTGGCGGTGAGCGCCGTGCTCGTGCTCGGCGGGACCCTCGCCCTGGTGTCGTCGCCGGCCGCGCGGAGCTATCCCGTTCGGAAGGAGTCCGATCCCGTCGTACGCGCCGCCGTGCCCTGGCACCCCGTGCTCGTCGTCGCCGGGCTCGGAGTCGCGCTCGGGGCGCTCGATCTGCTGGTCGTCGCCTTCGCCGACGGGCACGGGCGGCCGGAGGCCGTCGCCTGGGTGCTGGCCGCGCTCTCCGCGGGGAGCGCGGTGGGCGGACTCGTGGGCGGGGCTGTGGAGTGGCGGATCCCGGCAGGGCGGCGGCTGTCGATGATGGCTGCCGGCCTTGGGCTCGCCGTGGCGGCCGCGGGGTTCGCACCGAATCTCTGGGTGCTGGGCGCGGCGGCCGTGGTGGCGGGGCTCTTCGTCGCGCCCGCGCTCACCACCGGCTATCTCATCGCGGACGAGACGGCGGCCCCGGGCACCCGTACCCAGGCCGGAGCATGGGTCAACACCGCGGTGAACGCGGGGATGTCGGGTGGTTCGGCCGCCGTGGGCGTGCTCATCGGGCGGCTGCCGCTCACGCTGTGCTTCGCGCTTGCGGCCGCCCCCGCCCTGCTCGCCGCCCTTCAGCGGCTGCGGCTACGGCTTCCGCTGGCCGCGGAGATGGTCGGCGACCGGAGCGAGTGATGCGCGCAGTGCGGCCAGCGCCTCCGGCTTCAGCATGTCGATGAAGTGCTTGCGCACCGACGCCACGTGGTGAGGGGCGACCTTCTGCATCGTCTCGCCGCCGAGGTCGGTGAGGACCGCGAACAGGCCGCGCCGGTCGGACTCGCAGTTCTCGCGCCGTACGAGACCCGCGTTCTCCATCCGGGTGATCTGGTGCGAGAGGCGGCTCTTGGACTGCAGGGTGGCGGTGGCGAGATCGCTCATCCGCATCCTGCGGTCCCCGGCCTCGGAGAGGTTCACCAGGATCTCGTAGTCGTTCATGGTCAGCCCGAACGGCTGGAGATCCTTCTCCATCTGGTACGTCAGCAGCCTGTTGACGTCCAGATAGGTACGCCAGGTGCACTGCTCGGCCTCGGTCAGCCAGGGGGTGGCCGTCTGGGTCGTCTCAGCCTGGGCCGTCTCGGTGTCCATAATGAGGATTCTACCTAAGAAGTTGAATGCCGGACGAGTCTCGGAGTGTGACATCTGTTCGATGTCGCACTCCGCAGACTACCGGTCACAGCCCGAAGCGACGCTGCAGGTCCCCCAACTGTCCCGGAAGACGGGGTACGGCTCCCGGTTGACCTGTGCCAGGACCTCCGCCCGGCACCCCCGCCTGCTGCGGCACCGCACCCGTCGGCTGCTCGGCCATCAGCACCTCGGTCGACTGGAGGAGGACCGTCCCTGCCCCGACGAACTCGAACTGGTGCTCCTCGCCCGAGGTGCCCCCGAGCCCGGTGAGGGACCGGATGCCGCCCAGTACGCCCGTCATATAGCCGTGGTCGTAGTGGTGGCACGGCGAGGGGCAGTCCGACCAGCCGACGAGGGCCTGCGGGTCGACACGGATCGGCGGCTCCAGGAAGACGACAGGGCCGTTCGACGCGGCCACGAACTTTCCCGTACCGATCAGGGTCAGGAAACCCGGCACGATCGACTGCTTCAGCGCGAGCGACGGCTGGAAGGCCAGGAGGTTGCCCGAGCGGATCGTGAGATTGCCGTCCTCGAGGTCGTAGGAATTGACGTCGAAGGCGCGGTCGGCGAGCAGCATCTTGCCCGAGCCCTCCGCCACCACCCAGTCCGCCGCGTGCATGGGGGAGTGGAAGCTCGTACGGAGAATGCTGTCCAGACGGCCCCGGCCGAAGCCGTTGAAGTCGATCCGCCCGTAATAGGCGATCATCTTGCCCTTCTGCAGCAGCCACTGGCTGCTCTTGAGCTCCACGCAGAAGGTGTACTTGTTGACGTTGTCGTCGACGGGCAGCGACATCGGGTCGAAGACCACAGGTCCGGTCGTCATTACAGCTTCTCCTCCGACGCCTGTACGTACACCGCTCCGCTGCCCGACAGCTCCAGCTGGAACGCCTCGCCCGAGCCGCGCCCCACCATGTCCCGCCAGCCCAGCGCCGTGGACAGCTTGTTGCGTACGTCGCCGTGGTGCGCGACATACGCCTGCGGGTCGACGTGCACCGGCCGCTGCGGGGTGATCTGCAGCTCCACGACCCCGCCGTGCGCCATCACCGCCACCGCGCCGTGCCCCTTGAGGGTCGTCGTGAACAGGCCCTGCCCGGTGACCTGGCCGCGCACCATCCCCATGACCCCGCCCTGCGAGCCCATGAACATCGTGCCCTGCTGCAGGGCCCCGTCGAAGGCGAGGAGCCGGTCGGCCTCCACATACAGGGTGTCGCCCGCGAGCTGGATCACCTGGATGTGGTGCCCGCCGTGGCCGAACATGACCGTTCCGCTGCCTTCGACCGTCATCAGTGGCGTCGCCTCATTGGCGACCCGCCGGCCGATCATCGACATCAGCCCGCCCTGGCCGCCCTGGATATTGGGCGTGAAGGACACCTCGCCCTTGTACGCGAGCATCGCCCCGCGCTGGCTGAACATCTTCTGGCCGGGCAGCACGGTCGCCTCGACCATCTTCGAGTTGATCTCGCGGAACGGCATCAGACGTCGCCCCCGATGGTGTTGCGCTCGCTGGGCTGCACGTACACGAGCCCCTCGCCCTCGAACCGGATCTGGAAGGCCTCGCCCGACCCCTCCCCGATGAAGGTGCGGAAGGTCACCCCCGACTGGAAGTGCTGCTGGAGATTTCCGGTGTGCGCGATGTACGCCCCCGGGTCGACCTGCAGCGGGTACTGCGCGCTCACCCGCAGCACCACCGCCGGACCGTGCGACATGATCGCCGCCTGTCCTGTGCCCTCCACGGTCGTGGTGAACAGACCGTTGCCCTGGCTCGCGCCGCGCAGACCGGTGAAGGTCGTGCCGGTGCGCAGGCCCGCGTCCGTGCACAGGAGGTTGCTGGACTCGACGTACAGCTTCTCGCCGCGGAGGGAGACCAGACTGATCTCGCTCGCCCGGTCCGCGAAGTAGCACGTGCCGTGACCTTTCACCTCCATCACGACCATCTGCTCGCCGGTCAGGCGCCGGGTCACCATGCCGCGTACGCCCTCACCGCCTCCGGACAGCTTCTTGAACGCCATCTGGCCGTCGTAGGCCACCATCGCGCCGTTCTTCGCCTTGACTGAGTCGCCGGTCATGGAGACCGCGAGCATTTTGCTCCCCTGGAGCGTGAACTGGGCCACGGAATCGAAGATAAGGGGAGTGGAGGGGCGCGAACAGGGCTCCGGAGGAGGATCTGGACCCTGATCCGACCCTGGGAATCCCGGCTGCGACAATGGTTCGAGCTTGTGCGTACCGGGGGGCTGGGGGATGCCCCCCAGAAAGCACAGCACAAGATCGACTGCCGCCCCCGATGCCGAAGGTTGCCCCTCCGTGGACATTAAGACCGCTTCCGCCATCCGTCGCCTCCGTCTGGTCTCCGCCCCCGAGGCGGTCTCCTTCCTGCTGCTGCTCCTCTGCTCGGTGCTCAAGCGCACCACGGAGTTCAACGCGGTTCCGGTCATGGGCATGGTCCACGGCGTGCTCTTCGTGCTGTACGTGATCTTCTGGCTGGACGCCTGGAACCGCACCAAGTGGTCCGCGGGCACCGGCATCCTCTACTTCGTCCTGTCGGTCCTGCCGACCGGCGGCTTCTTCGCCGAGCGCAAGCTGAAGCGCGAGTCCGAGAACGCGGTCATCGCCGCGCGCGCCCGCCGCGAAGGCGTGGTCGCCTGATGATCGTCGCCTTCTCTGTCTCCCCGCTGGGTGTCGGCGAGGACGTGGGCGAGTACGTCGCCGACGCGGTGCGTGTGGTGCGGGAGTCGGGGCTTCCGAACCGTACGGACGCCATGTTCACGTCTATTGAGGGCGAGTGGGACGAGGTCATGGACGTCGTCAAGCGTGCCGTCGCCGCCGTCGAGGCGCGGGCGGGGCGGGTCTCGCTCGTGCTCAAGGCCGACATCCGGCCCGGCGTCACCGATGGGCTGACCTCAAAGGTCGACACCGTCGAGCGCTACCTCGCCGGCCCCTCCGCTTAGCGCTGTCCCCAGCGGCGTCCGCTCGTACAGCACCTGGTGTCCGTACCGCCGCGAGAGCAGCAGTCCCGCCCCGCGCAGCGCCGACAGATGCGCCGATACGGAGCTGGGGGCCAGCCGCAGCCGGTGCGCGAGCGCGCTGGTGGTCGCGGGGTCGTCCAGTGCGCACAACACGTCAGCCCTCGTCCGGCCGAGCAGCCGGGCGAGGGCTTCCGGCGTCCGGCCGTCGCCCCGCTCCGTCCACAGGACGCCGATGCCGCGCGCGGGATAGACGACGGTCGGCTGCCAGGGTGCGTCGAAGCCGCTGATCACCTGCGGCCAGCAGAACGCGCTGGGCATCAGCATCAGGCCCTGGCCCGACGGCTCCCGTACGTGCTCGCCGGTTTTGGCGAGGGTGAGCGTGGTGCCGTCCCAGCTCAGGTGGGGGTGCAGCTCGGAGAGCAGGCCGCCCAGGCCGACCTCGGCGAGGCGGCGGGAGTGGTACGCGATGTCCGCCTCCAGGAGCGAGCGGAGGCGTGGCCACTCCGGTTCCACGAGTGCGTGCCAGGCCGCCTCCATCAGGTCCGTCAGCTCCCGTACCGCGCGTGCCGGTTCGCGCAGCATCCGCTGTCCCGCCGGGGTCTCCGCTGCGCCCGGCGTACAGGCGAGGGAGCGGGCCATGTCGTCGCGCGCGAGCTCCGGGTCGGTGGCGCGTACGGCCGCGATCTCCTCCTCGAAGGAGGCCGAGGGGCCCAGCGGCGGCGGGCAGAGATAGTCCGGGTTGTGCCCGCGGCGGGGCATCAGGAGGCGGACGGGGGTGAAGTCGAGGCCGGCGGCCGCGGTGCGGATCTTTCTGAGCCAGGGGAGGTGGTAGCCCTGGCGGGCGGGGGAGTTGAGGGTACGGACGGCCTCCTGGGTCTCCCAGAGCGGGGAGAGCGCGAAGCGGCAGCGCAGGAGGTCGGCCTCGCTCAGGTGGACGCGGAAGGGCATGGGGCTCGGCTCGGTCGGCTCGGGTTCGGGTCGGGGCGGTTCGAAGATTCGGGCTGGGGCGAAAGTCTAGGGC
>NZ_JAFLRJ010001718.1 GCF_017315755.1 Streptomyces beijiangensis
GCCAGGGCCTGATCGCCCCAGGAGCGGAGGGTGCCGGCGGTGAAGACGTCGCCGGGGACGTAGACGGTGTGGACGGGCTGACGGGTACCGGGGTCTCCGGGGTAGCGGCGCTCCAGCTCGGCGTCGACCGGCGCCAGGAAGGCGCTGATCTCCGCGACGACGGCACCCGCGATACTCGTGGCCACCTGCTCCTTCCGGCCCTGGCTCATCCGCGCCCTCCAGATCCTTCATGCCCCGGGGCACGCCCGCCCCCGCACTTTCCGCGACGCGAAATCAACAATCTGTTGAATGAAGCTATCGGGCGGCCTTCGCG
>NZ_JAFLRJ010001719.1 GCF_017315755.1 Streptomyces beijiangensis
ATCAAAATATGCTTTTCTCCAAACAACTGATGGACTCATTATCAGACGGCAAATACAACAGCATCTTCACAACAAACAATTTCCACCTGTTCCGCGCCAGCCTATATGCAAAACGAGCAGGCTTAAAGAGCCAGGGGATCGGTTCAAAAACCGCTTTTTATTATTGGCCGAACGCCATGATCCGTGAATATATCGCTGTTGTTGTAATGAATCGTAAACGGCATAGCATTGTCGTAGGC
>NZ_JAFLRJ010001720.1 GCF_017315755.1 Streptomyces beijiangensis
TCAGGACGGAGAGCCCCGGCAGGCCACCGCCCTTGGGCGTGATTCCGGGGTCGAAGGCGAGAGAGAGCCGGTCGGCGAGAGATGTCATGGGTGCGGCAAGGCTCCTTGCGTACGCAGGCCAGAGGGCAGAAGTGGGGAACGAAAGGGGCGGGCCGGACGGAGGTCGGCGTTACAGCACGCGGCGCACGGCGAGGACGTCCCAGTCCTTGAGCGGCGTGATGCGCACGGGCCTGCCCG
>NZ_JAFLRJ010001721.1 GCF_017315755.1 Streptomyces beijiangensis
TACCATTTCCTTGACGTTAAGCATCGGAATCGGTGCATCTGTTGCCTCGTTGAAAGAGCTCGGCGATTTGGCGCAATCCAGCCTTGACTTGGCGCTGGGACGCGGAGGAGATCAGGTGGCAATCAAGCAGCCGAACGGGAAAGTGAAGTTTTACGGCGGTAAGACGAATCCTATGGAAAAACGGACGCGCGTCAGAGCCCGGGTCATTTCACACGCGCTCAAGGAGATTGTCTCTGAAAGCAGCAATGTGATAATCATGGGTCATAAG
>NZ_JAFLRJ010001722.1 GCF_017315755.1 Streptomyces beijiangensis
ATATGCCAGAAGCTTGTTTCACGAAAGGAAAAACTTCAATGAAATCATGTTGTTTCTTCAGCAATACGAACAAGCCGCGCCGCTATCCTCATTTTCTAAGCGGCTGATGTACAGCAGGCTGCTGTTTCCGCTCCACTATTTTGAGACGGTTGAAGGGTACTATATTTCTCCTGAATCAGAGCACCATTATTTTGAAAGCAGACTCGACTATTTAT
>NZ_JAFLRJ010001723.1 GCF_017315755.1 Streptomyces beijiangensis
CCGTGATTACGATGCAGCGGATTGTTCGGCTGGTGAGGCGCCTCTGCTCGCGAGGTGGCAGGTCTGAAAAACATTGCCCTTCGTACTCTTTGAGCACTGAGATTCCTCTCAGGGCAAACTTATCCGTAAGGAAATCATTAACGGTTTGAATGCGCTGCAGCCCGTCGATTACCTCATAGGTTCCGTCTGGATTTTCTGCAAAATAGCAGACGGGTACCGGAATGTTCAATAGGAAGCTTTCAATCAGTCTGCTTGCTTTTGAGCGATCCCAAACGTATTTCCTTTGGTATTCGATGCTCAAAAGAAGTTGCTGTCGCTCGATAT
>NZ_JAFLRJ010001724.1 GCF_017315755.1 Streptomyces beijiangensis
CGTCACGACAGGCTGATTCCCAGCCAATTCCCGAACCCGATCAAGATCAAGCTTTTGCTCAAGATCGGTCTTATTGACAATGACGATGATGTCCATTCCCTTCGTTGCTTCAAAGAGCTTGATGTCTTCATCTGAAAGGGACTCGCTGTAATTGAGGACAAGCAAAATCAAATCTGCTTCTTTTAATACCTGTCTTGAACGTTCAACGCCGATTCGCTCGACGATGTCTTCGGTCTCGCGGATCCCGGCTGTATCGACGAGACGCAGCGGCACGCCTCTGACATTCACATATTCTTCAAT
>NZ_JAFLRJ010001725.1 GCF_017315755.1 Streptomyces beijiangensis
TCATCGTCCTGCGCAGCCTCGGCAAGAACTTCGGGCTGCACGGCATCCGGTTCGGCTATCTAGTCGCCAACCCCTCGCTGGCCGGCCGCATCCGCTCGATGCTGCCGAAGTGGAACCTCAACTCCTTCGACGAGCACGTGGTGTTCATGCTGAAGGAGCACGGCACCGAGTACCAGCAGAGCCTCCACCAGGTGCGCCGCGACCGGAAGGACATGTCCGGCCAGCTCTCCTCACTGCCCGGTCTGACGGTATACCCGTCCCAGGGCAACTTCCGCTTCGTGCGTCTCCCCGTG
>NZ_JAFLRJ010001726.1 GCF_017315755.1 Streptomyces beijiangensis
AGTGGGCGCAACACTGCTAGCGGTCGCAGTTCTGGTGCGAACGAAAAGAATCCTAGTGCCTTGCCTAATACTTAGACCATTTTTTTATCGTGTATCACAAATGTAGTTGTATAGCTTCCACCTCGTATGGCAGGTATCACTAGGATGGTGATCCGTGTGTCTCACGTGACCTTCGATTGCCTGTCTGGTTGCCTGGGAGGGCCAAATTACTG
>NZ_JAFLRJ010001727.1 GCF_017315755.1 Streptomyces beijiangensis
CCATGATACGGTCCGGCTCTTTCAGCATATCGGCTTCTTTTTCGAGGTCATCAACTCTGCTGCTTTCCGTTTCAACCTTCTTTTCGAGCTTTTGAATTTCAATATTGGTCTGATACGCGGCAAAAGCCTTTGAAATCATAAAAAGTGAAGCGCTGAGCACAGCCAGGGCGAAAAGCACAATCAATACCTTTTCCCCCAGCGTAATCGATGCTCTTCTCCGGATGATAACGGATTGTTCTGCAC
>NZ_JAFLRJ010000183.1 GCF_017315755.1 Streptomyces beijiangensis
TCAATCGCCGGACGGGCTATTCATAGCCCGTCCGGCGATTGAGGAAAAGCGGACGGAGGCCGCTTACGCTCCCGGCTTTCGCAGCGCCGCCCCGATGTGCGCCGCCGCCTCCGCCAAGTGGCCCTTTGCGTCCCGGAGCTGGTCCTCCGTCACGCCGTTGTCCCGCGCCGCGTCCCGGATGTCGTCGCGGAACCGGTCCAGCAGCCGGTCCAGGTCCCGTGCCGGGTCCCCGGAGGAGTCGGACTCCTCGGCCCACTTCGGCTGCGGGCCCGGGGCCGGGGTCTCCGGACCCCGGCCGAAGTTCCCGAACTCCTTGGTCAGCTCGGCCAGTCCTTCTCGTACGCCCGTGGGCCAGTCGCCCCGCGCGAAGTGCACCTGCACCTGCTCGGCCACGCGCCGCATCTTGTCCTGGGCCTCCTTGGCCTGGCGGCGTGCCTGCTGAGCGTCCTCGCGGGCCCGGCGGGACTCGTCCTTCGCCCGGCGCGCCTGCTCCTTCCACTCCTGCTTGGCGCGCTTGAACTCCTCCTTGGCCTGGCGCCAGCCCTCCTTGTCGCCCCACGAGCCGTCGAGGAAGTCGGACGGGTCGGGGAACGCGCCGAAGGGCTTGCCCGTGGCCCCCTTCGCGGAGTCACCCGCTCCGCGCGCCTCCTTGGCCGCGGCCCGCATCTCGCGTCGCAGATCGCTCGCGGAGCCGCTCACATCGGCCCGGATCTCGGCGGCCAGTTCGGATACGGACTCGCGGATCTCCATCTCCAGGTCGGCCAGCTCGCCGCCCCGTCCCGCCAGTTCCTCACGGCCCGCGTCGGTGATGGAGTAGACCTTCCGGCCGCCCTCCGACGCATGGGTGACGAGCCCCTCGGCCTCCAGCTTGGAGAGGCGCGGGTAGACGGTGCCCGCGCTCGGTGCGTACAGCCCCTGGAAGCGCTCCTCCAGCAGTCTGATGACCTCGTAGCCATGGCGCGGGGCCTCGTCGAGCAGCTTCAGCAAGTACAGACGCAGACGGCCGTGGGCGAATACGGGAGGCATGTCTCAGAGCTCCTTCTGAACGGTGTCGGACGCGTCGGCGGCGGGCCTGCGCAGCAGCGCGATCGACCCGGAGACGGTCGAGGCCCTGAGCTTGCCGCTTCCGGCCCCCAGCGTCCCGGTGATCCTCTTCGCGCCCCACTGCCCGCTGACCCGCAGGTCCTCGAAGGCGTTGGAGACGGAGCCGCTGGCGGTGTTCGCCTCGACCTTGGCGTCGGCGGGGTGCGGCAGCCGGATCGCGATCTCGCCGGAGACGGTGGTCAGCCCGATGTCGGTCGGCTTTCCCGTACCTGCGGGGTCGAGGTCCACGACCATGTCGCCGCTGACCGACTCCGCCCGTACGGACGAGCCGGTGCCCTCGAACACGGTGAGGTTTCCGCTGACCGACTTGAAGTGCAGATCGCCGCTGACGGCCTGGGCCTCCAGATTTCCGGAGACGGTGTCGGCGCCGACCGGGCCGGAGAGCCCCACCAGGGTGGTGTCACCGGTGACGCCACGGACTTCGGTGCGCCCCCGTACGCCCGTGACGACGGCTCCCGCGCCGACCACGCCCACCGCGACGGTCGCGTCCGCGGGGACGGTCAGCGAGACGACCGCGCTGCGCTTCCACTCCTTGCGGTCCAGCCACTTGAGCAGGCCCTTCCAGGGCAGATCGTCGTAGGCGACGGTGAGGGTGCCGCCCTCCTGGGTGACGATCAGCGGAGGTCCGTCGATCGCGGACACCTCCAGCCGTGCGCCCCCCTGTGCATCGGATACGGCTTCGTCGGTGCCCACGACGTTGACTGTTCCATTGACGAGCCGCACGTTCAGCGCCGTCACCGGCTCGTCGAAAGTGAGCTTCTGCGGCTCTGAGACGGACCACTCGGACATGGTGCAGACCTCCCCGTACAGACGGTGACGCAACATATCGCGTCTCTTGCTAAACAAGATATATCGCGTGTCGCGAAAGTCAAGCGCGCAGGTGGCGGGGGGTGTTTTGTCCTAGCGTGGTGTTCATGTCTGTGTCGTCGCCCGACCATGCCGCCACCGGAGCGCTCCTTCTCTGCCGCGCCGACCCTGCGGCCGTACGCCCCGCGGCCCATCTCCTGCGCGAGCGGCTGCTCCTCGCCCCCGTGGGCGACGAGTGGACCGTGCTGGTCCCGGAGACCAAGCCCTGGCTGCAGGGTGACGACCCGGTGGAGCGGGTCGTCTCGGGCTGGGCCACCGCCCTCGCGGTCCCCGCGCCCTGGCCGGTTCTCGCGCTCTGGTGGGACCGCGACCGCGCCGGATTCACCCTGGCGGCGGGTTTCCGCCGTACGGTCACCTACGTCTGGCTCGCGGACGGCACCCCGGCCGGCGAGGACGAGGCGATGCGCACCTTCGGCGCCCGCCTCGGGCTCGACCCGGTCCTGGGCTTCCAGGCGCTGACCCCGCTGACCCGCCCGGACACCGACGCGGACGCCCGCACCCGCCTTCTCGCCCTCACCGCGGTCCTGGCCCGCACCGGCCTGACCCTCCCGGCGGGCCTCACCCCGGGAGAACCCGCCGACCGGCTCCGCGAGGTCGCCCGTATCCAGCCGGCCGCCGAGGAGATCGAGTCCGCGGGCTGGCGGGACGCCGTGCGGGCCGAACTGGACGTCGTCGAGGAAGGTCCCCTGGGACCGTGGCTCCGCGGCCCGAAGGCACGGATGCTGGGCGCGGCCCAGCTGGCCGCCGGAATCCCCCTGCTGGCCTGGGGAGCTACCCGCCGCGCAGGAACGGGCTGGACGGTCGCCGGCGCCCTGCTGATCGCACACGGCGCGCTGGGTCTCGCGTACGACCGGATGCGCGCCGGGAGCTGACCGCTCTGACCGCTGCTACTCCTCGTCGTCGTCCTCGTCGTCGAGCCGCGCCAGCCAGGTGGCCAGCCGCTCGACGGGGACCTCGAAGTCCGGGTTGAGGTCGACGAAGGTACGCAGCTGCTCGGCGAGCCACTCGAAGGAGACTTCCTCCTGGCCCCGCCGCTTCTCCAGTTCCTCGATGCCGCGGTCGGTGAAGTACATGGGCTGCTCTCCTGCGTACGTACGTGAAAGTCGTCCCCCACAGCCTACGAGCCCACGGACCGCCGGAGGCCCGGCACCCCAACTGCGGGTGCCGGGCCTCCGGACGGACTGCGGGTGCTGCGACTACGCGTCGAACACCTCGTGCATCAGCTGCTCCTGCTCGGCCTGGTGGCGCTTGGCCGAGCCGACCGCCGGGGACGAGCCGTGCGGGCGCGAGATGCGGCGCAGGCGCTCGCCGTGCGGGACGTCCGCGCCGACGGCCAGGTCCAGGTGGTCGATCAGGTTGAGGGCGATGAAGGGCCATGCGCCCTGGTTCGCCGGCTCCTCCTGGGCCCAGAGGTACTTCTCCGCGTTCGGGTACTTGGCGATCTCGGCCTGGACCTCCGCACCCGGGATGGGGTACAGGCGCTCCAGACGGATGATCGCCGTGTCCGTGGCGCCGCGCTTCTGACGCTCGGCGTCCAGGTCGTAGTAGACCTTGCCGGCGCAGAAGACGACCTTGCGTACGGAGTTCGGGTCCGTCGTCGCGTCGCCGATGACCGGGCGGAAGCCGCCCGTCGTGAACTCCTCCGCCTTTGACGCGGCCGCCTTGAGGCGGAGCATCGACTTCGGGGTGAAGACCACCAGCGGCTTGTGGTGCGGGTTGTGCACCTGCCACCGCAGGAGGTGGAAGTAGTTCGACGGGAGGGTCGGCATGGCGACCGTCATGTTGTTCTGCGCGCAGAGCTGGAGGAACCGCTCGGGGCGTGCGGACGAGTGGTCCGGGCCCTGGCCCTCGTGGCCGTGCGGGAGGAGCAGGGTGACGCCGGACGTCTGCCCCCACTTCTGCTCGGCCGCCGAGATGTACTCGTCGACCACCGTCTGGGCGCCGTTGACGAAGTCGCCGAACTGCGCCTCCCACATGACGAGGGACTCGGGACGGGCCAGCGAGTAGCCGTACTCGAAGCCCATCACCGCGTACTCGGAGAGGAGCGAGTCGTAGACGTTGTAGCGGGCCTGGTCCTCGGAGAGGTAGAGCAGCGGGGTGAAGTCCGCGCCCGTCTCCCGGTCGATGAGGACCGCGTGGCGCTGGCCGAAGGTGCCGCGGCGCGAGTCCTGGCCCGAGAGGCGCACCGGGGTGCCCTCCAGGAGGAGCGAGCCGATGGCGAGGGTCTCGCCCATGCCCCAGTCGATCGTGCCGTCCTCGACCATCGCGGCGCGGCGCTGCAGCTGGGGGAGGAGGCGCGGGTGGACCGTGACCCGGTCGGGGATGTTGACCTGCGACTCGGCGATCCGCTTGACGGTCTCCGCGGAGATCGCCGTGTTGACGGCCACAGGGAACTCGGCCTGCGGCTCGGGGAGCTCGGCCGACGCGGGGGCCGAGACGGCTTCGCGTACCTCGGCGAAGACCTTCTCGAGCTGGCCCTGGAAGTCCTGGAGCGCCTGCTCCGCCTCTTCGAGGGTGATGTCGCCCCGGCCGATCAGGGACTCGGTGTAGAGCTTGCGCACCGAGCGCTTCTTGTCGATCAGGTCGTACATCAGCGGCTGCGTGAACGCCGGGTTGTCCGACTCGTTGTGACCGCGGCGGCGGTAGCAGATGAGGTCGATGACGACGTCCTTGTTGAACGCCTGGCGGAACTCGAAGGCCAGACGGGCCACGCGGACGACGGCCTCGGGGTCGTCACCGTTCACATGGAAGATCGGCGCCTCGATCATGCGGGCCACGTCGGTCGCGTACATCGAGGAACGCGAGGACTCGGGCGCCGCCGTGAAGCCGACCTGGTTGTTGATGACGATGTGCACCGTGCCGCCGGTGCGGTAACCGCGCAGCTGGGACATGTTGAGCGTCTCCGCCACCACGCCCTGGCCCGCGAAGGCCGCGTCACCGTGCAGGGCGACGGGCAGGACCGTGAAGTCCGTGCCGCCCTTGTTGATGATGTCCTGCTTGGCGCGGACGATGCCTTCGATGATCGGGTCGACCGTCTCCAGGTGGGAGGGGTTGGCCGCGAGGGAGACCTTGATCTGCTCGCCGTCGAGGCCCGTGAAGGTGCCCTCGGCGCCCAGGTGGTACTTCACGTCGCCGGAGCCGTGCATCGACTTCGGGTCGAGGTTGCCCTCGAACTCGCGGAAGATCTGCGCGTACGACTTGCCGACGATGTTGGCCAGCACGTTCAGCCGGCCGCGGTGGGCCATGCCGATGACGACCTCGTCCAGGCGGGACTCCGCGGCGCTGTCGATGACCGCGTCGAGCAGCGGGATGACGGACTCGCCGCCCTCCAGGGAGAAGCGCTTCTGGCCGACGTACTTCGTCTGCAGGAAGGTCTCGAACGCCTCGGCGGCGTTCAGGCGGCGCAGGATCCGCAGCTGCTCCTCGCGCTCCGGCTTGGAGTGCGGGCGCTCGATGCGGTCCTGGATCCACTTGCGCTGCTTGGGGTCCTGGATGTGCATGAACTCGACGCCTGTGGTGCGGCAGTACGAGTCGCGGAGCACGCCCAGGATGTCGCGCAGCTTCATCATCGACTTGCCGGCGAAACCGCCGACCGCGAACTCGCGCTCCAGGTCCCACAGGGTGAGGCCGTGCTCGATGATGTCGAGGTCGGGGTGCTTGCGCTGCTTGTACTCCAGCGGGTCGGTGTCGGCCATGACGTGGCCGCGGACCCGGTAGGAGTGGATCAGCTCGAAGACGCGGGCGGCCTTCGTGACGTCGGCGTCGTGCGAGACGTCGATGTCCTTGAGCCAGCGGACCGGCTCGTAGGGGATGCGCAGCGCCTCGAAGATGTCGTCGTAGAAGCCCTTCTCGCCGAGGAGAAGGTTGGCGACGATACGGAGGAACTCGCCGGACGCCGCACCCTGGACGACGCGGTGGTCGTACGTCGAGGTGAGGGTCATCACCTTGGAGATGCCCAGCTTGTTCAGGGTGTCCTGGGAGGTGCCCTGGAACTCGGCCGGGTAGTCCATCGAGCCGACGCCCATGATGACCGACTGTCCGGGCATCAGGCGGGGGACCGAGTGGACGGTGCCGAGGCCGCCGGGGTTGGTGAGGGAGACCGTCACACCGGTGAAGTCGTCCATCGTCAGCTTGTTGTCGCGGGCGCGACGGACGATGTCCTCGTAGGCCTGCCAGAACTCGAAGAAGTTCAGGGTCTCGGCCTTCTTGATGCCCGCGACGACCAGCTGACGGTCGCCGTTGGGCTTCACCAGGTCGATGGCCAGACCGAAGTTGATGTGGGCCGGCTTGACCAGGGTCGGCTTGCCGTCCTTCTCCGTGAAGGAGTAGTTCATCGACGGCATGGCCTTGATGGCCTGCACCATGGCGAACCCGATGAGGTGCGTGAAGGAGATCTTCCCGCCGCGGGCGCGCTTGAGGTGGTTGTTGATGACGATGCGGTTGTCGAAGAGCAGCTTCACCGGGAGCGCGCGGACGGACGTGGCCGTCGGGACGTCGAGGGAGGCGTTCATGTTCTTCGCGACCGCGGCGGACGGACCGCGCAGCGTCACGTACTCCGGACCGGCCGGGGCTTCGGCGACAGGAGCCGCAGCGGCCGCAGCAGGGGGCGCGGCGACAGCCGCTCCGGTGGAGCCGGTGCTTGCACCGGACTTGGCGGGCGCCGGGGCAGCGGCGGCCGGCTTGGCCGGAGCCGCGACAGGAGCCGCAGTCGCGGGCTTCGCGGCGGCACGGGCCGCGGCGGATGGCGGGGTGGCCGGGGCCGGAGCGGCGACCGGTGCAGGCGCGGCAGGCGCGCCCTGGGCCGGAGCCGTGGCAGGGACCGGGGCAGGGACCGGGGCAGCCGGGGCTGCTGCAGCCCCCGCGGCTGCGGCGGCCGGAGCGGCGGGGGCCGCAGGGGCCTCCGGAGCGACGGCATTACCCGGCTTGTAGTCGGCGAAGAAGTCCCACCAGGCACGATCGACCGAATTCGGGTCCTGGAGGTACTGCTGGTAGATCTCGTCGACGAGCCACTCATTGGGACCGAAGGCCGCGGCAGGGCTCTTGCCCTGCCCCGCTTGGTCGGTTGAGATGCTCGAGTTACTGGGGGACTGAGACGACACGGCGGTAACCGCCCTCTTCCGCTTCACAAGGTGATGGACAGCGGGAATAAAGGCTACGCCTCTGTGGCCGGGAGGTGCAGACCGGGCGGGTCATCGTCACGTAAGTCACATCGGAACCTGTGTTTCGGGCCGTGAAATGGCGGGAAACAAACGTGGTTCCGCGCGTTACGGGTACGACGCGCCGTGGCTGCGGCCTCTCGCTCCGCATCCCACACCGGATCAGACGCAGAACGTCCGCTTCCGGTTCGAACCCTACGTCAACCGCGTGCCGTAAGCCTGCCCGGAAGAGTGACCTGTATCCGGCAGCCCCGAGAGGATTCGGCCACCCCGATCCGCCCGCCGTGCAGGTCCACGGCCCAGCGCGCGATGGCGAGGCCGAGACCCGTACCGCCGTCGGCCTGCCGGGCGTTCCCGCGGTTGAAGCGTTCGAAGACCTGGTGCCACTCCGACTCGGGGATGCCGGGCCCCTCGTCCATGACCTCCAGGGTCAGCGACTCGGGCTGCGAGCCGCGCCGGGCGCGCACGGTGACCCGGCCGTGCGGCGGCGAGTGCTTGACCGCGTTGTCGATCAGATTTGCCATCACTTGGTGCAGCCGCTCCGCGTCCGCGTGGGCCGTCAGTTCGGGCGGCGAGACATCCAGGTGCAGATGGACGTCGGTACGGGTGTGCTGGCCGCCCGAGCCTCCCGAGGAGGCCCGGTGGGCGGACGCCAGGCTGGCTTCCTTCAGTACGCCCGAGAGGTACGGCCAGACCTCGAAGCGGCTGGCCTTCAACGGGACCACCCCGTTGTCGAGCCGGGACAGGTCCAGCAGGGTCTCGACCAGCCGGCCGAGCCGCTCCGTCTGTTTCAGCGCGGTGCGCATCGTCGCGGGGTCGGCGTCCGAGACCCCGTCCACGACGTTCTCCAGGACCGCGCGGAGCGCGGCGATGGGGGTGCGCAGCTCGTGCGAGACGTTGGCGACCAGCTCCTTGCGGTGCCGGTCGACGGCCTCCAGGTCCTCGGCCATGCGGTTGATGGTCGTGGCGAGCTCGCCGAAGCCGTCGCTGCGGTCTGCGCCGCGCACCCGGCGCGTGTAGTCGCCGTGCGAGATCGACCGGGCGACGGTGTTCATCTCGTCGAGCGGGGACATCAGGGCGTGCGCCGCGAACTGGGTGATCAGCAGCGAGGCGATCACCGAGAAGATCGTGACGAAGCGCAGTTCGATCTTGGCGGTCAGGGCGGCGGTCAGCAGGCCCGTGGTGACCAGGACCGAGACGACCACCAGCGTGCCGAGCTTGGTCCTGATCGAAATCGAGCGTTTACGACCGCCGACCCGGACCTTGCTCATGGCGCCGGAGTCTCCAGGGCGTAACCGACACCGTGGACGGTACGGATCCGCTCCGCGCCGATCTTCCTGCGCAGCGCCTTGATGTGGCTGTCGACGGTCCGGGTGCCCGACGCGTCCGCCCAGTCCCACACCTCGGCGAGCAGCTGCTCGCGCGAGAGGACCGCACGCGGCGTGTTCGCCAGGCAGACCAGCAGGTCGAACTCGGTGGGCGTCAGATGGACGTCGTCGTTGCGCACCCGTACCCGGCGCTGCGCATGGTCGATCTCCAGCTCGCCCAGGCGCAGGATCCCGCTGCGCGGCGTCGACGCGGCGATGGTCGCCCGCTCCACCCGCCGCAGCAGTACGTGCACCCTGGCCGCCAGTTCGCGCATCGAGAACGGCTTGGTCATGTAGTCGTCCGCGCCCACGCCGAGCCCGACCAGCATGTCGGTCTCGTCGTCGCGCGCCGTGAGCATCAGGACCGGGACCGGCCGCTGCGCCTGCACACGGCGGCAGACCTCCAGTCCGTCGAAGCCCGGCAGCATGACATCGAGGACCATCAGGTCCGGCTGCCATGCCTGTGCCGCGTCGACCGCCGCGGGTCCGTCGACGGCCGTCTGCACCTGGAAGCCCTCGGCACGGAGCCGGGCTGCGATGGCGTCGACGATCGTCGCGTCGTCCTCGACGACGAGCACCCGGCGCTGGGCGCCCGGCGTTGCCGCGACGCCGTTGTGGGTGGTGTGTGTCTGCTCCATCGCCCGCCCCTGCTGTGCTTTCGCAACGTGCTTGCTCTTAAGGTCGCTCAGCAGACTAGAGGCAGTGGCGGCATCCCGGCTACGCAGGGCGAACACCGAGATGGACCACGTCAGGGACGCCTCGGGCAACCGTGATCTCTTCGGTCCTTACCTGCTCAAACCCGGCATTCCGCATAGCCGCTTCGAAGGCCTCCGACGGCTGCGCGGACCATACGGCGAGGATTCCGCCCGGTTTGAGCCGGTCATGGCAGGCGGCGAGTCCGCGCGGGCCGTAGAGGCCTGCGTTTCCGTCGGTAACCGTCCAGTCGGGCCCGTTGTCGATATCCAGACAGAGCGCATCAAAACTCTCGCCATTGGTCTGGACAAATCCGATGAGATCGGTGTGCAGGATCACAGTGCGCGGATCGGCGAGCGCGGCCCCCGAAATCCGCGAGAGCGGCCCGTCCAGATGCCAGTCGATGATGGCCTGTTCCCGCTCGACGACCGCGATTCTGCCCCAGCGTGCGTCCGCCGCCGCGTGCGCGAGCGAGAATCCGACACCGAGGCCGCCGATGAGAAGGCTCGGCGCCCCTCGGCCTTCGAGCGCGGCCAGTGCCGCGTCGATCAGCAGCCGCTCGGAACGGCCGTCCGATGTGTCCATCAGGAAGCACCCGTTGGCGATGATCTCGTGGTGTTCCCCGCGGCTGCGCAGCACGACCTCGCCGTACGGACCCTCGCGCCGTTCCACCGTGCGCACGTCGTTGATGGTGATCGCCTCCCTGGTTCGGGCCTCACCGGGCCCGGACGCGCAGAACGCGCCGCAGGTTGCCCTGTGTGTTCCCTATGTGGCACACGTCATAGACGAGGCCGGAGGCTATCGCGGAGAGTGCGCGTTGTACGAGTGACATCCGCACGAAAGGGGGTCGGCAGTGGCGCACCCCGCACGGACGCGATCCCTGCTGGACGGCATCCCGTCCCAGCGCGGCAACGCCGCCACCGGGCCCGGGACCGCTGAGCCCGAGACCACGGCATCCACGGCCACAGCGTCCGCTTCCCCGGCCTCCGCCGGGTTCGCGACCGCTCCCGGCGCCTCGCTGCCCGCGATCCCCCCGGTTCCCGTACGGCGCCCGTGGCGACGCCTCCTCGGGCTGCTGCCCACGCCCGCAGGGACCCCGTTCACCTTCGGTTACGCGCTGGTCCTGCTCGCCACGTCCCTCTTCGCGGACCACGCCGACCCGGACATCGTCGCCGACCTCCTGCAAGGTTCCAGCACCGATGTCGCCCACCTCTCGCAGACCCCGCTGCTCGCGCTGGTGGGCAGCGCCCTGTGGGTCGCGGGCGGCATGCTCTCCCCGTACGCCATCGGCTTCCTCTTCGTCCTCACCGCGCTGGAACGCCGTATCGGCGGCTGGCGCACGGCCGGTGTCTTCCTCCTCGGCCATGTGACGGCGACCCTCGCCACCGAGCTTCCCGTGGGCCTTTCGGTCGTCGTCGGCCACCTCCCCGACTCCTCCCTGCACCGCCTCGACTACGGCATCAGCTTCGGCCTGATGACCAGCTTCGGCGCCCTGGCCGGACTGGTCCCGCCGCTGCTGCGGTGGCCGGCGCTCGGCCTGGTGGCCGCGGTGCTCCTCCAGGACCTGCTGTCCTTCACCGACCCGCTCACCGGCTGGGGGCACCCGATGGCCCTGGCGATCGGGATCGCCTGCTGGCCGCTGGTACGGCGCTGGAGTCAGACGCCGGCCTGACGCCCGCGCAACCGCTCGAAGGCGGTGGGCGATGCGGGTGGTTCCGCGAGTGCCTTGCGGATCAGCAGCGCGCAGTCGCGGGCGCTCGTGGTCCCGGTGTCGCACTCGACGTCGTACAGCCCGTGCGCATGCACGCGCCCGAACTGCAGCGCGGCGATGCCCGCCTCCCGGTCGCCGCGCGCCGCCTCCCTGCGCTCCAGCTCCGCCAGCGGACAGTGCACCCCGACGAAGAGCACGTCGGCGCCGGGCAGCACCTCCAGGCAGTCGGCGAGCCGCCACGGTTCGCTGAGGACGTGGTCGACGATCACGTCGTTCCCGGCGGAGGCCATCGCGGCGACGGAGCGGTGGAACCCGGCCCGCATGCGCCGCAGGACGGCGTCCAGGTCGGAGGTGTGCTCCTCGCGCAGCGTCGTCATACGGAGGAATCCGTCCACCGCCATGCGGTAGTACGGCGGCCCGTCGAGGAGTCCGACGAGTTCGTCGGCGATGCTCGACTTGCCGGAACTGGACGTCCCGTTGAGGAAGACGATCCGGCCGCGCCGGTCTCCGTCGGTCACTGTGCCACCTCTCCGAATCGCACCAGGCAGTGCCAGAGCTGCTTGATGTACTGCAGGACTTCGTCCCGGTCGCCCCACCGGGCCCAGGCCTCGGGCTCCCGTACCACCGAGGCGGCCGCGTGGCCGAGCGTCTCGGCATCGTAGGGCCTGCCGGGTGCGTACGTGTCGCGGACCAGCTCCGCGAGCGGCAGCATCACGGGACCCCGGAACGCGGGGTCGATCGCGGCGGGCTCCAGGACGAACCCGGCGTGCCGCTCCACCGCGATCCCGCACCGCTCGGCCGTCGCGGCGAGCAGCCGGCCGGTCGTGGTGCCCTCGAAGGACGGGTCCAGGACGAGCGCCTCGGCGTCGCGCCCGAGGTCGACAGGGCCGTGGACCTGGGCCTCGATGTAGAAGTCCAGCGACCGGCCGGGGAGCGGCGAGGGCGTGGCCTCCGGCAGCGCGCGCAGGACCGCGGCCGGGTCCATGCCCGCGACGCCCAGCGCGGAACCGGTGGCCGCCGCGTCCGCCAGGCCCGTCAGTACGGAACCGAACGCGTCGACGGTGCCGACGTGGGCCGGGCCGACATGGCTGTCGCCGAAGCAGAAGGTCGCCCGGTCGTTGACGGCGGGCCGCAGCCGCACATGGCAGGAGCCGAAGCGGGGCGCGGCGCCGTCGGAGTGGTTCATGAGGTTGAGGGCGCCGTACTTGGGGCGGTCCCCGGGCACCACGCCGTCCGCGTGGTACGCCCCGCCGAACAGTGCCTCCTCCCAGGTGTCGCGCAGCCCGCCCGGGTGCGCGGAGCGGCTGCCGTTGGACAGGTCCGTCTCGTACTGGCTGCGGTAGATCCCGTCCACGGCGAGGGACTCGGCGACCGTACGGCCGCCCCTGGCGATGCGGTCCGGATGGAAGTTGAGGGTGATGCGGGCGTGCTCGCGGATCTGCGGCACGTACGGAATGAGCGCGGCCGGGCCGCCTCCGTGCAGGGCGCGGATATGGGCGAGAGCGGCGGTCTGGGCGGGTGTGAGGGCGAGGGCTGTGGCACCCACCGCTCACGCCTCGTCGGACGGCACGTAGAACAGGCTGGCCATGGGGGAGAGGGTCCGCCAGCCCAGCGCCTCGTACAGGGCCTGGCCCTCGGGGGTCCCGACCAGGATGCCGGTGGTGGCGCCCGCTTCGTACGCCGTGCTCTGCAGGGTCCGCATCACCAGGGATCCGAGGCCCTTGCGCCGGTGGGCGGGGGAGGTCTCGATCTGGTCGGCCACGGCGGTGGCGCCGGTCGGGGCGATCTGGCCCCGGGCGGCGAAGTGGCCATCGGGGGTGCGGACCAGGACGCGGATGACGCCGCCTCGGCTCCAGGAGGTGAGCGTGTAACCGGCCGGGACCTCGGGGCGGTCGGGGGTCAGGTCCACCGCCATCAGGAAGCCGGGCTGGTCGAACTGCCAGCCCGGGCCGAGCCAGGGCCGTACCGTCTCGTCGTCCGCGAACAGCTTCAGCCAGGTGCCGGGGGCGGTTGTCGCGGCGACCAGCTTGCGGACGGTCGTCTCGTCCGGGGCGGGCACCACATGGCGGGCCACGTGCTTGGCCTGGCCCACGTCGATCGTGAAGCCCCACGGCTCGGTGATCGGGTCCGAGGCCCCGCGCGAGACGATCCAGCCCTTGATCCAGGCCTCGACGCCCTCTGCCACCCGCTCCATGACACCCTCCCAGGGGTAATGGTTCTTATTGGTGAGAGAACCTTACGCAGGTGGATCGCTGAGAGCGAACAACTATCCGGGAACATCCTGGGGCTCCCGGGCATTGAGTCGACATAGCTCAACTTCACTGCCTAAGGGGAGATCATGGAATCTGAGTCCACGATGGACGCACCGCTCACCCTTCCCGTGCTGCCCCTCGACGACGAGGTCGTGCTGCCGGGAATGGTGGTGCCCCTGGACCTGTCCGACACCGATGTACGCGCCGCCGTGGAGGCCGCGCAGGCCGCGGCCCGTTCCGGTGGTAACAAGCCGCGGGTGCTGCTCGTTCCCCGGATCGACGGTACGTACGCGAGCACCGGAGTCCTGGGCACCGTCGAGCAGGTCGGACGGCTCTCCGACGGCGACCCCGGCGCACTCATCAAGGGCCGCAGCCGGGTCCGGATCGGCGCGGGGACGACAGGACCCGGCGCCGCCCTCTGGGTGGAGGGGGCCGAGGTCGAGGAGACCGTCCCCGACCCGCTGCCCGGCTCCGTCACCGACCTGGTCAAGGAGTACAAGGCGCTCGCCACCAGCTGGCTCAAGAAGCGCGGCGCCTGGCAGGTCGTGGACCGCGTCCAGCAGATCGACGGCATCTCGGCCCTCGCCGACAACTCGGGCTACTCGCCCTTCCTGACCATCACGCAGAAGGTGGAGCTCCTTGAGACCGCCGACCCGGTCGCCCGTCTCAAGCTGGCCATCGGCCTGCTGAGCGACCACCTGGCCGAGCAGGACGTCGCGGAGTCCATCGCCAAGGACGTCCAGGAGGGCGTCGACAAGCAGCAGCGCGAGTTCCTGCTGCGGCGCCAGCTGGAGGCCGTACGCAAGGAACTCGCGGACCTCAACGGCGACCCCGAGGACGAGTCCGACGACTACCGGGCACGCGTCGAGGCGGCCGATCTCCCCGCGCACGTGAGGGATGCGGCCCTCAAGGAGGTCGAGAAGCTGGAGCGGTCCAGCGACCAGTCCCCGGAGGGCTCCTGGATCCGCACCTGGCTCGACACCGTCCTCGAACTGCCGTGGAACGAGCGAACCGGTGACGATGCCGAGTACGACATCCGGGGTGCCAGGGCGATCCTGGACGCCGAGCACGCCGGCCTGGCGGACGTGAAGGAGCGCATCACCGAGTACCTCGCGGTGCGCAAGCGCCGTGCGGACCGGGGCCTCGGCGTCGTCGGCGGACGGCGCGGCGGCGCGGTCCTGGCACTGGTGGGCCCGCCCGGGGTCGGCAAGACCTCGCTCGGCGAATCGGTCGCGCACGCCATGGGCCGCAAGTTTGTACGGGTTGCGCTCGGCGGCGTACGCGACGAGGCCGAGATCCGGGGCCACCGGCGTACGTACGTCGGCGCGCTCCCCGGGCGGATCGTCCGCGCGATCAAGGAGGCCGGGTCGATGAACCCCGTCGTCCTCCTCGACGAGATCGACAAGGTCGGCTCCGACTTCCGCGGCGACCCGGCCGCGGCCCTGCTCGAAGTCCTCGACCCCGCCCAGAACCACACCTTCCGCGACCACTACCTGGAAGTCGAACTCGACCTGAGCGATGTGGTGTTCCTGGCCACCGCGAACGTCCTGGACTCCATCCCCGAGGCATTGCTCGACCGTATGGAGCTCGTCAGGCTCGACGGCTACACGGAGGACGAGAAGGTCGTCATCGCCCGCGACCACCTGCTCCCGCGCCAGCTGGAGCGGGCAGGTCTGGCGGCGGACGAGGTCACCCTGGACGAGTCGGCGCTGCGCAGGCTGGCGGGCGAGTACACCCGCGAGGCAGGCGTACGGAATCTGGAGCGCGCCATCGCACGGCTGCTCCGCAAGGTGGCCGCGGGGCTGGAGCTGGGGAGCGAGCGGGAGCTGCCGTTCACGATCACGGACGCCGATCTCCGCAAGCTCATCGGCCGCCCCCACCACGTTCCGGAGTCCGCCCAGGACCCGGCCGAGCGCCGCACCGCGGTGCCCGGCGTGGCCACCGGCCTCGCGGTCACGGGCGCGGGCGGCGACGTCCTGTTCGTGGAGGCGTCGCTCGCCGACCCGGAGACGGGAGCCGCGGGCCTGACCCTGACGGGCCAGCTCGGCGACGTCATGAAGGAATCGGCGCAGATCGCGCTCTCCTTCCTCCGCTCGCACGGGGCCGAACTGGAGCTCCCGGTGGCCGACTTGAAGGACCGGGGAGCGCACATCCACTTCCCGGCGGGCGCGATCCCCAAGGACGGCCCGAGCGCCGGCATCACCATGACGACGGCGCTGGCCTCGCTGCTGAGCGGCAGGCCGGTCCGTACGGACGTGGCGATGACCGGTGAGGTGTCGCTGACGGGACGGGTCCTGCCGATCGGCGGGCTGAAGCAGAAGCTCCTGGCGGCGCACCGCGCGGGAATCACCACGGTGGTGATCCCCAAGCGGAACGAGGCCGACCTGGACGACGTACCCGCCGAGGTCCTGGACACGCTGGAGATCCACCCGGTGACGGACGTACGCCAGGTCCTGGAGATCGCACTGGCACCCGCGGAGTCGCGGGTGCAGGTCGCGGCCTGAGGTCCTGAACGGAGCCGCGGGGTTGGCTCGGGAGTTGAGCCAACCCCGCAGCGCTGCCTGTGCGCCCGCCAGCCGCGCCGAATCAGTTCAGGGTGCTCCCGATGCATCCGGCGAGAGTTGACTTGGCTTGGAGGGGGCAGCCTTCGGCGGGAGATTCGCCAGCGAGTGCCTGCCGGTACTTCGTCATGAAAGCCGTGGGTACGTGAAGGGTGGGCGCGAGGTGGTGGTTCGGTCTGATGTTCTATATTCCTGTCATGATCCGATGGCGCTACGGTGATCGGCGTGCAGCTTCGGTACAGCTTCCGCCTGTACCCGAACGGTCCTCAGCGTGCCGCGTTGGCCCAGGCGTTCGGGTGTGCGCGGGTGGTCTACAACGATGCCCTTCAGGTACGTGAGACCGCCCGTGCGGGTGGTGCGGCGCTCCCGAAGACCGGGGATCTGTCGAAGCTGTTGATCACCGAGGCGAAGAAGACCGAGGAGCGGGCCTGGCTCGGAGGGGTGTCGGCTGTGGTGTTGCAGCAGTCACTACGGAACCTGGATGCCGCCTACCGCAACTTCTTCGACGGCCTGAAGGGCAAGCGCCCACGCGTGGGCGCTCCCCGGTACAAGTCCCGCAAGGACAACAGGCAGGCGGTGCGGAGGGCCAACTACGACGGCTCCAAGCTGGTCGATCTGACCCCGGGGTCGGGGGCGGGAGCGCGCTACGCGTACGACCTGACCCTCAGCGACACCTCGGCGACGGTCACCGCCCAGGAGCCGGACACGGCCTGGCGCAACGAGACCCTCTCCAAGCTGTGGCAGGTCCCGGCGGACGGCACCGGCAGCGCGGTCCGTGTCTCCTGCAACCGCGGCGAGCAGCTGTTCGCGGCTGCCGACGGCGGACAGCGAGTGGTATGGGTCGACGGCACCACGGGCTGGACGGACCTGGTGACGCGGGAGCGGCCTGCGGGGCAGTGCGGGTGATTTAGCGCGAGGGGAGGGGCCGGGGGACCCGCGTCGGGTTCCCCGGCCCCTCCCTTTTTGTCCTCAATCTCCCCCAAGCTCTCGGCTTCGCTCGAGCAGGGGGGACCCCCTTGACGGGCTTGATGTGCCCGGTCGGGCTGAGAGGCCTATCCGTTCGCGAGTGCCTGGACGCGGGAGAGGTCGCCGTTGAAGTGGCTGTGGTCTCCGACCGTCGGACCCGACGAGGTGTACTGCCAGATCGTCTGCACACCCCAGCCGGCCGGCAGCGTGCCGACGGCAGTGGCGTAACGGGCGATCCAGAGCGGGTTGATGGAGCCGAAGGAGGCCGAGTTGCCGGTGCACTGTGTCCACCAGCTGGTGGCCGTGTAGATCACCGGGTCGCGCCCGGTCGCCGCCTTGTAGGTGTTGGTGAAGTCCTTGATCCAGCTCACCATGCCGGCCGCGGTCTTGCCGTAGCAGGCCGCACCGTACGGATTCCACTCGATGTCCAGCGCGCCGGGCAGCGTCTTGCCGTCCTTGGACCAGCCACCGCCGTGCGCGATGAAGTAGTTGGCCTGGGCGGCGCCGCTCGTGGTGTCGGGGGTGGCGAAGTGGTACGAGCCGCGGATCATCCCGACGTTGTACGAGCCGTTGTACTGCTGGGCGAAGTTGGGGCTCGTGTAGTACGTCCCCTCGGTGGCCTTCACATAGGCCCACTTCACGCCCGAGCTCCACAAGGTCGACCAGGCGACGTTGCCGTTGTGGCTGCTGGTGTCCACCCCTTCGGTCTGCGTGACCATGGGGGAGACTCCGCCGGTGTGGACGCCGTCGTGCGCGGCGACCCCCATCCCCAGCCACGCGGTGCCGCGGGCGGGTGTCTGGGCGGCACTCGCGGTGCCGGGAAGGGCGAGAATGAGGGCGAGGACTGCGAGGAGGATCCCGGCCGCGGCGCTGTGATTTCTCACGGCGTGTCCGCGGCGGGCCGTTCCGGATCTGTGCACGGGCATGTACGTGCCTCCGAAAGGCTCGGTGGTGCTCGGTGGGGGGAGCAGTGACTGAGCGGTGGTGCGGGCCATGACGCTACGCACGTAGACATGTGTGGCGGAAGGGGGTCTGGTTGCTGCCGATGGTCTACTCCTGCGAAATACTGGCGGAGCTGCGGTGATGTCGGCCGCTGAAAGAAACTTTCAGGATCGGGAAAGCTCGGGATGGGTGCTGACGTGCACGAGAGTGGTACGGGGAGTGAAGCGGGGCCCACGGCCGGAAGTGGTGTGGACCAGGAATTCCTGTCTCTGGAGCGGGAGTTGGCTGTTTTCCTGCGCCGCGCCAGAGCCGCGTCGGGCGAGATGTCACGCGAGGTCCACCCCGACCTGGAGGCCGCCGCGTACGGGCTGCTGGTCTGTCTCGACGAGTGGGGCGGCCAGCGGGCGACCGACCTGGCCGCGTACATCGGGGTCGGCAAGGCGACGATGAGCCGTCAGCTCCGCGCCCTGGAGGACCTCGGACTGGTGATGCGCGAGCAGGACCCGGTGGACGGCCGGGCCTTCCGGATCAACCTCACCGAGGAGGGCCGGGAGCGGCTGCGCAAGGTGAGGGACGCGCGCCGGGCGACCTACGTACGGAAGCTGGACGGCTGGGACCGGGGCGAGGTCGCCGAACTGGCACGCCTGCTCCACCAGTTCAACGCCCGAGCCGCAGACACTTCAAGCCCATCCGACACTTCAAGCCAGTCCGGCGATTGAGGACAACCGGCCGGAGGCCGGTTTCGGGAGGTCGAGGGCGGCGCCCTAAAACTCCACCAGCACCGCACTGGCGTCATCGTGCGTCTTGCCTCGCCGAAGGAACCGCCGCTCCACATCCCCGCTCTCCAGCCCCCGCACCCGGTCGACAAGACCCTGCGGCCCCTCCTTGCGCAGAACCCCGAAGCAGTCCGCCCAGTCGCCCTCGCCGAACGTGTCCACCCAGCGGCTCGCCCCGTCGCTGAGCGCCCCCAGCGCCCGTACCTCCGTCAGTGCCACCCGCCCGGTGACCGTCCGTCCGGCCACCGCCGGGTCCGCCGCCGCCGTGAAGAAGCCGCCCTCCTGGTTGCGTGCCGTGTCCGCCGTCGCCTCCGTGGCCAGCAACTCGCGCGGCAGCCGGTCGAGGCGGTCGTCGAGCACCGCCCGTACGCCGCCCTCGGGGTCTTCGAGCAGCAGTACGGAGTCCGACAGCACCAGGTACTCGAGGTCGGCCGTGTCCCAACGCGCCACGACCACCGTTGCCTGTGGGGTACGTGCGTGAGAAAGGTCACAGGTTCCGGCGTGTGCCCCTGCGGTGCGCCGGATTGCCTCCGCCAGAATCTCAGGGAGCGTCATATCCCTGAGCGAACCGGACAGTTCGGCCATCGCGCCGCCGAGCCGGGCCGTGAACCACGGCACTCCGTGCACACAACCGTCGTCCCCCGGGGGCGGTGTCACCCCGTCCAGCAGGACCAGCGCACCGCCGGAGCCCGAAGCAGGCAGAACCGTGCCGATCCAGTCCTCGTTGGGGCGTACGGGGTCTCCGGGGACGGTGGTGAGTTCGATGCGCATGGCCGTAAGTCTGCACGACACCTCCACCGCCCGATCACGGTGACCGTGGTGACCGCGAGGAACACGGCCTGGTCTGAACCAGCAGGTCAACCGCCCCGATTCGAGCGGAAGAAGCCCCTCCGAAAAGCTGCGGGCGCGCATCCTGCCAAAGGCGCTCCGGAAGATCCAGCCGGACGGCCGTGCACCCCCCATGCGCGGCGATCGCAGAGTTGTTCGCCAACTCGCTGGTGATGTTCACTCGTTCGGGTGGCCCATCGGACGATGTACGCCCCCTTGCCACAGCCACTGAAATGGTCAGGAGCCATTCTGAGCCATCACAGGGGCGGGGGTTCTCTTGTGTGACCAGCGAGTCAAGGATGCGAGCACCGGTGCGGAACAAGTGGCCTCGGGGCAGTAACGACCCGCGCACGATGCGCGTGCGCAGAAGGCTCGTGGCCGGCGTCGCGGTCGTCGGGATCACGGTCCTCGCGGCCGGCGCGCCTTCGGTCGTCACCGCCTCCACCGAAGTGTCGGACGCCCAGCACCTGGTGGACCTGGCCGCCCTCAACCAGCAGGCCGTCTCCCTGGCGCACACCCTCGCGGACGAACGCGACGACGTGACCGTCTACATCGCGGCCGGCCGCAGCGGCAAGCAGCCCGAGACCGGCGGCGTCGACCGGGCGATCGACGAGATCAGCGCCGAAGAGGCCGGTGCCCCGGACGGGCTCCGCCGCGATCTGGCGGGCGTTCCCGGCATCCGTCGTACGGCCCTGACGGGCAAGGGCGGCGCCCTGGACGCCCAACGGGCGTACTCCGAGGTCGTCGGCAAGCTCCAGGACCTGGCCGAGCAGCTCGCCGAGCAGACGCCGCCCGAGGCCGCCCCGACCACCCGCGCGCCCCTCGCCCTGGGCCGCGCGGCCGACCAGGCGTCCGCGACCCGCGGGCTGCTGCTCGCGGCGCTCGCCGTCCCGCGCCCGGCGAAGCAGTCGGAGTACGACCCGATGACGGGCACCTACGTCCTCAAGCAGCCGTCGGACCCCAACAGCGGGACCCGCGACGCCCTGAGCGCCGCCGCCCAGCAGTCCAGGGTCCGCGAACTCGGCGCCCTCGCCGACTTCGACCAGGCCGCGCAGCCCGCCGCCCGCGAATCCCTCGTCTCCACGGTCTCCGGCACGGACGTCAACAGCGCCGAGCGCTATCTGACCCGCCTCGCCGACCAGCCGAAGCTCTCCGACGCCGACCTGAAGACCAGCCGCAGTAAACTCGACGACGCGCTCTCCGCCCGGATCGACCAGATGCGCAGCGTCGAGTCCACGCTCGGCGTGCAGCAGGAACAGCGGCTGGCGAAACTGCGTGACGACCGGGTGACCGCGCTGGAGATCCAGATCGCCGAGACGGCCGCACTGCTGCTCCTGGCGATCGGCGTCTCCACCGCCGTGGCCCGCACCCTCACCCGCCCGCTCGCCGTCCTGCGCATCGGTGCCGCCCGGCTGGCAGGCGACCCGGAGGCGGAGGACCCGATCCGCTTCACCGGCCGCAACGACGAGTTCGCGCAGGTCGTACGGTCCCTCAACACCCTCCACGGCAAGTTCCTCGCCGCGGGGTCGCGAGCCCAGTCCCTCGTCGGCGGCCACAGCGAACTGGCCGACGAGCGCGGGGCACTGGCCGACGACCGCGCCGAGCTCCAGGCGCGTACGGCCGAACTGGAGGACCACGCCGCCAGGGTCGGCGCCCAGCTGGAGCAGCTCCGCTCCACCGTGCACACCACCTTCGTCAACCTCGCCCTGCGCAGCCTCGGAGTCGTCGACCGCCAGCTCACCGTCATCGAGTCCCTCGAAGAGCGCGAGCAGGATCCCGAAGGCCTCGCCACGCTCTTCAAGCTCGACCACATGGCCACCGTGCTGCGCCGCCACAGCGAGAACCTCCTCGTCCTTGCGGGCGCCGACCACGGTCACGGCCACGGCAGCGCGGTGCCGCTCGTCGACGTCCTGCGCGCCGCCGTCTCCGAGATCGAGCGCTACGAGCGCATCGCCATCCAGTCGCTCCCGCCGCACGCCCAGGTCGCGGGTTTCGCCGCCGACGACATCAGCCACCTGGTCGCCGAACTCCTGGAGAACGCCACCTCGTTCTCGCCGCCCGACGCCCAAGTGGCGCTCTCCGCCTGGATGCTGGAGAGTGGCGAGGTGATGGTCTCCGTCCAGGACGAGGGCATCGGCATGGCCGCCACCCGCCGTACGGAGATCAACGCCCGCCTCGCGGAGCCGGATCCCGAGGTGGCGGACACTTCCACCGGCCTCGGTCTCCATGTGGCGGCGCTGCTGGCCGCTCGTCATGGCGTACGGATCGAACTGCGCGAGCAGCAGCAGGGCGGCACGGCCGCGGTCGTGGTCCTGCCCGCGGCCCTGCTCCCCACCGAGCCGCCGGTGCTGGCCGTCCCGCACCGCGCCCCGGTGCCGGGCGCCGCACCCGCGCTGCACCTCCCCGGACAGATCGCGGAGGCCAACTCCAACGCGCTGCCCACGCGTTCTCGGTACGACATCGGGCCCGACGCGCACGAGCGTGCGCCCGAGCCGCTGATCGACGAGCCCACATTCACCATGCGCCGCCCGGACCCCGAGCCCGAGCCGGAGCCGGAGCGCGCACCGGTGCCCAAGCCTGCCGCGGGCCCCGGCTCCGACCCCGTGACCGTCATGGGTCTCCCCAAGCGCACCCCGAAGATCACCAGGCCCGACGTGGCCCCCGAACCCAAGAAGCGCCCCGCCGGAGTCGACGCCGATGCCCTGCGCCGTCGGCTCGGAGGCTTCCACCAGGGAGCCAAGGACGGCCGCAGAGACGTAGAGGCCGAGATCGAAGAGATCGAAGAGACGGCCGGGACGACCGATTCCGACGACGCGGGGGACAGTGTCGAGGAGGCACGCAGTTGACTGCACCCAGCACATTCGGGACATCCGGCGCATTCGGTCTGAGCAGTGAGGCCCGCAATCTGCACTGGCTGCTGCAGAACCTCGTGGAGGAGGTACCAGGGGTCCGTTCGGTCACGGTCGTCTCATCCGACGGCCTGATGCTGCTCTCCTCGGAGCCGGACAAGGACCCCGAGCCGGCGGCTGCGTACAGCAATGGCCCCAAGGGCTCCTCCGCCGACCTCGCCACCATCGTCTCCGGCATCGCCAGCCTCACCGTCGGCGCCGCGAAGCTGATGGACGGCGGCGGCGTCAAGCAGACGATGGTCGCCATGGAGGAGGGCAGCGTCTTCGTCATGTCGATCAGTGACGGTTCGCTGCTCGGCGTGCATGCCACCCCCGACTGCGACATGAGCGTGGTCGCGTACCACATGGCGCTCTTCGTCGGCCGGGCCGGACATGTCCTCACCCCCGAACTCCGCAGTGAACTGCGCAAATCGATGGAGAGCACCAGGTGACCCCGCCCGTACCCCAGCTCCCCGCCCGCCGGCCCGCGCGCGTACGCCCGTACTCGCTCACCGGCGGTCGCACCAAATTCGGCCATGTCCTCTTCGTCGAGACCTTCGTGGCCGCGCTCGACGCGGCACCGGTCCGTCCGGAGCTGCTCGGCGGCGGCCCCAGGCACCTGATGCCGGAGATGCAGGCCATCGTCGAGATCTGCCGCCGGATGCGTACCGTCGCGGAGATCTCGGCGCTGCTGAAGATGCCGCTCGGTGTCGTCCGCGTACTCCTCAGCGACCTCGCCGACCAGGGAAAGATCCGTGTGTACGGAACCGGGCACGGCGATGGCCAGCCCGACCGTGCGTTGCTCGAAAGGGTGCTGAGTGGACTCCGCCGTCTCTGAGCCGCTGGTGCCGGCCGCCACCCTGGCCGACGAGAACATCCAGCCCTGGCAGAACGACCGCACCAGGGCCCCCGTCTCCACGAAGATCGTGGTCGCGGGCGGTTTCGGCGTGGGCAAGACCACCTTCGTCTCCGCGGTCTCCGAGATCACCCCGCTCAAGACCGAAGCGCTGATGACCCAGGCGAGCGAGGACACCGACGACCTCACCGCCACCCCGGACAAGCTGACGACCACCGTCGCGATGGACTTCGGCCGCATCACGCTCGACGACGACCTCGTCCTCTACGTGTTCGGGACACCCGGCCAGCAGCGCTTCTGGTTCATGTGGGACGACCTGGTGCGCGGTGCGATCGGCGCGATCGTGATGGCCGACACGCGCCGTCTCGCGGACTGCTTCCCGGCCCTGGACTACTTCGAATCGTGCGGCCTGCCGTACGTCGTGGCGGTCAACCACTTCGAAGGCACCCCGGGTTTCGAGGCGGCCGACGTACGCGAGGCCCTCACCATCCCCCCTCACGTCCCCGTCCGCATCATGGACGCGCGAAATCGCATCACGGTGATCGAGTCCCTGCTGACCCTGGTCGGTCACGCACTCGACGCCACCCCCGAATAGGAGCAACCCCCGCCATGCGGAAGATACTCATCGTCGGAGCCGGCCAGTCCGGGCTCCAGCTCGCCCTCGGTCTCCAGTCGCAGGGCTACGAGGTCACCCTCATGTCCAACCGCACCGCGGACGAGATCAGGGGCGGCCGGGTCATGTCGACCCAGTGCATGTTCCACACCGCGCTCCAGCACGAGCGGGACCTGGGGATCAACTTCTGGGAGTCGCAGGCCCCGAAGATCGAGGGCCTCGGCGTCTCTGTCGCGGGCCCTGAGTCCCAGCGAGTGATCGACTGGGTGGGCAAGCTCGACGGCCACGCCCAGTCCGTCGACCAGCGCGTGAAGATGGCCGGCTGGATGGAGACCTTCGCGCAGCGCGGCGGCCAGCTGGTCATCCACGGCGCGGCCGTTTCCGACCTGGACTTCTTCGCCCGCACCTACGACCTGGTGATGGTCTCGGCGGGCAAGGGCGAACTGGTCTCGATGTTCGGCCGCGACGCCTCGCGCTCCCCGTACTCGGTACCGCAGCGCGCCCTCGCGGTAAGTTACGTCCACGGAATGGGTCCGCGCCCCGAGCACCCCGAGTTCGACGCGGTCCGCTGCAACCTGGTCCCCGGCGTGGGCGAACTCTTCGTCATGCCGACGCTCACCACGACGGGCCGCGCGGACATCCTCTTCTGGGAGGGCGTGCCCGGCGGCCCCCTGGACGCCTTCCAGGGCATCAAGGACCCCTCCGAGCACCTCGCGCTCACCCTGGAACTCATGGAGAAGTTCACGCCCTGGGAGTACGCGAGAGCGACGAAGGTCGAACTGACGGACGCGGGCGGCACCTTGGCCGGCCGTTACGCCCCCACGGTCCGCAACCCCATCGGCCGCCTCCCCGGCGGCGGCCTGGTGCTCGGTGTCGCGGACGTGGTCGTCGCGAACGACCCGATCACCGGACAGGGCTCCAACTCGGCGTCGAAGTGCGCGGCTTCGTACCTCTCCTCGATCGTCGAGCAGGGCGACCGCCCCTTCGACGAGGCGTGGATGCAGCAGACCTTCGACGGCTACTGGAACACGGCGCAGCACGTCACCAAGTGGACGAACGCGATGCTGGGGGTCCCGCCGGAGCACGTGCTGAACCTGATCGGAGCGGCGGGCCAGCTGCAGCCGGTGGCGAACCGCTTCGCGAACGGCTTCAACAACCCGGCGGACTTCGAGAACTTCTTCTACGACCCCGAGAAGACAAACGCCTACCTGGGCGAGGTAGCGGCGGCGTCAGCAGCGTAGCCAGACATATTTAGCCCGTCCGGCGATTGAGGACAAGCGGAGGTCCGGGGCACGCAGCCCCGGACCAACCCGCCCCCCTCAGGGAAGGTCCGCATCGGGCCGCACAGCCCCCAGCAACGGATTCGACGCGATCGGCGACACCTTCACCCGGTCCCCGGGCCGCGGCGCCTGCACCACCATCCCGCCCCCCAGATACATCGCCACATGCGTGGCCCCAGGGAAGTACACGACAAGATCCCCCGGCCGCAGCTCCCGCAGGGAAACCCGCTTCAGCTGCGCCCACTGCTCCTGGCTGGTCCGCGGAATCACCCGCCCCGCATGCGCCCACGCCTGCGACGTGAGCCCGGAGCAGTCGAACGCGGCAGGCCCCTCCGCGCCCCACACATACGGCTTCCCGACCTGCGCGAGCGCGTACTTCAGCGCCGCGTCCCCCGCCGCCGACGGCGCACGGGCCGCCTTGCCCGGCGCCCCGCCCAGGGACGGCGGCCCACCCGGGATCCCGCCGCCCAGCGCCCCCGACGCCAGCAGGTCCCGCTGCGCGGCTCGAACAGGCGGGGACGGATGCCGCGCAGCGGGACCTGCTGGCGTCGGGGGCGCTGGGCGGCATCCGTC